>JADBWH010000147.1 GCA_020404105.1 Pseudanabaena sp. M53BS1SP1A06MG | reverse complement strand
TCTTGTTGAGTTTGTAAGGCTTCTGCTTCCCCTACTCGCTAGGGGACGCGATCAATTGGAAACAAAATTTTATTGTACTAATCTTATGCACGATAGTTAAATCCCCTACTCGCTAGGGGACGCGATCAATTGGAAACTATTTTACTTGTAAAAAATAGTAAAAAAAGTTGGCTTCCCCTACTCGCTAGGGGACGCGATCAATTGGAAACTCAATAAAATACTCTTTGGATTTGGATAACGTTTGTCCCCTACTCGCTAGGGGACGCGATCAATTGGAAACCTTACGGAGTTGGGTGAGGAGTAACCGACCCGCAAGCATCCCCTACTCGCTAGGGGACGCGATCAATTGGAAACTCTCTTAACCGCTTCTAAAGCTTATCAAACCATTTTCCCCTACTCGCTAGGGGACGCGATCAATTGGAAACTCTGCAAGCATTTTTACCAAGAGACATCCTCGATATCCCCTACTCGCTAGGGGACGCGATCAATTGGAAACGCGACGAGCTAAAACTCTTTGTGCAATGTAATCCACTTCTCCCCTACTCGCTAGGGGACGCGATCAATTGGAAACTTCAAATTGCACGGGAAAATAATCTCGACTGTTTGTCCCCTACTCGCTAGGGGACGCGATCAATTGGAAACTACTGTAGCTGTCTCATGAAGCTATTACCTTTAGCTGTAACTCCCCTACTCGCTAGGGGACGCGATCAATTGGAAACTTGTAAACCCTCAGACCGCCTCGCCTTCAGAGATAGAATCCCCTACTCGCTAGGGGACGCGATCAATTGGAAACTCCAAGAGTGAAACTAGCCTTACTGTCATCGTCACCGTCAAGTCCCCTACTCGCTAGGGGACGCGATCAATTGGAAACATTTGTAATTGGAAGTGGAGTTGGAGAACTGAGATTTATCCCCTACTCGCTAGGGGACGCGATCAATTGGAAACATCTCGGTTACTGACTTGATAGCATTAGGAGCTACGTTTCCCCTACTCGCTAGGGGACGCGATCAATTGGAAACTAGTGCAGCCGCAAGGGTGAGGGTGTTTATGTCGCTCCCCTACTCGCTAGGGGACGCGATCAATTGGAAACAGTATGTCACTTCTTTTTCTACTTTTTCTTTTTCACCATTTCCCCTACTCGCTAGGGGACGCGATCAATTGGAAACGAAATTCATCGGGAGGCAAGCAGTCGATCGCAGTTTGATCCCCTACTCGCTAGGGGACGCGATCAATTGGAAACTAAAGTAGATCACAATATCGACTTTAGTCTTCTGTCCCTTCCCCTACTCGCTAGGGGACGCGATCAATTGGAAACATTGTGCTTGAAAATAAATTGTAAATTTGTTATCGCTCCCCTACTCGCTAGGGGACGCGATCAATTGGAAACATGAGTGGGCTAGCCTACGCTATGAATTAAGGGTTGGTCCCCTACTCGCTAGGGGACGCGATCAATTGGAAACTGTTACCAGAGACCGCAGCCTTCTTAGCAGACAACCTAATCCCCTACTCGCTAGGGGACGCGATCAATTGGAAAACCCATTTTTCCAGAATGTACATTGCTGATGTCATAGATCCCCTACTCGCTAGGGGACGCGATCGATTGGAAACGCAATTAGCAATGACAGCACAATACGATCCAAACCTTCCCCTACTCGCTAGGGGACGCGATCGATTGGAAACAGGAAGATCCCTGCGTTTAGAGTGTATGGAGTTGCCTCTCCCCTACTCGCTAGGGGACGCGATCGATTGGAAACAAGAGTATCGAAGGAGTATTGAGGCGATCGTGAGGGATTCCCCTACTCGCTAGGGGACGCGATCGATTGGAAACTCTTGTTCCTTTTCTCGTTCCTTTTCAAGAGCAATTTTTTCCCTACTCGCTAGGGGACGCGATCGATTGGAAACTAGGACTTTTACGATTAATCCTGTTCTGATATGCCTGATCCCCTACTCGCTAGGGGACGCGATCGATTGGAAACACCCTTGCCGCTATAACTCAAGGCTATCTTGGCATTCCCCTACTCGCTAGGGGACGCGATCGATTGGAAACCGATCTTTGGCGATTGATTATTTGACTTGGATTTTGAGATCCCCTACTCGCTAGGGGACGCGATCGATTGGAAACTAAGATTGCTAGGTTATTTCCAGTAAAAGCACATTTCCCCTACTCGCTAGGGGACGCGATCGATTGGAAACAATTGCTCAATAATCTTTCGTACATCACTCCACTCAATCCCCTACTCGCTAGGGGACGCGATCGATTGGAAACTATAGTAATTTCTAGTAAAAAGTGGGAAAATATGAAATATCCTACTCGCTAGGGGACGCGATCGATTGGAAACAAAAATGGCTGATACAATAAAACCGCACAAAAAAGGTGTCTCCTACTCGCTAGGGGACGCGATCGATTGGAAACCGAGCAAGGTAAGGTGCGCCTGCGGAAGCGGTTGCCAATATCGAATACGACGAAGAAGGCTATGAGTTTGGCATCACAGGCACGTCATTTCGCTATGAGTTCAACACCGATTGCACCCCAAAAACCTAGGGAGAGGGATACCTATGCCCCACGATGACGATGCGGGTTACGCAGAAGAGAAACCCAAAGGAATGCCCACCTCACCGACCAGTGGGCTGGGATGTTTATATACCTTGGTCGGTGCGTTGATTATTGGCGTACCTCTGTTGATATTCATCACTCTGCCCCTGTTCAAGAGTGGCTTTGGTAAGGCGAACACCCGTGTCGTGAATAACCCACGCAACTATGACCCCATTGTGGAATATGTCAACGTGTTGGCATTTGCCAGCGAAAATGGGGAAGCACTCTTGATTGGCTTTAATGCCCAACAGGTGCGCTCAGATGGCAAGCTCGACTTGCAACCCGCCTATGACCACCCCAAGCCACGGGTGGATTTTGAGTTCGTGCGCCCTGTGCCACGCCCCGACAATGCACCACCCATCGGCGCAGGTGGCGCAAACGAGAGCTTTCACGAACCGATTGACATTGCCGTGTATGAACCTGGTCAATGGCGACGTAGTTCAAGCAGTAGCGGGGGCATTCGCACCACCTACACCTATGTGAATCAGGGCATGGACAAGGACGTGGATGACATTGCCAGTGGCGATTATACCGCCCTCCCTGCGCCCACTTGTCATTTTGCAACATTGTGGGCATACGCCATCGAGCAGGGTGCGCCTGCGGAAGCGGTTGCCAATATTGGCTATGATAAATATGGCTATAATTTTCGTATTCAAGGCACGTCATTTCGCTATAAATTTGACATAAAGTGCCAGCCCAGAGGCTAAAAGGTGACTGAAAAAGCGAAAAATTCGTATTTAACTCCTAGTAGTAAGATGCCGTTGGTGGTGCTTTGGCTAGGGTTTATGGTGTTGGTCGGCATGGTGATTGTCTTTGGGGTTCAGCCCACCCTGCCGATTGGCGCATATGTACCCGAAACGCGCCCCGTGCGTGACCCGCGCAATTTTGACCCAATTGCCGATGCGCCCGCTGTGCTGGATTTCGCGGGCGCATGCGTGGAGTAGGTCAGTTTTTTTTTGGCGTTGCAGGTGCGTGCCGATGGCACGTTGGACTTACAACCCAGCTATACGCCCAAACCACAGGTGGATTATCAGTTTGTGCGGACGATACCGCGCCCTGATGATGCCCCGCCTGTGGGTGCTGGTGGGGGTAATCAGGCGTTTTATGAGTCCATTACGATTGCCTTGTATGAACCCAATACCACTCGTTCCGTCATGCGTGAAGGGGCATTGGGCATCCTACGCCGTTATAACTACACCAATCAGGGCATGGTGCGCGATATGGAAGTGGTCACCGATAACACCTTCCTAACCCCAGCACCTGCACCAACCTGCACATTGGCGCGCCTGTGGGCAATCGCCATTGACCAAGGTGCTCCCCTACTCGCTAGGGGACGAGAGGGAGCATCTCAGTTAGGCGCTGAGTAGAAATACTTAGGAGAATAGAAATAGCCATTGAGATAAGCACAACGATGTTTCAAAACTTGAGCAACATTGTTTCTATGCCACTGAGCGCCAGAAATCTTGACCCGACGACCAATCTGCTTAATAGTTGATTCCACAGAGCCAGAGCCAATGGTAAGTCCCTGTTTCTGTAAATAACTATACTCAGGAATAGGATGACGATGATTGCGTAAATAAGCCAGAAATTTGATAAATCGTTTGGATGTACACCCTGCAAATAGGTTAATAGCCTGCTCAACATCACCTTGCCATAGCAGAGACTGTATTTCCAAAAACTCAGGTACAGTTATGCATTGTCCACATGCTCAGAAATTCGGTCGCTTTTGGACTTTGGCAACAACGCAAGCAATTTTGTGCTGACCTCAATGCGATTTATAGCGCTGCTACGGAAACCGAGGCAAAGTTTAACCTCGAACTCTTTGCTGAAAAATGGGACAAACAATATCTATCGATCTCCAAGTTTTGGCGTAATCATTGGACGAATATTATCCCCTTCTTTGCTTTCCCGTCCGAGATTCGTCTATTGTGTCGGTTAGATCATCAAAGTTAGTGTTACAAGTTTTACACTGGTATCGTTGACGGGCAGGATGGGTTTCATCTTTGCCACGCTTGATCGCCTCTGAAATTTTGCATTTTGGACAGCTTACTCATCCTGTCCATCGCATCTGAAGCACTGTTTCGTAACTTTTTGCATCATTGATTAGATGGGTTAAGTTCACGCTCAGCATAGTTTTCGCTGCTTTTGCTGTTCGCTACAATTTTATCAATTTCTGCCTTTCTTTACCTCCCCGATTTACTTATTGAGCCGCAACTATTTGATTTATGTCTAATAAACTTGGATTTTGGTTGATTTGGATTTTATTTTCCGTCTATGCCTTCATCTTCGCACCGCCTGATCGCCCTGATACCTTACAACTAATTCTCAAGTTGAGCACAGGCGACTGGCAAAGTACAAACGCCTTAATTGTTGCCTTGTTTAACCTCATGGGTGTATTTCCCTTCATCTATGCCTGTATGCTAGTCAGCGACGGGCGTGGACAAAAAGTACCCGCTTGGCTATTTGCCAGTCTCTCATTTTTGGTTGGAGCATTTGCCCTACTTCCCTACTTTGCCCTGCGTGAACCAAACCCTACCTTTATCGGCAAAAAGAACCGCCTAATTTCTGCATTAGAGTCACGCTGGACTGGGATTGGACTGACTGCGATCGCCTTTTATTTTTTAGTCTATGGATTTGCCAATGGCAACTGGGCAGATTTTGTGCAGCAATGGCAAACCAGCCGATTTATCCATGTGATGACCTTAGATTTCTGTATGTTGTCACTACTATTTCCATGGTTACTTAGTGATGATATGGAAAGACGAGGCATGACTGATGATCGTTTTTTTACATTTATTTCCCTAGTTCCCCTAGTTGGCGCATTGATTTATCTCTGTTTGCGATCTCCTTTAATCGAAAGCGAACAAGAGTCAGCCGTCTAGAATATTAACGTAAAATAAATAAGAAAGGGCGCTTTGCACTCTTTCTTATTTATAAGCCTAACCTAATACCTCTTGCCATTATAGAAGCTAAGAGGGGAGTTAAATTGAATCCCAAAAGCTCTACATGGTTGATCGTTCTGAGAAGTTTAATTTTCTCTGAAATGACTTCTGGTTACTTATCAGCACACAGATTTTTAATCCACATCAAAAACGAAAAGGTAGGGTATAAAGACAATAGCCCGACGACAATAAATATCGATATTTCTATCTAGAAAACAGTCTGAAAGATATATTATTCTAGGCTTTTCTCAAAATATAAAACCCTTAAAATTCGCGTTGTTAAGACAGTAATTCCTGCAATTCAATACTATCTGCAATCAAAACTCGTCATGCATCTTTATTGGTTAGGTCTTGTTTGAGGGTAAATAATTCTGTAGATAAAGACGCAAAAATCAATCCCAAACTTAAATAATGCAAATAGGCAGTGATCACACTAGCCCACATTAGGGACTTGACGAGAAAAAAAGGTACCACCGAGTACCTGCGACTTTGACTTCGCTTAGTCAAAGTCGTAGGTACTTTAATTAATCGTAAGTCCCTCAAGATTCTCCTAAATTAAAAAGTTCAACTGTTGCTACATTTTTGGTAAGTGCAAGATCGGCTTTAGGCAATCACAAGGTTATCATCAAAGATAAGTGTAAAGATTTTTAAAGAGAGTATGACCAATATTATTGACATCATTAAGGCAGATTACGCCAAATTTCCCCAAGCGCAAACCTATAGCATCTATAGCGAAGATGTCTATTTTAAAGATCCTGTCTACAACTTTCGCGGAATTAAGCAATATCAAAAGATGATTGGGTTTATTACATTTTGGTTTAAAAATCTCAAGCTCGAACTTCATGACATCTCCCGTACCGACAGTCTGATCACCGCAAATTGGACAATGAGTTGGGATGCCCCATTTCCATGGAAACCACGCATTAGTGTGACTGGATGGAGTGACCTCACCCTTGGCAAATTTGCAGATCAATCAGGCGATCGCGAATTAATCGTTTCCCACATCGACTATTGGAAATGCAGCAAATTTGATGTAATCAAGCAACATTTCGTCTTTAGCAGAAACAATTAAAAGCCTGTGGTGCTAGCAAAGTAAGCCCCACAGACTTTTAACTTTAAGTAAAGGGTTGGGCTTATGCATTTCTCACTTTGCATAAATTCTGTACACTGAATCTAGCTACCAGCGATTAAAATCTAAAAAATAGCGAGAAAAGCAATGTTTGCAGATACGAGAGAATTTTCGGCTACGCAGTTTGCTAAAACCAGATGTACGACCAATGGGACAGCATCATATTTAGCTTGGAGTGGCTATCTCTATTCCTTCATGCCTGATGAGCCAAAGCGCAAGCTATTTAAAATCCTTGGTATGAGTGTGGGGCGATGTATCGATCAGGGTGATGGAGTTTGGGATTTTACCTCGCGGGAAGTATTGCTATATCTTGATCCTGACACTGGCGAGATGCTGCGTTATTGGCAAAATCCTTGGACGGGGAAAATGTTGCCTGTGATGCATGTGGCAAATAGCCCTATTCAAGGCACATTTCGCCGCAATATCCCTGCTGAGGTTGATGGAGATACGACTACTTTTATTTTTGATCTCTTTGCCCAATATCCTAATCCCCTCGCGAATGAACCGCAGTTTGCCGAACATTGCGATCGCCCAATCTATAATGCTGTGGAATTGTTCAAACTCTCAGTCCCCACTGCCGATCTTGAAGATCCTAATACTACGACTGTTTCCAAATTAGACCTATCTTGGAATCGGGTCGGACCTTGGCTACCTTGGATGAAAATGGGACAACGCGAGGGGTATTTAATCTATAGCGCCCACGGAAAAAAGGTCAATGATTTTCATGCCTTACCAGCAATTTTAAAGAAGGAAATTGAAACCCGAATTCCACTTTTTAAAGATGCTCCAGCAGAAAAAATTGAAGGTGCAGAAATGACTTCGTGGGAATACTTCAAACAGCATTTTGACGCTTACGCTCAGGGGGCTACTTTCCCAATACCGACGCAACTGTAAATACAATTAAAGAACAATTAAAGGCTGGTATTGAGGTCACATTTTCTAATTAAATTAATCTATGTATTTATGTCTAAGCACACCAAATCAAAATACGATCCAATCAAAAAGTTAAAAGTTATATTTTCGGGGCTTCATTTTGCAGTATCTGATTTTAGTGTTGCTTACAAACTTGTTTTATCAGTTCCAGTCCTTATTTTGTCTTTTATTGTTCAGAAATGGGTTGATGTTACATTGATTTTACTAGCAACAGGAATGATGTTAGTTTCGGAGTTATTTAATAGTGCGATCGAGATTTTGTGCGATTTTGTGCAACCGAGCGAGGACATGCGAATTGGCATTATTAAGGATATTGCGGCATCGGCGGCTGGCATCAGTATCTTTGTATGGGCTGCAACACTAATCCTTGAGTTAAATCATCTTTGGCATTTATATAAAAACTAACTATAGCAATCCTAAAGGGTTTGTGGAAGCGCACCCCTTTGGGGTGCGCTTCCACAAACCCAAAAATCTACAAATGATTTAGGACTGCTAAGTAGCTCAACTTAATTAAAACCCAAACCAGAGTTTTGTTCCGCCCGCTTAGCGAACGGAACAAAACTCTGGGCTTTTAGTTTATTTATGTCTAGCTACCTATATACTCAGGTCGTAATTGCAAGAATTTCATCAAAACTAGGTGTAGTAATTTCTGAATCTTGATCACTGAGCCAGAGCCAATATTCATAGTTGCCAGTACGACCTTGAATCGGAGAAGGTGTTAATCCCTTAAATTGCCATCCTAAACCTTTGGCTGTGGTTAGGACATTTGCGATCGCCTCAGCCCTAACTTTTGGTTCCCGCACAAGACCATTTTTTCCCACTTGTGTTTTACCTGCCTCAAATTGTGGCTTGACCAGCAGTAAAATCTCGCGGGGCGATCTCAACAAATTCCACAACGCAGGCAAAATTTTAGTTAGGGAAATAAACGACAAGTCCAAAACGGCAAAGTCAGGCACAATATCTCCATCACAATACAAATCTTCGGGGGTAAGATGCCTTAGATTAGTTCGCTCTCGCAGTACGACCCTCTCATCACTGCGAATTTCCCAAGCGACCTGACCATAACCCACATCAATGCCATAGACCTTAGCGACTCCCTGCTTCAGCATACAGTCCGTAAAGCCACCAGTCGAGATCCCGCCATCCAAACAAGTGCGATCGCGTAAGTTCATACCAAACTTAGACAAGGCTCCCGCCAGTTTCTCTCCACCACGGGACACAAAAGGCGATTGTTGCTTCACCAAAATTGCGGCATATTCCTTAACTTCCGTTCCCGGTTTATCAATTACCTGTTGATTGACCTGTACCCAGCCTGCCCTAATAAATTTTTGAGCCTGCTCCCGTGATGGCGCAAGCTCCAGATCAACCAATAAAACATCTAAACGCTTTTTCAAACTTTTACGCCACCGTCAACACTTTCTCGTATTCTTCTTCATACTTCTGTAATGCATCCCAAAGATCAACTTTCTGCTGAAGATTCAGCCATGATTCAGGACCATTGCCCAAAGCTTTACCAATTCTAATTGCCATATCCACAGTCACTGGTCTATGTCCCCGAATAATTTGATTAACTGTTCGGCGAGATACTCCTAGCATTTTGGCAAACTGAGTTTGGGAAATCTCTATATCTTCTAGAATATCTAGGATTACCTCCCCAGGATGAACGGGTCTAGTTTTTCTGTTCTTTAAACTTTCTAATAATTCGTTCATAAAAGTACCTCTTCTTTGCGTTATAAATACGCTACTCCTAGAAGTCAGGGACGTAATTTAATGTAAAATTACATCCCTAATTTCTATTTTTTAGTGATAATCCTCGTGATTTACGTCATAAGCGTGACCATCTTCAAACCTAAATGTAATTCGCCAATTTCCAGTTGTTTTGATCGACCAAACACCTTTCTTATTTCCCTTTAGTTTATGTAAATCATATCCAGGTAGCTTAAGATTCTCTATTTTTGAAGCTGAGTCTATATGCTCAAGTCTTATTTGCAGCTTTTTGTGTTCTTTAGTAGTTGGTTGCATATCACCGTTTAGCAAACTTTCTAGTAGTTTATTTTTAAAATTTTTAATCATTATTGGTCTTACTCCAACCTACTTATGATTAACCGATGTACTCATTAAAACCTCCTATTTAGCAAATGGTTAACTATGTATTTATTATGTATTTATTATGTATAAACACAATTGTAACCTATAAGGTTACAATTGCCAATCACAAATACTAAGCGTTTTCACTTGAGCGTTTCTGGACTGCTTGACCCTTAATAATTTCAGATTTTTTATGCAGTAGTCTTGATCAAATATGCTTTTAATTTATTAAAACTCTAGCTAAACTCCCTGCAAATAGGCATTTATGCCAAAAATGATAAATAAAACTCCGCCGATCGCAGTAATTACACGTTCGGAAATTCTGCCTGCAATGAAGCGGCCTCCGATTACTGCGATCGCTGTGCAAATGCCATGACCTAAAATCGCGCCGATAGTCACAAATATAGGATTATTGGCCGCCGCTAAAGCGATCGTGCTAATTTGCGTGCGATCGCCCCATTCCGCCACAAAGGTCATTACAAAGGCTTGAGTCCATATTCCTAACCAAGAATAGCGCGATGCAATGCTGCTCAAAAATTTACCGATAATTGGTAATTTAGCCATCACCCTAGAAGCGTCCTGTGTGTCTACAGTTTCTTCTGCTTCAAGCACCACTTCATCTTCCGACTTTGCCGACATCTGTGATGCATCGTAAATTAACTTGGCTCCAAAGATTAGAAATAAAGCAATTTCGCCGATGTGAATATAAATTTTTGGGAATAGGGATAAAGCTTGTCCCAATAGGACAGAAAGAATAGTCATCATTGCAAGAGCCGCTAACACTGCGGAAAACACTGTACGGCGGGGATGACGCATCGCCAAAATCACGGCAATAAAGAAAGTTTTATCGCCCAGCTCAGAAATTGTAATCAATAATAAACTTGCAGTAAAAGCGGTTAGCACTCTAACAAACTCCTTCAGGTTTTGAAAAGTCCTGATTGAGCTTGATAGAGATACACAAAGACCTCACCAAGCTCACATCAGGTGTGAACTCAGTGAAAGTCTCGCTGCCAAGCTTTGAGATGATATCTCTAAATAAAACTTGTCACTTGAACCAGTCGGCGAAGACAGTATGTTGACTCAAGTGGTCTGATTGTTATCTAATTTAAACTCTAAATTCATTTAGATTTCAAATTAGTTACTCAGTAGCTACTCCCTTTCATATAGTCCTTAGCTTACTACAAAGCTGAAGACTATGCATAGATTTCTCGACTAATTGCCTTAATTTGGAGATTCATCTCTCTTGAGGTACAACCTAATTACTACTTTTGGTAGCATAAGTGCCTGTGCAAAATAAATTACCAAAAACCAGAAAGTTGCGCCCCATAGGAGCTCAACTTTCTGGTTTTTGGTTTGTATCTAATTATGCCTAGCTACTTATAGCATTTTTCAAGCAAGCGAGCTACATAGCTTTGTTTCCCCGCCAAAGGCGCGGAAACAAAGCTACTGGTAAACGCAGTAAAAATTTTTTTGGGCTTATTTCTGGTTTTTAAGTATGTGCAAAGCACTGTAATGCTTTCACAGAATTGCTAAGTTTTTTGGAGCAGGTTTTAGAGAAATTGAGATCTTCATAGATATTGCAGTCCTAAATCATTAGTTAGCAACATTGGCTTCGGCTTCGCTCAGTTATAGTTAGAAACTTCCACGTAACGTCAGCATCTAATTAATGGGCTTAAGCCCCCTCTAAAAAAAGCTTTCCAAGGGGATGAATTTGTTTGTGCCTAGCTAACCAATGCCTCTTAGAATTAAAGCAAGCCTAAAAGCATGGGCATTTTTGCGTTTATTCTAGAGCATGGTTAACTTGCAAGTTTAATGAGCATAAAAGTCGTTTCTACATCTCCATTTGCCGACCAGAAGCCCGGTACTTCTGGACTTAGAAAAAAAGTTACCGTTTTTCAAACGCCTAACTATCTCGAAAATTTCGTTCAATCCATATTTAACAGTCTCGAAGGATTTGCAGACCAAACCCTCGTCGTTGGTGGCGATGGACGCTACTACAACCGCCATGCCATTCAAGTAATCCTAAAAATGGCAGTCGCTAATGGTTTTGGTAAAATTTTAGTTGGACGAGGTGGCATTTTATCTACACCTGCAGCCTCCTGTGTCATTCGTAAATATAAAGCCTTCGGTGGGATCATCCTCTCCGCCAGTCATAATCCCGCAGGCAAAGATGGCGACTTTGGCATCAAGTACAACACAGGCAACGGGGGACCCGCACCCGAAAAAATCACTGACGCGATCTATGACATCACCAAGAACATTAGTGAGTATAAAATCCTTGAAGCCAGTGACCTCGATCTCGATCGCCTAGGTGAAACCAAACTCGGCGATACGGTTGTGGAAGTGATCGATTCCGTTGCTGACTATGCGGAATTGATGGAATCTCTCTTTGATTTCGATCGCATTAAATTATTACTTGCCTCTCCCGATTTCAGTCTGCGCTTCGATGGAATGCACGCCGTAACGGGTCCCTATGCTCAAGAAATTCTGGTTAACCGTTTAGGCGCACCTACTAGTGCTTTGCAAAATTATGTACCACTTGAAGACTTTGGTGATGGACATCCAGATCCCAACTTAGTCTATGCCCATGATCTAGTCGAAGTGCTCTATGGCGATGATGCTCCTGACTTTGGTGCGGCTTCCGATGGCGATGGCGATCGCAATATGATTCTTGGCAAAAAATTCTTTGTCACACCTAGCGATAGCCTTGCAATTCTCGCCGCCAATGCTCACCATGTCCCCGCCTACAAGGGTGGACTTGCAGGTATTGCCCGTTCTATGCCCACCAGCCAAGCTCCCGATCGCGTTGCTGCCCGACTTGGCATCGAGAGCTATGAAACGCCAACAGGTTGGAAATTCTTCGGTAACTTGCTCGACGCAGGTAAGGCAACCCTTTGCGGAGAAGAAAGCTTTGGGACTGGTTCTAATCATGTCCGCGAAAAGGATGGTCTCTGGGCAGTATTATTCTGGCTCAATGTTCTGGCGGCACGTCAGCAGTCTGTCGAATCGATCGTTAAGGAACATTGGCAACTTTACGGACGTAATTTCTATTCTCGCCATGACTATGAAGGTGTCGATAGCGATCGCGCCAATACTCTAGTCAATAATCTCCGCAATAAATTTGCCGAATTGAAAGGTCAGAAATTTGGTAATTACGAAGTTGCTTTTGCTGATGATTTTAGCTATACCGATCCTGTTGATGGCAGTGTTAGTAAAAATCAAGGTATTAGAATTGGCTTCACCGATGATTCGCGGATCGTTTTCCGTCTGTCGGGTACTGGCACTCAAGGCGCTACCCTTCGTCTCTATGTCGAAAGCTATGAGCCAAATATTGCTAAGCATTCCCTCGATACTCAAGAAGCTCTAAAAGAGTTAATCGAGATTGCCGACCAAGTCGCTCAGATCAAAGTTCTTACAGGACGCGATCAGCCTACGGTAATTACATAAATCAAAAAAGCGGCGCATCGCGCCGTTTTTTAGAATTTACAAGCATTTTGTAACCAATTTCTTTCTGAATCAGTAAGTAGTGGTGAGAGTTTCTCTATTACTTTCTTATAGTAATTTTCTAGCCATGCAATCTGCTGAGCATTAAGCTTGCTGCGATCAATTAATTTCTTGTCAAATGGAATGTAGGTCAAAGATTCAAACTCATACCAAGGTGTTTTATTAGGATTATCACTTACAGACTTCGGATATTCTTGCTTAACTTCCTTCACAAAATAGAGATTCTCCAAACGGATACCACCCCATTTCGGTTGATAGTACCCCGGCTCAATGCTATTGATTGTTCCGAGATCGAGGGATTGACTCACGCGCTTACTGATGCCATTAGGTCCTTCATGGACATTGAGAAATACGCCCACGCCATGCCCAGTACCATGTCCATAGTCCAGCCCACTTTGCCAGAGAGAAGAACGGGCAATACCATCGATTTGACTGCCTGTCGTACCTTTAGGGAACTTCTGCATCGCACAATTGATATGGGATTTGAGAACCTCTGTGTAGCGATCGCGTTGTTCCGCAGTCGGTTCACCAATGCTAATAGAGCGCGTGTCATCGGTCGTACCACCATAAAATTGCGAGCCTGAGTCTAACAGGAGCAAATCACCATTGATCAGTTTACAATCTGGGTTGGGATTGCTGTAATGCACAATCGAGCCATTCGCACCCGTGCCTGCGATCGTCGGGAAACTGAGTTCGATAAAACCTTCCTGATGCTTATATAATCTTTCTATTTTATGAGCAACATCTCTTTCGCTAATGACATTACCTGCGGTGATCTGTTCTTCAATCCATTTAATCGTTAGAGTCTTTGCCCAGCTAGCCTTGAGATTGGCTTGTTGCATTTGAGCGATTTCGATAGCATTCTTATGGGATTTGAAATTCTCAATTGGATTGTCCCCATCAACAATTTTTGCCTTAACTTCCTTAAGTTGCAAATAGGTTCCGTAGGTGTTTTGCGGTGCGGCGATCAGTACATATCGATGATTGGCGGCAAGCGATCGCAATGTTGGTAAATATTGCTCATAGTCAAGGATTTGCACTTGCCCAGTTAGAAATTGTCGCACTGCTTCATCAATACGTGAGGTATTAGTAAAGAGATAAGCATCGGTCAAAGTGACGATCGCATAGCTAATAAATACAGGATTGCACTCGACATCATGACCCCGCAAATTGTAGAGCCACGCAATCTGATCCAACTTGGTGACAGGTAAAATCGCTGCCTTCTTTTTCCCTAATGCCTCACGTACCCGTTCTAATTTCTTGGTTAAGCTCTCCCCTGTAATCTCATCAGGCAAAGCAATAACAGGCTGATCGCCAAAGGCAGGAATCGGTTCACTCTCTGCCCAAGGACTTTGCGATCGCACCGTATCCACCAAATTTTCGAGGATCGGTACAATCTCGACACCACTAGCATTTAAGTGATCGGCAAAGCGACGATATTGAGAAATGGTAATCGTAAAGGGATCGATGCCGAGACGAAAGGTTTTCTCTTGCTTCGTGGCATTCGCCCCCAATTCTTCAAGAACTTCTTCTACGGTCTGGTGATCTTCCAATCCCACTTTGCAGACCTTTTGTAACGTTGCATCCACCTGCATATCCGCCTGCTCGTAATAGCGCGGATCAACAAAGACCCAAGCATGATCAGTATCAATTAAAAAATCTCCAGCCGAACCTGTAAAACCACTAATCCATTGACGACGCTGTTTCGCTTCGGGCAAGTACTCATTGAGATGTTCATCTGCCGAAGGAACAAAATAGGCATCAAGTTTATGTTTCGCCAATTGCGAACGCAAAGCCGCAAATTTCTGGGCAACTCCTGTTGATTCAGAGGATTGTGGTGATGTGGTGGTCAAGGGCTGCAATAAAACCATGAAGTTTATCTGTGGATAGGGATTTGATCTATCCAAATTTTAACCGATTTGGTTTTGTCCTGCTTGCATAGTAGGTGACACAAGCTTTTAGGTCTTTAGCTAGACAAAGGATTAATGGCACATTTGCTATAATTTGATTGCATATAGCCACTTTGGGGTAAAAGCCCCTTTTGTCTAAATCCCATAATTATTGCAATGTTAATTACCGAAAATATCAAAACTCGCGATCGTCTCCAAAGTTCATTATCAACATGGACATGGCAAGGACATCAAATCCAATATTCCGTCACGGGTTCAGGTACACCTCTAGTACTGATTCATGGTTTTGGCGCGTCCATCGGTCATTGGAAAAAGAATATTCCCGCATGGGCTGAAGCTGGCTATCAAGTGTTTGCTATCGACCTCCTAGGCTTTGGTGCTTCCGCAAAACCTGCTCTCAATTATTCCCTTGAAATTTGGGAAGAATTGCTGCTTGACTTTCATCAGGAACTAGTTCAACGTCCTGCAATCTTCATCGGTAATTCTATTGGTGCGTTACTTGCCTTGATGCTAACAACGAATTCTCCCGAAATTGCGATCGGTGCAGTTTTGCTCAATGCCGCAGGTGGTCTCAATCATCGTCCTGAAGAATTGAATTTGCCTTTACGCTTAGTGATGGAGACCTTTGCCAAGTTAGTTAGCTCCGAAGTCACTGGCAAATTTGTATTTAATCAAGTGCGCCAAAAACGTAACATCCGTAATTCCCTACGTCAGGTCTATCGCAATCATCAAGCGATCGATGATGACTTGGTGGATATGCTCTATCAACCATCCTGTGATGCAGGCGCACAAAAGGTTTTTGCTTCCATTCTCACGGCTCCCGCAGGTCCGCGCACCTCTGACCTGTTAGCCAAGGTGGAAAAGCCCTTGCTAGTGCTATGGGGTGATGCCGATCCATGGACTCCGATCAATGGTGCAAAGGTTTATCAAGAAGCAAGTAAAATCAAGGATATTCAGATCATTCCCATTCCTAATACAGGACATTGCCCCCACGATGATCGCCCTGAGATTGTCAATGCTCTTGTTATTCACTGGTTACAAAAATTACTCTAAAATTTAGATAGGTATTGCAAAACAATATCTATCTAATTCTTAATTCGGGATGTAGCGCAGCTTGGTAGCGCATCGCGTTCGGGACGCGAGGGTCGTAGGTTCAAATCCTATCATCCCGATTAATATTGGCATCACTACAGCAGTTTTTTTGAAAGTGGCACTTCATGCTGCTTTCAAAATTTTAAAGTCATTGCAAAGCACTATAAAGGCTATATGATTATCTTGCGTTCATCTTTAAGCAGAATTTAATCACAAGCCATCATGTTGAGTTCAACTAGGGAACTTCTAGAAACTGCACGCCGTAATGCCTATGCGATCGGCGCATTTAATGTCTATAACTTAGAAGGCGTAAAAGCTGTGGTCAATGCTGCGGAAATTAGTCGCAGTCCTGCCATGTTGCAATTGCATCCTAGCGCGCTCAAGTATGGCAAACTTCCCTTAGTAAGAATGTGCATTGAGGCAGCAAAGTCAGCCAATGTCCCCACCTCCATTCATCTCGATCACAGTACTTCGTCGGCGGATATTCGCTTGGCTCTGGATGCTGGTGTGCGATCAATTATGGCGGATGGTTCACCCATGCCTTACAAAGAAAATTTGCGGTTTACGAGAGACATGACTGTCATCTCTCATAAGTTCCATGCGATCGTGGAAGCGGAAATTGGCAGAATTAGTGGCACTGAAGATGGACTCACGATCGCTGAGAAAGAAGCTAAGATGACCGATCCGATTCAAGCCTTAGAATTTGTGCATCAAACTCAGGTGGATGCTTTAGCTGTCACTATTGGTAATGTGCATGGTGAATATAAAAGTCCACCTCGTCTGGATTTTGACCGTCTAGAAAAGATTCGGAGCCTTATAGATATTCCCTTGGTTTTACATGGCGCTTCGGGATTACCCAAGGAGATGATCGAAAGATCGATTCAATTGGGAGTGTGTAAATTTAATGTCAATACGGAAGTACGTCAAGCCTATATGCAGTCGCTCAAGCTAGAAATTTGTGGTGATAGTCCTAAGGATTTATTAGAAATTGCAGGGGAAGCGATCGCTGCCATGCAGGAAGTAATCATCGACAAACTCAACCTATTTGGCTCCGTTGGCAAAGCCCATCTCCATGAAACTCCCTATGCAGAGTTATTAGCAACACGAGCACATAGATAAAAGTACAGATCTGTAGATCTTTATAAGCGATCGCTCAAACCATCATTTCGAGATCTTAACTATTTTGTTATCCTAGCTACAGTGCCATAAGCGCACCAATCAAGATTTAATAGTAGCTAACTCATCAGTCAAGACTCACCGCAATGACCACAACGCCGATCGCTCCTAAAACAACGCCTACACTTCCCAATCGTCCCGACGCATTAGGACGGTTTGGTATATTTGGTGGCAAATATGTCCCCGAAACCCTCATGAGTGCTCTTACTGAGCTAGAAACCGCCTTCTATCATTACAAAAACGATCCAGACTTTAACAATGAGCTAGATGGCTACTTGCGGGACTATGTGGGCAGACCTAGCCCCCTATATTTTGCGGAGAGATTGACACAGCACTATGGCACGGCTCAGATTTACCTGAAGCGAGAAGATCTCAACCACACAGGTGCACATAAAATTAACAATGCCCTCGCTCAAGTTCTCCTTGCCATTCGTATGGGCAAAAAGCGCGTCATTGCCGAGACAGGCGCAGGACAACATGGAGTCGCTACAGCTACAGTTTGCGCTCGGTTTGGTTTGCAATGCGTGATTTATATGGGTGTGCAGGACATGGAGCGCCAAGCCCTGAATGTCTTCCGTATGAAGCTTATGGGTGCAGAAGTACGTCCCGTCGAAGCAGGTACTGGCACACTCAAGGATGCTACCTCTGAGGCGATTCGCGACTGGGTAACTAATGTTGTCGATACCCACTACATTCTTGGTTCTGTTGCTGGTCCCCATCCCTATCCGATGATCGTGCGTGATTTCCATGCGGTAATTGGCAAAGAAAGTCGTCGTCAGAGCCATGAAAAATGGGGCGGATTGCCAGACATTCTGCTTGCCTGTGTCGGTGGTGGTTCTAATGCGATGGGACTATTCCATGAATTTGTGGAAGAGCCATCTGTGCGCCTCATCGGTATTGAAGCCGCAGGTAAGGGGACAAATACAGAATTCCACGCGGCAACTTTAACCCTTGGGCGAGTAGGTGTTCTGCATGGAGCCATGAGCTATCTACTTCAAGATGAGCAGGGGCAAGTCCAAGAAGCTCATTCCATTAGTGCTGGCTTAGATTATCCTGGAGTCGGTCCTGAGCATAGTTATCTCAAGGATCTTGGACGTGCAGAATATTACAGTGTTACCGATCAAGAAGCTCTTGATGCTTTCCAACGTCTCTCACGTTTGGAAGGAATTATTCCTGCTTTGGAAACATCCCATGCGATCGCCTATCTCGAAACCCTCTGTCCACAATTAACCCCTGATCAGCGCATTATTATTAACTGTTCTGGTCGTGGTGATAAGGATGTCAACACCGTAATTCAGCATTTACATCTCTAAAAATAAAAGCTGCTCAAAGAGCAGCTTTTATTTTTAAAATGCCATTTTTGCTGAAAGCCAACGTTCAACTTCTAAGGCAGCCATACATCCCGTTCCTGCTGCCGTAACTGCTTGGCGATATTCATGATCTTGAACGTCACCACAGGCATAAACACCTTCAATATTGGTTGCTGTTGATTTTCCCTTGGTCACGATATAACCTGTCGCATCAAGTTCTATCTGTCCTGCAAATAATTCGGTATTAGGAGTATGCCCGATCGCGTAAAAAATTCCACCCACGGCTAAATTACGTTCTTCATTGGTGATCGTATCGCGCATTTTGACTCCCTGCACAATCCCTTCCCCATAGACATCAATGGCTAGAGAATGCCAATGCACAGAGATCTTGGGATGATTCAATACTCGTTGTTGCATTACCTTACTTGCTCTCAGGTGATCACTTCGCACTAACAAATGTACCTTCGAGCCATATTTAGTTAAAAAAAGGGCTTCCTCAACAGCCGTATCACCTCCGCCAACAACTGCTAATTCTGCACCTCGAAAAATGGGAGCCGCCCCATCACATACCGCACAAGCTGAAATTCCCCGATTCCAATATTGCGCTTCACTAGGTAGATTTAGCCTTTTTGCAGTTGCGCCTGTGGCAATGATGACACTGTGAGCTTGAACAGACTGAGATGATGAGGTGATCGTAAAAGGTTGATCGCTAAAATCAACAGCAACTACATCTTCCATTACTAATTCTGCACCGCAATTTACGGCTTGATCTTTCATATGCATCATTAATTGCGAACCCATAATCCCTTCAGGAAATCCTGGAAAATTTTCCACTTCCGTTGTCGTCATTAACTGCCCCCCTGGAATGCCTCCTATTTGAAATCCTTCAAATACTAATGGATTGAGGCTAGCCCTCCCTGCGTAGATTGCAGCCGTGTAACCAGCAGGTCCTGAACCAATAATTACTACATTCCTAATCACAGATTGGGCGATCACATCCGACATAAACTTCCTTTCTAAAATTACAAAGATTCTCTAGCATAATTTGGCTTTAAGTAGCTCAACTTAATTAAAACCCAAAACGAGAGTTTGTTCCGCCCGCGTAGCGGGCGGAACAAACTTCTCGGTTTTTAGTTTACTTATGTCTAGCTACTTAGTTGCAATCAACTGAAGCCACTCGCATCTCAATAAGATGTGGAAGTGCACCCCGCAGGGATGCGCTTCCACAAATCCAAAAATCTACAAATGATTTAGGACTGCTATATAAAACTTTGAGTTTAGTGTAGAGATGTAGATGTATATTAATTATGTATATATAAATTTAAGAAAGTAGATTTTTAAAATAAACATCCTACTAAAGGACATACTCTTAAATTTTTTGCACCTTGTCTAGTAACTAGAGAAACTCTGATTAATCCATGAAACTCTCCCTACTGATATTGGTTTCATCGATTATTTAAGATTGCTATACATGACAAAATATATCTTAGATGGTTGATTTTTATAAGACAATGCAATAATACTTGCAAAAATGAAGCTACATCAACTCTAAATCGATTTTAGGTCGATAAAACTATGGATATTAAGCTCATCAACATTGGCTTTGGCAATATTGTTTCAGCAAACCGAGTTGTGGCGATCGTTAGTCCCGAATCTGCCCCGATTAAGCGTATCATTAGCGACGCTCGTGAACATGGTAAGTTGGTTGATGCTACCTATGGTAGGCGTACTAGAGCCGTAATTGTCACCGATTCAAGTCATGTCGTTTTATCAGCAATTCAACCTGAAACTGTTGCCAATCGCTTTGTGATTAGCAAAGAGGGTGCGACTGATTAATGGTGTATTCGCATACGCCCCTAAGGAGCGTATGCGAATACATGATACTAAGTACCAAAAATTGAGCTAAACATTACAGGAATTTATAAAACTTGAGTGAAGGTAAATTAGGCACAGGCAGACTAGTTGTCGTTACAGGACCGAGTGGGGTCGGTAAAGGTACAATCTTACAAAATTTACTAGAACGCTATCCCGATCGCATTCTCTTTTCAATCTCGGCAACGACGCGATCACCCCGCGCAGGAGAAGAACATGGTCGAGAGTATTTTTTTTGGAGTCGCTATGAGTTTGAACAAAAGCGCGATGCGGGTGAATTTCTAGAATGGGCTGAGTATGCAGGTAATCTCTATGGCACGCCTCGACAAGCGATTGATCAGGCGATCGCCCGTGGTCAAGTTGTACTCTTAGAAATTGAATTGGCAGGTGCAAGACAGGTTGCTCAGTCCTTTCCTAGTGCTAAGCGGATTTTTATTGCCCCACCATCGATGGAAATTCTAGAAACTCGCTTACGTCAACGCAGCACCGATAGTGATGAACAGATTACCAAGCGATTGCGCCATGCGGAACTGGAAATCGCGTCGGCAAATGAATTTGACATCACCATAGTAAATGACGATTTAGAAATTGCGATCCAACAACTGGAAAGCGCCATGTTTGATTAGAATATTTGTGCTTATGTTGGCAACACCAGCAACTGTACAAATCTAATTTTGGTTTTCTTTATGACTATGTGGAGTTTAGTTGGCGCTTTGTTGTTGTCGGTTTCAACCCAAGCTCTTGATGGTCGTGCTGTTGCGACCGTACCCAACTCACTCATGAGCTATGCTACTCGTCCCGTCTTAGCCTCAGATGTCAGTGCTAACACCACACCTGACCCCGTAGCAAAACAGGCAATCACGGGAATGCTCAATGAACTCAAACAACTAGGACTAACTAATCCCGATCAAGGTGCATGGATTCAGTCCCATGATGGTGCGATCGCTTCGGGATATTTATCAAATCGTCCCTTACCATCTGCATCGCTCACCAAAATTGTGACGACTCTTGCCGCATTGCAAGCATGGGGATCAAATTATCGTTTTATCACAAATATCAGCACCACAGGTAATCTGGTGGGTGATACGCTCAAGGGCGACTTGATTATTGAAGGCGGCGGCGATCCATTTTTTGTATGGGAAGAAGCGATCGCTGTTGGCAATAAACTCAATAAACTTGGTCTTAAACGCATTCAAGGCAATCTGGTCATCACAGGTAGATTCGCCATGAATTTTGAAACAGACTTACCAAAGGCAGCTAGCTTTTTGCGTCTCGCTTTTGACAGTAGCCGATGGGACGGCGAAGTTGCTGAGCAATATGCCACCATGCCTGTGGGTACGCCAAAACCACAATTGACGATTCTCGGTAATGTGCAGACTGTAGCCAATCTTGGCTCTAGCAATATCTCTAGCAAGTTATTAATCCGTCATGCGTCACTACCTCTGTGGCAAATCCTCAAACGCATGAATACATTTAGCAATAACGAAATGTCAGAGATGTTAGCTTCACAGTTGGGAGGTGGTCAACAGGTAGCAGCGATCGCTGCCAATGCGACGGATATGCCTCTATCGGAAATCAGATTAGTAAACGGCTCAGGGCTAGGACAAGCTAATCAAATTTCCCCCCGTGCAGTGGTTGCTATTTTAATGGCAGTGCATAATCGCGCTCAAGTCGAAGGGTTGACCCTTGCCGATCTCTTTCCCATGAGTGATTGTAACTGTGGCACGATCGAGGGTCGCAAAATGCCGAGATGGGCGATCGTCAAAACAGGCACTCTATCCGATGTCAGTGCTTTGGCAGGCGTGATTCAGACTAAACAGCATGGGGTAATTTGGTTTTCTCTGATCAATCGCGGAGAAGGCAATATCGATGACTTTCACCGATCGCAAGATCAAGTCCTCCAAAATTTAGTAGCGAAATGGGGCTTGCCTAAATCACCTAGTCCTAGTTTTACCGAAACCCCTTGGCGAGATAGCGATCGCAACGAAGTAATCAAACCATAAAGAGGGAGGCATTAATGCCTCCCTCTTTATGGTTTTTATGATTGTTATAAAGCTATGACTTCTGATAGATTAGACTTCTTGTAAATATCTTAATAGTATAAATATTGTGAATTGTAAATACTCAAAATATGTACTTAAGAAGAATTTATTGATTCAATAAACTATCCTTAACCTGATAGTAATGAGAAACATATAAGATGCTTAATGTGTACCTCACGCTGATATGACATATACGTTCCCTAATTTCGATCTTAACTCCACAACTTCTGTAACAGACTGGCGGCGATCGCTCGAAGAAGTTTATCGTGGTCGCACTATGCTCACTTACAAAAGTGGACAAATCATTCCCATGTATGCCCATGAAGTCTGGGTAGTTTGCCGTGGAGTGGTGCAGCTTAATACGCTTCATCCATCTGGTGATGAAGTACTGGTTGGTTTTGCGGTACAAGCCATGCCCTTTGGTTTACCTCTAACACATCTTGAGCCATATCAGGCGATCGCCCTTTCAGATGTTGACTTGATGCGATTCACACTCACCGAACTAGAACAATCGCCACAACTGTATCAAGGAATTTTGCAGCACCTCAATCGTCGCCTTCAGCAAACTGAAGCTTTACTGGCGCTAGTCAGTAACAAACGGGTAGAGGAGCGTCTACGCCAAATTTTACTTCTACTCAAGCAGGAAGTGGGTATCGCTGTTGAAGGCGGAACTCGTTTAACCGTGCGTCTCACTCATCAGCATCTTGCTAGTGCGATTAGCAGCACTCGTGTCACTGTCACCAGAGCTATGAAGCTGTTACAGGATGAAGGTTGGCTTAGAGTTGATCGTGATCGGCATATCATCCTCGTATAAAAAAAGGGGCGCATTGCGCCCCTTTTTTATATCTATTTCTTGAGAATAGTAACTACCAGAGCAGTACCATCGGTTACAGGCTTAACACCTTCGGGATAAGGAATTTCGCTAACGTGGATACCCTTACCAATTTCGAGAGGAGTAATATCTAGCTCAAAGCTTTCAGGCACACTATTAGGAGCGCAAGATACACGTACATAGTTTTTGATGGTATCAACGGAACCACCACCAACTTTTACGCCAACAGGTACACCAACAAAGTGGAGAGGAATATCTACTTCAATCTTCGATTGCGATTCGATCGCAAAAAAGCTGAGGTGATAAATATCATTTTTGTAAGGATGATTTTGGACTTCACGCAATAGTGTTTTGCCTTTAAAGTCACCATCAGTTACGGTTACTTCAATCAATGTGTTATTGATGGTTGCCTCACGTAACAAAGTGGTTGCTTCTTTCGCATCTAGAGCGATCGAAATTGAATCAGCACCCTTATGTCCATATACGGTTGCAGGTACTTGACCATTGCGGCGCAGGGCGCGGTTATTAGATAGGGTACGGGTAGATGCGTTAATTTGTAATTGCATTTTAGTAATTTATGATTGCTTAGTTTTAATTTCTCAACAAACCACGCTTAGGTCCATGGATGGGATCTTCAACGATAATGGTTTGTCCTCGGCTTGCGCCTAGAGAGATGATCGCGATCGGAGTTCCCGTCAAATCAGCAAGGAACTTGAGATATTCCTTAGCTTCTGTGGGTAGCTCCTCAACGGTTTTGCATTCACTAGTCGATCTCTTCCAACCAGGTAAAGTTTCGTAGATGGGAATCGCTCTAGCAAAGGCACGGGCATCGCTGGGGAAGTCGCGAACGACCTTGCCATCGAGTTCGTAAGCTGTACATACCTTGATTTCTTCGAGATCATCAAGAACGTCAAGTTTAGTAACGGCTAGACAGTCAAGACCATTAATGCGAACGGCATAACGACCGATGACACCATCAAACCAACCACAACGGCGCTTACGTCCTGTAGTTGTGCCAAATTCGGCTCCACGCTGACCAATTTGCTCACCAATTGCATCATGTAGCTCGGTGGGGAATGGTCCTTCACCAACACGAGTTGTGTATGCTTTAGCAACGCCGATCACACGGTCAATGGAGGTTGGTCCCACACCTGCTCCAATACAAGCACCACCAGCTACGGGATTGGATGAAGTGACATAGGGATACGTGCCATGATCAAGATCTAGCAATGTACCTTGGGCTCCTTCAAACAAAATATTACGGCGCTCACGAATGGCGACATCAATCTTGAGAGATGCATCAATTACATGAGGACGTAATCGCTCAGCATAACCACGATATTCTTCAATAATCGCATCAACATCGAGTGGTTCTAAATTATAAAGCTTTTGTAAAACAATGTTTTTCTGCTCGATCGCCCAGCGTAGCTTTTTGGCTAGGCGTTTTTCGTCCATTAAATCAATTACTCGAATACCAACCCGCTCGGATTTATCAGCATAAGTTGGACCGATGCCGCGTCCAGTTGTACCAATTTTGTGTTCGGCTCGCTGATCCTCTGATGCACGATCCAATACACGATGGTAGGGCATGGTCACATGGGATGTTTCAGCAATAAATAGGTTGTCCGTCGATATACCCAAATCTGTGAGTCGATCCACTTCTTCGAGAAGCACCTGCGGATCGATCACTGTGCCACTAGCAATGATGCATTCCGTTTTGGGATACAGGATTCCTGAGGGAATCAGGTGTAGCTTAAAGGTGCGATCGCCGACGACGACCGTATGTCCTGCATTATTCCCGCCTTGATAGCGGACAACGACATCTGCGGAGCGGCTTAGCAAATCGGTGATTTTGCCTTTACCTTCGTCACCCCACTGTGCCCCAATAACAATTACATTAGCCAAGAGTATTGCTGCTCAATAAAATCTCACAATTGTCAATCATCTCAAAAGATATGAGCGTTTGTCAACCACTTAATTATTAGTGCATGATTAAAAGTCTGCGGGACAGGCTGTGCGTGACCCATAGGCTTTTAGATCTTATGAACATGTCTGTTGTAGTAAATGTTTGGGAAGCCCAACTAATTGATAAGACCTAAAAAAATTACCCCACTCTAAGTAAGTGGGGCAATTCATAGTTACTTCAGCTCCAAAGCCTGTAAGTAATTTTTTAAAGTTGTGAGTATTGTTATTTTTTACTAGCGATGCCGAAAAAGCTGTCATTTACATTACGTTTATGGCTTTTACATTACTTTTATTGCCTCTTGGCAATTAATTGGTAGTCATTCAATGTAATTGTGTTGCGGTCGCGAAGCGCCCTCAACACAATTACTAAAAAAATTACTTTGCAGCACTACCGAAGAAATTTTTAATTCAGTCCTCTGGATAGCTTTTTATGGTTTTTTAGTGGGAGTATCAGAAGTAGAGCTAGGCGATTGCGTGGAGTTGCTATTGGGTTGCTTTTGGGGAGAAAGCGCCGCAAGTCGCTTAACCTCATCTTTAAAATCAGCAGGTGCGAGCTCTAGCCCTTTATCAAAGAGTTTCTTCGCTTCATCATCCTTGCCTTGGACTTGTTTTAACTGTGCTTTGCCAACATAGGGACGGAAATCTTTAGGATTTTCCTTAATCATTTGATCGTAAGTCGCGATCGAATCGTCAAGGCGATTTTGTTGGCGATAAACTTCGCCAAGAATCCAGCGTACCGAAGCTGTATCGACGCTATTAGCTTGGATTTTATTGGCAGTCTCGGCAGTTTTAAGTGTGTCTAGGAGCAAACCGATCGCTGCTTCAGGACGTTTATCATTCAGCTCAAGCCCCACTACACTTTGTAATGCAGGAATATACCCTGGTTTTGTTGTCAAAATCTTGCGATATTCTGCCACCGCATTTTTGGTGTCTTTCAGTTCAAGATAGGTTTTAGCTAATGTCATCCGATATTCAGGGGTATCTGGAAAAGTATCGGACAGAGTTTGCAAAGGCTCGATCGTTTCTTTAACTTTGCCTAACTGGTTGCGGAGATTAACTAACCCTATGAGTGCAGTTTGATTTTTTGGATCGCTTTTGAGTACAGCTTCAAATCCCTCAATCTGAATTTTAATCCGTTCTTGTTCGGAGGTGTTTTGGTTTGAATTAGCAGCTTGTTGATTAGGTGGGGCAAAGAGACCGCCGATCAATGGGGCGATCGATACGCCTAAAAATGAAAGCGTAATTACGATTAAAACACCGTTAATAATCCATTGCCTAGCTGTACGTTGAGTCACGATATTTACCCTAAATCCAGATACATCATAATAGCAGTTGACAAAAATTGGTTAGCAGCATCATTAAAAACCAAAAGCATGTGTTATTAGCTCCAAGTGCACCACAGGCTTAGTTATTTAGTAGTCTGGACATATAGTTTTTCTAGTCTAGTAAAGTACAGGGGAATGGTTCTCCGCCGAATGCGGAGAACCATTCCTGTATAGAAAAGTGCTATATCCTATTGTTCGGTATACCCCTAAGTTCTAACCACCAACATGAATCCCTGGGCGACGTTTGGGATCTTTTTCGGCGGTGCGTAACACCTCACGGGTCACGATCGCAATATCCCCCTCACCAAACAAAATGAATCGCATTAAGTATTGGAGTGGATTGCCCTCCGCCCAGCCAAAATAGGCATGGGGCAGTTTATGAGTACGTTCGCGAATCTCGAACAAAATGGCGGCGATCGTATTGGGGACGGCTGCACCTCGCGATCGCAAAATCCGATGTTCGCCCACTTGATGCCCCTCGATGTAAATCGTTCCTGCAAATTCTGAGGGATCGGAAACCCTAATTTCTAAGAAAATCAGAGGATCGTCAGGGGGTAAATGATGCTCTTGTCGGGTATCCTGTTCTTTTTGGCTATATTCCTGTTCATCGCCACGATTAGGGCGATGGGCAATGATCCTTACTGTATGCTCAGGACTAGCTTGGATAAAGCTTTGAGCTAGTTCATCCATTTCTACGGTGTCGGCGCGTAACTCGGTCGATCTCCAAACCCGCGACACCAAAGATGTTACGACGATAATGGCAATGAAAATTGCCGCAATCTTGATACCATCTGGTCTTTCGATAATATTGGCGATCGTCGTATAAATAAAAACAAATGTAATGCTCCCAAATAGGGTTACTTCAGTCCGTTTACGTTGTTTATAGGAAGCCAAGGTTACAGCAAAGGCTGCCGAACTCATCAGTACCAATACACCTGTCGCATAGGCTCCACCTTGAGCTTCTACATTTGCTTGAAAAATTAGGGTGACAATAAAAGCGATTGCCGTATAAACCAAAACTAAGGGACGCACTGCCAAAGTCCAGTTAGGAGCCATACCGTAGCGAGGTAGATAGCGCGGCACAATGTTCAATAGCCCTGCCATTGCCGATGCACCTGCAAACCATAAAATTGAGATGGTACTGAGATCGTATACAGTCCCGAAAATGTCACCAAAAAACTGGTGTGCCAAAAATGCAAGCGCACGACCATTTGCCTTACCTCCTGTCCCAAATTCTGCCGCAGGAATCAGAAGAGTAGTAACGATGCTACTGGTAAGTAGGAAAAAACTCATAATCCAAGCTGCACTTGCTAGCATCTTATGAGTATTTTTGATCCGTCCCTTGGGTGTTTGCTCACTATCGTCACTGAGTCCTTTGACCAATGGCATCACCGCAACACCTGTTTCAAAACCCGATAGTCCTAAGGCGAGTTTAGGAAATACTAATACCGAAATTCCTAATAGTATTAATGGATTTTGATTATTCGCAAAAATCGCATTTTGCCAATTGGATATGACTGTAGGTTGGCTAAATATATGTTGCAGACCAACGGATACCGTGATCAAATTCAGAAATAGATAAACTGCCACCAAAATAACAGCAATTCCAATCGCTTCACGGAATCCTTTCAGAAAAATTGCACCTAACAAAGCAATGAGTACTAAGGTGATTGGTACTAATTGCCCATGGAAAAATGCAGGTACTAAGGGATTTTCGACGATGTGGGCGGTGGCATCGGCGGCTGATAGGGTAATTGTGATAATAAAGTCCGTTGCTACAAATCCCAAAAGGCATAGGACTAGTAGTTTGCCCTGCCACCACGTTAGTAAATGCTCCAGCATCGCGAGGGAACCTTCACCATTAGGACTGATGGTGGCAACTTTGCGGTAAATCGGTAATGCACCGAATAGAGTTAATAGCAACAAGATCAATGTAGCGATCGGCGATAAGGCTCCCGCAGCAATAGCAGCAATTCCAGGTTGATATCCAAGGGTAGAAAAATAGTCCACCCCTGTTAAACACATCACCTGCCACCAGCTATGTTTATCAGTGTGCTTATGGGATGGTTCATTGAGTGTTTCAGAATTGGCTTTTTGATGAATGCCAGCCAACAGCCAATGCTTCAAATTTTGCAGTAACTCATTTTTGTTGGAAGAAGGTACAGGGGAAGCCATAAAGCAACTTGTTGATAACGCTTCTTCAGTCTAAGGCAAGCTTTAAGTTATTCGTCGATATTAAGTGTTTATTTAGCCAATACAGCCTGTTGAGGCTTTGAGTAGTACAGAAATATTTTTGAAAGCGGCGCGAAGCGCCGCTTTCAAAAATATTTCTGGGTTTTAAGTAAGCGCAAAGCACTGTACTTAGAAAATGTTTACTATTTGTTGTCTGCACATAGGTCTAAGAATTTCTGTCCA
This sequence comes from Pseudanabaena sp. M53BS1SP1A06MG, assembly GCA_020404105.1. Taxonomy (GTDB): domain Bacteria; phylum Cyanobacteriota; class Cyanobacteriia; order Pseudanabaenales; family Pseudanabaenaceae; genus Pseudanabaena; species Pseudanabaena mucicola_A. Next base: position 4,391 of record JADBWH010000147.1, on the reverse strand, counting down.
TGCCTGTTTACCCATTTCTGACCCTATCTTTACTTTACTCCTTTTGCCTTCTACGTAACATCAGTTATTTATTTCAAAATCTGTGTATCTGTTGAAAAATCAATGTCAGCTTGGTGGCGATTTGATGGTAAATAATCCTGCTCAAAGGAAGTTTTTAAACCAGCTAAGAGATCATATTTGGGCTGCCAGTTGAGATCTTGGGTTGCTTTGGTAACTGAGGCAAAGAAATGCTGGAGACGGAAAGGGAATGCTTTCTTTTTACCAAATTCAAAATCTTTAGGATTGTAATAGACAAAATTTAAAGCGCTGGGATCTTTGCCTGCGGCGATCGCGCATTGTTTAGCAAGTCCATTAAAGGTGACATAGCGCGTATCGGAAACATTGTAAATTTCACCGATCGCCTTTTGATTTCCTAAGATGGCTGCCATTGCGCTCGCTAGGTCTTCGACATGCCCAAGTTGGGTGATAAATTTGCCATTTCCAGGGATTGGGATCGGACGATCGCGCACAATGCGATCAAAGAACCAAGCTTCTACATCGTTATAGTTTCGGGGACCATAGATATATGTAGGACGAATGGAAGTGTAGGGGAAACCAGATTCAGCACGGACTTGCTGCAAATATGCTTCTGTATCGAGCTTACCCTTGTGACGACTCTTGGGATCAACAGCATCGGTTTCGCTATAAGGCAGGATGTCGCTATCGAGATAGACACCAGCCGAACTCATATAGACAAAATGCTGGAGGCGATCGCGGAAAATCTCGACTAGGGGCTGAGTATCGCTAAGTTCACGCCCATTGTTATCAAAAATCACCTCGAAGGATTCGCTACTAAGTTTGTCGCGTAGTTGTTGAGGATCTGTGCGATCACCAATAATTGTGTGGAGTCCTGCAACGGGTGAGGGCTTTTTACCACGATTAAATAGGGTGACTTCATGTCCTTGATCAACTAACAATTTGACCAGTGACACACCAATAAATCTTGTGCCACCCATTACTAAAATTTTCATTTTTGAATTAATTTAATTAGTCTTCTTGAAATTTACTAAATTCAGAATATAGCGTTTTGCGACGTAGATTCTGTTAAGTACATCTGCTTACAGCGCTTTGCGCTTACTTAATACCCAGAAATATTTTTGAAAGCGTTGCGAAGCCCCGCTTTCAAAAATATTTCTGTACTACTCAAAGCCTCAACAGGCTTGTAATGAAATCTAAGAGGTGATTCCGTCTACTTCGCGGACAAATTAGCTTCTTGGGGACAATTTACTATATTAATTGTGACTACCTACTAGGTTGTTGAAATTAAATGTAGGATGGTTAGCGATCGCGTAACCCTTCATCTCTAACCCATTGATGCGTTACGATGCACTAAATCATTCTACAAATAATTAAGCCTAGCTAGCTACTTACTTATATAGGGATAGTATTAAATAGTGATGCGTTACAGCGCTCTTTTAGACAAACAACAGGAATTATGCGGCGACAGATAGGAATTTTTCTAATTGGAATGTTGAGTTTTTTTACTGCTACCGCAACAAATGCACAAAACTTTGTTTCACCCACACAGCTACACCTTACCTATCCGCCACTACAACATACAACTACTAGCGATCGCCTATTTTTTATTGGTACTGCTCCCAAGGATGGTCAGGTCAGTATTAATGGCAAGGTAGTATCACAAACTACCGCAGGACATTTTGCGCCAAGTTTACCGCTTCAGATTGGTGAAAATATTTTTCAGATCAAGTACAGCAATCCTACGAGTGATCGCAATAGTGACAAGGAAATTACGGTGAAGGTAGTGCGGGAATCAAGAATTACCCTACCGCCCAAGGGGATTGGCTTTATCGAAAATTCTCTATTCCCTGTTGTCAATATTGCCAGGCAGCCCAATGAAAGAATTTGCTTTGAAGCGATCGCTACTCCTAATGCTAAGGTTTTAGCCAGAATTGGCGATCTCGAAATTCCTCTCTTACCTCGCCGCCGTAATATTCAACTACCACCAAACTCATCAGTACTAACAGGTAATAACGAAGCTATTGCTGAATCTTCTTCAGGTTATTTTCGTGGCTGCGCTACCTTTGAGACACCTAGCCAACTTGGTCAGCCTGAATATGAAATGCGCTTAGGCGATCGCCTTGTTAAACAAAAAGCTCAAGGCTCCGTCGAAATTCTCTCACCGAAAAAGCTCCAGATTGCCGAAGTCACTGCAACTGCGGATGCCAGAACTGGTGCAAGTACGGACTTTTCCCGCATTACTCCCTTACCCCAAGGTGTTAAAGCTTTGGTCACAGGCAAACAGGGGGAATGGCTACGGCTTGATTATGGTGGTTGGGTCAGAGAACGCTTTGTGAAAGTCTCTGATACTGATACACAGCCGCGATCGCTAGTGCGCGGAATTAGTACAAGGACAGTGATCGATAAAGTCGATCCTCATAATATTTGGACAGAGATCGTCATTCCCCTTGAATGCAACGTCCCAATTTCTATCAGTCAGAGCGATCGTACTTTTACGTTGACTCTATATAACGTCACGGCTCAAACTGACACTATTGCCATTGTTCCCGAATCGATCATCAATAAAGTGGAATGGTTACAATCTGATTCTGATAAGGTTACCTATACGATTAGCCTCAAACCAAAACAGCAATGGGGCTATAAGGTTCGTTATCAAGGCACAAACCTGATTGTTTCTCTCAAACATCCACCTGTTCTCTCTACTGCGAATAGAGAAATTCAACCTCTCAATGGACTTAAAATTCTCTTAGATGCGGGACATGGAGGTAATGAAGACTTAGGCTCACGAGGTCCAACAGGATATCCTGAAAAAGATGTCACTCTGATTGTTTCCAAGCTCCTGAGAGAGGAATTGCAAAATCGGGGGGCGAAGGTAGTAATGACTCGTACTGATGATATTGATCTAGATTTAGCCCCCAGAATTGCCAAAATTGAACAGGAGGAACCAGCAATATCTGTTAGCCTGCACTACAATGCTTTGCCCGATAATGGTGATGCGATGAATACATCAGGAATTGGGACTTTTTGGTACAATCCACAGTCACAAGACTTAGCTAAGTTTATCCATAACTATGTTGCCCAAAAGTTGCAGCGCCGTGAATATGGCGTTTACTGGAATAACTTGGCACTAGTTCGTTCTACGGTTACACCAGCAGTACTTCTAGAATTAGGTTTTATGATCAATCCCGATGAGTTTGAATGGATTATCGAGCCACAACAGCAAAAGTTGCTTGCCAAAACCCTTGCTGATGGTATTACCGAATGGATGATGAATGCTGCTAACTAATCCTGATAATTTCTGGTCTATCTTCCATTTTGGTGATCTGATCAATGCCTATATTCCATTAATGCTTTGGACAGGTATGGGTTTGTTAATTTCCCGATTCGCTCCAATCAATACCTCTAAATTTCTTGGTGTTGGGCTCTATTGGGTGGGAGTCCCATTACAACTATTTGTCCTTGCTAGACATACACAGTTTTCGGACACGCCATACATTCCCTATGTGGCGATCGCTGCTTTAGTGCTTAGTTGGTTATTAGCTCTAATCGGTTGGCAATTTGCCAAGCAGGAACATAGCGATCGCTCTAGTTTGGGCAGTTTCATTTTAGCGACGATGCTTGGTAATACAGGATTTGTGGGCTTGACGCTGACCAATTCCTTAGCAAGTGCCAGCTATGCTGATTGGGCAGTGCTATATAGCATTGCCAGTAATGTAGCGGGAAATTATGGGATTGCCGTATTTATTGCCAGCTATTTTGGGAAGAGCGAGGTGAAGCCACCTTGGTGGAAATTGTTGCTCGATGTATCTACAGTACCGAGTTTATGGGCTTTTGCGATTGGTTGGTATACGCGCCCCATCGGTTTACCCGAAGCGATCGAGTCGGGGCTAGATGCTGGAGTTTGGGTGACGATCGCTTTTGCCCTCTCTCTAGTCGGTTTACGCCTTGGAAAAATCGAGAAATGGGAGAGTCTCAAGCCTGCGGCGATCGCGGCTTTTTTACGAGTGGCGATCATTCCGTTATTGATTGGTTTAGGCTCGACTGCTCTTGGCTTAAGACATGACCCGCGTTTAATTCTAACCTTAATGTCAGGAACTCCAACAGGGCTATCAGTATTAATTTTGGCAGAAGTATATGATCTTGATCGCGATTTGCTTATTAGCACGATCGCCTTCTCATTCATTGGTTTATTTTTGATTTTGCCGATCTGGATTATCTGCTTTGGAACATAGAACCCACATTCCGCTCGTAATGGAAGGGTAAAATAATTAGAGAAAAGCCAAAAAGAGGAGGCAGGTATTAATACAGAGATGAAAGTAACGAACCTAGAGCATCTAGGGATCGTGGCAGGAATCATCGACGAGATAGGAATC
>JADBWH010000146.1 GCA_020404105.1 Pseudanabaena sp. M53BS1SP1A06MG | reverse complement strand
CTGGGATTGCTCATACTCAGAAAAATCACATCTTTGCGTGCTTTTTTTCTTTTGTTAAGTTAGAGCGCCTTCGTATCAATACTAAACTCAATCACTTTGCTCTCAAGGCTAAACTCTACTTCAATGCTATTAGGGCTAGTTACTCTCTTCTTCAAAAACTGTCTGTTCCTTCCACGTAACATCAGTTAATTATTGATATTTTACAAGATTTTTTAGATAGGCAATCGCGTTGTAAAGACAAAGCAAATTTCACCATCAAGCCCAAATATAAGAAAGGCGGCGCGATGCGCCGCCTTTCTTATATTTGGGCTTGCAGTTCTTGATAAATTGCTGCTAAATATTCATCGATAAATTTTGACCAGCCAATCACAATTAGTTGATTGTGAGTTAATTTCTCAGGATGAATATCATCATAGTCAAATCCAATTTCTCGACCTGAGAGATCACAACAAACTAGTCCTGCGGCTTTAGCGATCGCCAAAGGTCCCACCGTATCCCAGAGCTTAACCCGACGATTGAGATAGATATAGGCACTAGCACGACCTTGGACAACTTCCATTACCTTTAAGCCAAAACTGCCGAGAGTATAAAACTCAACATTCGGAACTGCTGCACGAATAGCATTACCATAGGCAAGATCATCTTTTTTACTGACGATCACGCGATCGCTACTTGCCCCAATCGGCGGAACCGCATAGAGAACTTCAGGAACATTCCCATTCGTGACAGTGAATACTCCATTTATCGCCGTACCGCCAAAATATAAGAGATCACTCTTTGGTGCATAGATCCAACCCAGCGTAGGCTGAAATGCTTCTAAGATCCCAACCATTACCGAATAGAACTCGCGTCCATGAATGAAGTCATCCGTGCCATCGATGGGATCGATAAACCAGTACTTTTGATGCAGTTCCGCATATCGCTTCCATAGTTCCTGCGATCGCGAATTTTCTTCACTGATTACCACATCATCGGGAAACCATGCTTGAAACCTTTGACTGAGGAGATGATCGAGTTCGCGATCAACATTAGTTACATAATCATCGTAGCCCTTCTCATCGATCTGAAAATCCGACTCTCTGAGGTGAATCGCTTTTTGTCCGATCTCCCGAATAAATTGACAGATTTCAGTTTGTAATGCGAGATTCATATTGTTACTTACTACGGTAAGAGAATAGTCGGAAATAAAGCGATCGCCAAAATTCTTTGACAGGATAGGTAATAAAGGTAGTGGGATTAATCGTGACGATAATATCGCGTAAACCGAGTTGGGCTAAAAAGGCGATCGCCCAAGCTACAAAACTTGCCGACATCACCCCATAGGGATTGAGATTGCTTTTAAATGGACCCAAGATCAATTTGCGAATGGTGCAAGCATGATCAAGGCGACGGAGAGTAACTAAATCGCCAATAGCGCGTTTGGACAGTTCATACAAAGGACTCAGAGCAGGATTAACCTCTGCTTCAGAAGTATTGACCCAAATCTCTTTAGCATTTGCATTTTCAGAATTAGGTATTGTCTCTAGGAATAAATCAATCCAACGGAAAACAGAAAAAGTATTGACTTCGTAGGATTTGTATACAGATGCTGAATCTCTGGCTCCCAATACATTAACACCATGATTGAGAATGAGAATATCCACTTTTTGTAAGCGATCACGCAATTCTGCCTCATGCCCTAATCGCCATGGGATCACTTCGATGGTTGAGTGATCGCTAACCTCAAAGCTAGCATCAGGTAAAGTTGTGAGGGCAATTATTTGTGCCTCTCGTTTACTTAGTTCAGCTACTAAAGCCCTGCCCATAGTGCCTGAAGCACCTGTAATTGCAATACGTTTGCCTTTGAATGACAATACCTTACCCAAAACCTTCTCTACAATTTTAAACTGACATAGGCTCACCATATTTACAAAAGCACTTTGCGCTTAATGAAAACCTAGAAGAAATTTTAGTAGTGCTGCAAAGTAATTTTTTAGTAATTGTGTTGCAAAGCGCTCGCAACACAATTACATTGCATGACTACCGAGATTGTAAAATCAATGTGGAACAGTACTTTATAATGAAGATTCATCGAGAGGCTATTTGCAGGAGCGTTAGTAGCACTAATTTACAACACGGAGTTTGGTAACTTTTAGTGTAAATTTGCCACCGCTACTGCCACCAAAAGAAGAAACTCGGATCGTATACGTCCCTGATTGCCGAACTTTAAAAAAGATTAGAGAGTTAGTGGTATCACTTGCGGCATCATCATTTTCAGCAATTACCTCACCTTTAATATCGAGCAAACTCAAAACTGTATCAAAACTTCCCGAATTTACCGTGATCTCTAAACGCTCATCTTTCTGTGCCTCGAGGATATAGTCACGGGCAAAACCTTTCTGACCTGTAGGAATATCTTTATCCGTGAGAATGTCATTAATTTCTGAGCCACTTAATATGGCTGTGGGTTTATAGACATTGCGACTTTGTGCAAAGGTCACAGTTACGGAGCCTAAACCAAAGGCGATCGCACTTACACTAATACTTACACCAAGAACGGTACTAGTAATAATCCTAGTAAAGAGCTTAGTCGGTATTCTTGGAAAACAACGAAAATGATGACGGGCAGAACGGCTTAAATATTTCACGAAACTTCTTTTAATTCGGAGAATGTCAATTGTAGCTGAGTAGACTCTACTATGGAATTAGCTGTACTGTTGGCAAAGGGGACTTCCATGATAGCTGCGACTTTGACCGTTGGGACAATGTGAATTTTGCCGTAAAATTCTTCTTGAAATAATTCCACCTTGGACTGGGAAGACATCAGTAATAAGCCCCAAAATACGCCCACCCGATCATTAAATACTGCAGCTAAGTCAGATATCTCAATCTCAGCTTCGGGATGGAGGAGAAAATAACGCTCAATTTCTTCGACCATCTCTGAAAGATTTTCTTTGTGGGCGAGTTGAGCGATCGCTTTCATGGCAGCCTTACGCGCTACTTTACTTTGTTTCTGGCGTTTGGCGGGTTTGCTACTTTTGCGATCAACAATTTCGGAGATCGCCTCGATTTGAGCAATTAACTCTTCGAGGGTAATCCGTCTTGCCTTCGGTGGCAGAGCCACAGGTAAACGCCGTAGCCTCTTATCAAAATCCGTAGGCAAGCGTAATGATGCTGTGACTTCAGACTCTAGTTCTTCCAACTCCTCGACTAAATCCTCAGCTTGGTCATAGGCACTTTGACTTTCTGATAGGGAGTTCGCCTTGAGCAGGACTAACATCGCTGCATAGAGCATCGCCTGTCCTGAGTCATATAAATCACGGCGATCGCTCACAATTAACCGTGATAAAAAGCGATCGACCACATCAATGACCTGTACATCCCATGGATCGATCTCACCTCGTTCTGCAAGGTCAATCAATAGGGCGATAGCATCTTTGGTAACTGATTCGGCGATCGATGGGGTCATGGAGCTTGCGAGAAGCGGATGTTTAAAAATATCACCGATTGGAGCGATCTATCCATAAAAAACTAAAATAAAGGATGCTTAGCCCCCTTTATTTTAGTTTTTAGATTTGTCTTCATCAATCTCGACATCGATCGCTGAAGCCGAGACTAAGCGTTTACGTTCTTCAATCTCAACGGTTAAATTTTCGACAGTTTCTTTTAAATTCTGGATTTGGATATTCTGGCTACGCATTTCAATCGATTTTTGCAACCCAGACCAAACGCTAAATACCCAAGCAATAACTGCTCCTAAGCCCATTGCCAAGATTAGCTCAACAGAAATTGGGGCAGCAACCTTCAGTTGGGGAACAATTTGAATAGGGGTCGAGGCAGTATTTTCTAGGGCGAATAAGACCAAGGTAAGCGTAACGATAAAAATAACGACAAAATTAAGCTGGCGCACAGTGATTAAACCTTGTTTCTAAAGAATTCTTTGCTAATGGTTTATCAAACAATGCTCATAATGTCCATAGAGCAAAGAGGGGTGGATTTTGCCCCTCTTTATGATCTATACAGAAGCTTTGGCTACAGTTTTACGTACACCTGATATTTTGGAATTGTTACGCTTAATTTCTTCTTCGGTAAGAGGCACAATATCAATGTGATTAAATAACGTGGTAACGAAGGTAAAGAGCAAAAATGGCAAAGATGTCACCACAATTAAACCTACTGCCCCAAATGAATAAATGGGTTTGCTCATTAGAGAGAGAGCCGCAGCAAGGGAAGCAAAAATTACACCTAGCCAAACAATTACCTGACCCAAAATATCACTGAGGGTTAGGGTACAAACAAAGCGATACTTGCCAATGTCGTTCATCATATTGCACCAATTTAAGGTAGTTTTTTAAAAATTAATTGTTGATTCAATTATTTGAGTCATTGTGTTAGTTCACAGTATACGAACCGTCTTTAAATTTTGGGGTTACGTTTTATTGAGAACATAAACTAAACCTCTACTCAATTGTGGATTTCGGATCAAAAACTATGTGGGATGAAATTGCGATCGCTATTTCGCAGGCAACGGGCGTAAAATTTACAAGCGATCGCCGTCAGGCGCAGTCGGGTGGTTGCATTAATCAGACCACTAAAATATCCGATGGGAAGCGTGATTTTTTTGTAAAAACGAATACCGCTCATCAATTAGACATGTTTGTAGCGGAGGCGATCGCTCTTCAACAAATCTATGCAACCAAAACAATCCTTGTACCACAGCCGATCTGTCGGGGGATCGTGGGTGAGGTAGCTTATTTAGTGCTGGAAAATCTTGATTTGGGGGGAGGTCAAGATTGGGAAGCAATGGGTCGTAATTTGGCAGCAATGCATCGGGTCACGAGCGATCGTGGTTTTGGTTGGGATCGCGATAATACAATTGGTGCAACCCCTCAGATTAACAATTGGACAAATAGTTGGCTGGATTTCTGGCGTGAATATCGGCTTGCTTTTCAAATTCGGTTAGCTAAGCGTAAAGGTTGGCGTTGCAGTATTCCCGAAGAGAAAATCTATGCTGCTTTACCTGAATTTTTTCGTGATTATCAGCCACAACCTTCAATGGTGCATGGGGATCTCTGGGGCGGCAACGCAGATTTTGTCAATGGTGAGCCTGTGATTTTTGATCCTGCGCTATATTTTGGTGACCGCGAAGTAGATTTAGCGATGACCGAGTTATTTGGCGGCTTTACATCAAAATTTTATCGAGCCTACAATGCGGCTTATCCCCTTGATGCGGGCTATCAAAAGCGCAAAACTCTCTACAATCTCTATCATATTCTCAATCACTTCAATCTCTTTGGCGGCGGTTACGGCTCCCAAGCTAATCGGATGATTGAAAGTATCTGCCAATAACAACAAAAGGGAAATCTTGTAATGGATGATTAACGAGTGAGAGAGCACACTTCACCCACTTTTGCCTTTTTTGGTAACATGGACGCATATATATATTGAAATAACTCATGGCGATCGCATTTAGTAAATATCACGGCTTAGGTAATGACTTTGTATTGATTGATAACCGTCATAGTGCTGAACCCATCCTCACACCAGAACAAGCAGAGAAATGGTGCGATCGCAATTTTGGCATTGGTGCAGATGGCATAATCTTTTTGTTAAATGCTGATAAAAGCAAACATCGGATGCGAATCTATAACTCCGATGGCTCCGAGCCAGAAATGTGCGGCAACGGAATTCGCTGTTTAGCAAAGTTTATGCAGGATTTGGATATCCCTACAATTGAAGGTAAATATCCCATCCAAACAGGTGCAGGCTTAATTGTGCCTCAAATGGATGCTGATGGACAGATAACTGTAGATATGGGTAAGCCATTTCTGACTGCTGCCGAGATTCCTACCACTCTAGGCGCAAGCGATCAAAAAGTAGTCAACCTGCCCCTCGAAGTCGGTGGTAAAACTTGGAATGTGACTACTGTGAGCATGGGCAATCCTCACTGCATGATCTTTGTGGATGATGTCGATAGCATTCCCTTAGCCGAAATCGGCGTTCTCTTTGAACATCATCCTGTATTTCCCAAACGCACGAATACGGAATTTGTGGAAGTCGTCAATCGCGGCTATGTAAAAATGCGCGTATGGGAACGTGGTGCTGGAGCAACTTTGGCTTGTGGTACAGGAGCCTGTGCCACTGTCGTCGCAGGTGTCTTAAATGACCTCTGTGATCGCATCTGTACCGTCAATCTCCCTGGCGGTGATCTGAAAATTACTTGGTCAGACGAAAGTGATCGCCTTCTGATGACTGGACCCGCTCAATTAGTATTTACAGGCTTAGTTGTTAACGAATTGTAAATGAGAGATGGCGTGTTGCGTCATCTCTCATTTTGGGGTTCGCTTTATGTCACCATAGCAAACATGAATTTAGAGTTTGAAGATGAGTGACACTATTTTTAGCAAAATCATTAAACGGGAAATTCCTGCCACGATTTTGTATGAAGATGAGCTTTCCCTTGCTTTTCGTGATGTCAATCCGCAAGCACCTGTCCATTTCCTAGTAATTCCGAAAAAGCCGATTGTGAGACTTTCAGAAGCAACTTTTGAAGATCAATCATTGCTAGGTCATTTGTTACTTGTAGCAAGTAAAGTTGCGGCGCTTGAAGGCTTAACTGGTTTCCGCCTAGTTACCAACAATGGCACTGAAGCAGGGCAAACAGTTTTTCATCTGCATATTCATGTCTTAGGCGGTCGCTCTTTCGATTGGCCTCCAGGTTAAGACTTGACAACCGTGGTTTGCACGGTTGTCAGATCTTTGGCACTTATGATCATGTATCGTTTATTATTAAATTTTTAATAAACCTCTATTTCAAGCGATCGCAATGCCTCAAGCGTATGTACTGGGACTGGGACAGTCGGGAATTTCTGCTGCTAAGCTACTCAAGGCTGATAGTTGGCAAGTGACAGTTAGTGATAGTAATGCTAGTCCTAGTCTCGAACAGCGCAAACTTGATTTAGAATCTGAGGGCTTTACCGTTGAGCTTGGTGGATTTCCTGATTTTGGCAATTTAATTAAGATAGGTAAATCCGTAGATCTAGTAGTTGTAAGTCCAGGTGTGCCTTGGGATCGTCCTGAAGTTGAGCAAGCCCGGTCACTAGGACTGGATACCATCGGTGAGATTGAGTTGGCATGGCGCTATCTCAAGCATATTCCTTGGGTAGGCATCACTGGAACCAATGGTAAGACTACGGTTACATCCTTGACCGCAGCCATTTTTCAGACGGCAGGACTGAGGGCGATCGCCTGTGGCAATATTGGTCTGCCTGCCTGTGAGATTGCGTTGCAAGTATTACATAAACAGATTCAGCCTGACTGGATCATTGCGGAACTGAGTAGCTATCAGATCGAGTCATCACAAAGTGTGAAACCGCAAATAGCGATCTGGACTACCTTTACGCCTGATCACCTCAATCGTCACTATACCCTTGAAAACTATCGAGATATTAAGGCGAAGTTAATTGATCCATCTAGTCACATTATCCTCAATGGAAATGATACGTTTTTGCTTGATTTTGGGGCAGCTATGTGGCCTAAAGCATTATGGACGAGCATTGATGATTATGTGGTAGAAGCAATTACAAGTGGAGTCGCCATTCATGATGGTTGGGTGAAGTTTCGTGGAGAATCTGTTTTTCCGATTTCCCATTGGCATCTATTGGGTAGACATAACCGTCAGAACCTATTAATGTCGGTTGCGGCAGCAAAATTAGCAGGTATTACTTCAGAGCATATCGATCGCGCCATATCTGAGTTTCAAGGTGTCCCCCATCGACTGGAGCATATTCGCTTTTATGAGGGGATCGCTTTTATAAATGACAGCAAGGCGACGAATTATGATGCGGCGGAGGTTGGCTTATGTGCCGTAAAGCCACCTGTAGTTTTGATAGCAGGAGGACAGCCGAAGCAAGGTGATGCTAGTGGATGGCTAGAGCAAATTCGTCAAAGAGCGATCGCTGTCCTATTGATTGGAGAAGCTGCTCCTTTATTTGCGGAAATGCTCAAGGATGCAGGATTTAAAAATTATGAAATTGTGGAGACGCTCGAATGTGCTGTCAAACAAGCTGCCCATATTGCCCACACCCGCGCCCATAATCACCCTAGTCAGCCTTTACCAACTGTGCTATTCTCGCCTGCATGTGCAAGCTTCGACCAGTTTGCCAACTTTGAGCAACGCGGCGATCGCTTCCGCCAACTTTGTCAAGAACTTTCATGACTCCATCTTTTCTTCCCAAGGATCTCCCCACTATTAATCTGTTCAAGCGCCGCACGGTTCTCATTTGGATCATTTTGGCAGTAGCGATGCTTGGCTTAATTGTACGCCTTGTCTATTTGCAAGTAATTACTGCACCCGACTTGCTAGACAAAGCTCGTAGGCAGCAAATGTTTACGCTGCGTCCCTTTATCCCTCGGCGCATGATTTCTGATCGCAAAGGCACAGTTTTAGCGATCGATCGCCCTGTCTATACGCTCTTTGCCTATCCCCATCTTTATGAAAAGAATAATAGGGAGATGGGCAAAGATGCTAAGAAGAAAAGCTTTGAAGAACTAACTACCGAAATTGCCGAGAAAATTGCACCCATTCTCAAGAAGTCACCAGAAAAATTAGCTAATATTCTCAGTCGTGATACGACCTCAATTCAAGTTGAATATTGGCTATCTGAGGAAACGGCGGATCGCATTTATGCTTTACAAATTGATGGATTAGAACTAATTCAACAACGCCATCGCCTCTATCCACAACAAGAACTTGCCGCTGAATTGATTGGCTATGTTAATGTTGATCACCGCGGTCAAGCTGGAATTGAATTAAGTCAAGAAAAATTATTAGAACGTACCGATCAAGCTCCTGCGGTTGTCAAGGATGGTAATGGCAATTTTATTCCTCACCGTATACCTGTGGGGATGATTAGTAGTGATCGCACAAGTTTGCAAATGACCATTGACTCGCGGATTCAGCGCACGGCAAGGCAAGTCCTCAAGCAGCAAATGGTGAAGTTTAATGCAAAGCGTGGGGCAGTCATCGTCATGGATGTAAGGGATGGCGGTTTATTAACTCTAGTTACCGAGCCAACCTACGACCCTAATCGTTATTACGAAGCTAATGTCAAACTATTTAAAAATTGGGCAGTTTCTGACCTCTATGAACCAGGCTCTACCTTTAAGCCGATCAATGTAGCGATCGCCCTTGAGGCGGGAGCCATTCAACCTGATACTGTATTTAATGATGAAGGAGCCTTAACTATTGGGGGGTGGCCTGTCGCTAACTTTGACTATGATCAAGTCGGTGCGGTTGGACCTCTCAGTATTAGTCAAATCCTAGAGCGATCTAGCAATGTCGGTATGGTGCATATCATCCAACGCATGAAGCCATCAGTTTACTATGGTTGGCTAGAAAGGATCGGATTAGGGGATATTTCGGGCGTGGATTTACCATCGGAAACACCAAGTACTCTCAAGCCACAAGAACAATTTAATGAGTATGTGATTGAGCCTGCAACGGCTGCTTTTGGTCAAGGCTTTTCGCTTACACCGATTCAAATGGTGCAGTTGCAAGGCATTCTAGCTAGTGGTGGTAAATTACTTACACCCCATGTGGTCAAGGGTTTAATCAATGAAGAGGGCGAAGAGTATTATCAGCCAAAATTTCCAACTCCTCGCCAAATTGTCTCACCAGCCACTGCCCAAAGAGTAATTGAGATGATGACTAACGTGGTGGAAAAAGGAACAGGGCTAACCGCTCGCATTCCTGGTTATCGGATTGCAGGTAAAACGGGTACTGCTCAAAAAGCCTCAACTACTGGTGGTGGATATTCCAATGCCAAGATCACCAGCTTTGTTGGTATTTTCCCTTCTAAATCTCCTCGCTATGTGGTGCTTGCGGTAGTTGATGAACCTGTTGGCTCGGATGCTTTTGGTTCTACCGTAGCTGCGCCAATTGTAAAGACAGTGATCGAAGATATTATTGTCACGGAAGGCATTCCTCCTAGCCATCCCGAAGAGGTAATTTCTAAGATCCCTACTTTGTCTGAGCCACAGCCATCGATCATGCCTTCAGCAACAGTTTCCCCCGCTCCTCAAAATCCGACACCTGCAACCACCTCATCGCCCCAACCTTCTGTTAGTCCCAAGCCATCACGCGATCGCCAATAAAAACCATTTTTGGTAACGAAGGCGAAAAATGGGAAAATTTCCGCCATTTGCGTGGTGCTTCGCACCGCACAAATGGCGTTATCGAACTCACGTTTTGTTAAAGTATTAGGGTGAAAAGCATACTTCCTTAGATGGTGTGCTTCCCATACCCTTTTTTTAATTGCTACAGTTATATAAATCTAAAAAATAAATATGGCAAAAGTTGAGATCTATACATGGCGAATGTGTCCCTTTTGTATTAGAGCAAAACACTTGCTCGATAAGAAAGGCGTGAAGTATATCGAATATGCGATCGATGGTGATGAAGTAGCGCGATCACAAATGGCAGCGAGAGGCTCTGATGGGAAACGTTCCGTACCTCAAATTTTTATTAATGATCAGCATATTGGCGGCTGTGATGCCATCCATGAGCTAGATCGTCAAGGCAAACTTGATCCACTACTGGCTGCATAGATACGGGTAATGGGCTGTGCCCTCTGCCAGCCCTAATTTAATCTCTATTTTCCTGTCAAGGGAGTATCTAAGTCATGAGCTACTAAGGGCAATTCTAAATTCACCGTAGTCTCTTGTTTATAAATACTGGAAATTAAGAAATTCCCTCCATATTTTTCTATAATTTTGGTTACGATTTTTAGCCCTAGTCCTGCCCCCTGTTGCTCATGCACTTTGCGTTCAAACTGCATAAATGCGCCTATTTTGGCAATTTGATCTTCTGTCATGCCCCAACCATGATCAGCGATCGCTAAATGTAGGGAATTATTGATTACCTTACCGCTTAATTTCACCTCAGTCCCAACTTTAGAAAACTTGAACGAATTTTCCAATAGCTCACATAGGACACTTCGCATATCTTGGTTACTGACTACAACAACTGCATCATCTAGATCACACCGTAAATCCTCAGTCCGATTATCTCGTTTCGCTTGCTCACGCGCAATATTGCAGATAAACGTGGCATCCGAACCTTTCTCTTGCTGAATTTGGCTAGCTCTAGAACTTGGCAATTTGTAGGGTGATAGCTTCAGATATACATAGGTCAAAAACTTGCGTGTCAATTTCTCTAGCCTTGTAGATGACTCTTGGGCTAATAGTAAAAACTCTTTGATCTCTTCTGGATGCATAGTCTCATACTCTTCGAGTAAGATGCTAATCGCTCCGACAATTCCATTGAGAGGTGTATTTAGTTCATGGGGAAAACTAGATGCTAAATTACCGCTTAGTTCTCTTAAGTTATTTTGCAATACCTCAATCGTTTGTGATTGTAATTTGGAGAGATTGTTGATGCTGTCGTACTGCTGTTTGATTCGCATCATGGAGTTCACCCTAGCGCGTAACTCCACACTGTTAACTGGCTTACCAATAAAATCATCAGCTCCTGCATTCAGGCAACGTGCGAGATCTTCTTTCCCAGTCAAAGCTGTCACCATGATGATGGGTACACTTTCCCATTTGGGCATAGCCTTAATACGCTGACATACTTCCATTCCATCAATCCCAGGCATCATCACATCTAAAAGAATCAGATCGGGGTTGACAGTTTCTAAAATACTGAGGGCAGAATCGCCACTAGAGGCGTAATATAGTTGGTAATCTTGTTCCGATAGAAATGTTTCAATGACATCAAAGTTATTTGGCTCATCGTCCACAACGAGGACATTTGGTATTGTTTGATTCATAGTTTTATTTAAGAACTTAACAATCGTTTAATCATATCAACTAGTTGTTTGAGTCTCACGGGTTTAGCAAGATATTCATTTGCACCTGCGGCTAGACATTTTTCACGATCTCCTGCCATCACTAAAGCAGTCAACGCAATAATCGGAATGTGATCAAAGGCGCGATCGCTGCGGATTTGGCGAATTGCTGTTATCCCGTCAACAATAGGCAATTGAATATCCATAAGAATTACATCGGGATTATGTGATTTAGTAATATTAACTACTTCCTGTCCATTATAGGCAAGGATTAAGTGATATCCTTTTGCCTCTAGATAACAGGAAATAGTTCCAATATTCGCCTTATTATCTTCTGCTAATAAAATTAAGGGTGAATTGAATGATGACGCTCTATTAGTTTCTACTTCTTCTAGATGGAGGTTTTGAGATGTTTCAGTTTTGGAGTCAACAATTGTTCTGTCTCTAGAGTCCTGAAAAGGCAGTGCAATCATAAAACAACTGCCATGACCGATTTTGCTCGTTACTCTGACCATTCCACCATGTAGCTCGGTTATTTGCTTGACGATTGCTAGTCCTAGACCCGTACCCATATATTGTCGGTTGAGTGAACTATCAATCTGTACAAAGGGTTTAAAGAGTCGCCTAATATTTTCTGGGGAAATGCCAATTCCTGTATCAGTAATGGCGATTTGGAGATAATTGAAACATTGATTTATTTTGTCTAGAGATAGTTTTGGCAATTGAGGATCATCAGGATGGATGAGAATAGATTCAGGAATTGCATCTGTTAATGGATGTCCTTTAAAAAAAATTTGGCTTGTAACTTCTAGGCTAATCTGACCGCCTTCGGGAGTGAATTTGACGGCATTGTTTAGCAAATTAATTAATACTTGACGAATGCGACGTTCGTCTAGCATCAATTGAGGAAGGTTATCAGGAATGTTTACTTTGAGTTTAATCCTTTTTTGGTGAGCGAGTTGTCTGATCAAAGCGATGCTCGAATGACATAGAGTGTCAACAGAAGTAAGGGCGTATTCTAGCTTTAATTGTCCAGATTCGATCTTAGCGACATCGAGAATATCATTAATTAATGCTAAAAGATGCGTGCCACTTCGCTCAATGGTATTTAAAGCATTAATTTGATCTTCATTCACTTCTCCAAATACCTCTTCTTGCATCGCTTCTGCCATTCCTAAAATAGCATTAAGAGGAGTACGGAGTTCATGGCTCATATTGGCAAGAAATTCATCTTTCAGTCTCGTAGCACGCATCAATTCCTCATTAGTTTTCTGTAATTGTGCTTCCGCCTGTTTGCGATCACTAATATCACGGATGAAAAAGACTACTTCATCGTTAACACAGGGAGCAACCCGTACCTCTTCATAGCGCATGTGACCATCAATCTGAATTTGTTGTTCATAAGTCTGTAAGGTATTAGTATTCAGCGCTTTTTGCATCGCGTGATATTCTTTAGCCCAAGTTTCTGGAGGCAGACAATCGGCTAAGCTTTTACCAATTACTTGCCGAGGATCAATAATATTACCAACGTTAGGAGAGGCTAAAAAATCTATATATTCCCCTGAACGATTGACACGAAAGACGAGATCTGGCAAGGCTAATAATGTGGCTCGAGCACGTTCTTCACTAAGTTTTAAAGCTTCTTGCATGGCTTTGCGATCGCTAATATCCATTGCAATTCCAAATAATCGGGTAGAATGACCTGCAACGTCATACAGGAGTTCTGCTTTAGCAAAAATATAGCCCAAAGAACCATCAGCGCGAATAATTTGAAAATCTGTAGCATAGGGTTCTGAGAGTTGAATAGCACGCTCAATCAGGTTATTAAAGCGAATGCGTTCATCTGGGGGGAAATATTGCAACATTTGCTCATAGGTAGGTTCCTGTTGGTTGGCATCCATTCCAAAAATATTAAAGATTTCCCTTGACCAAATAATCTCTTTTGTTTGGACATCCAATTCCCAACTACCAAGACGGGCGATCTGTTGGGCTTCAATGAGCTTCGCTTCACTTTGGCGCAAGGCATCTGTACGTTGTGCCACACGCATTTCTAGATTGTGGTTTAAGTTTGCTAAGGCTTGAGCCGCTTGATCTCGCTCGATCGCAATTTTGGCAATATCCGTCGCTAAATTGGTAATCTCTATTTCTTGAGGAATGGGATAATGAATGTATGGATAGTAAACAGCAAAGGTAGCGATTACATTACCATCGGTAGCGATCACGGGTGTAGACCAACAAGCTCGTATGTTATGGGCAAGCGCTGTTTCCTTCAAGTCTTTCCAGAGCGGATCATTAGCAATATCCGCGACAATCACTCTTTCTCGTCGAAACGCTGCTGTACCGCAGCAACCTGCCCCCTCACCTATAGACATCTTATCAATCACTTGATTGTATGCTTCTGGCAAATTAGGCATTGCTCCACAATACAATTTTCCTTCATCACATAACAAAATTGAACATATCGCTCCATCTAGTTGTTCTTCAATGTTGCTTACCAATGCTTCTAAGATTTTTGGCAATGATTCAGCTTTAGCAATTCTCTCTAAAATAGAACTTTGAAGAGATAAACGTAATTCTGCTTGTTTGCGATCGCTAATATCTAAATGTGTTCCTGTCATTCTTTGGGGTTTACCTTGGGCATCCCATTCTGTTACTTTCCCTCGACATAGGATCCACACCCAATGCCCTAATTTATGGCGCATTCTTAGTTCATCTTCATAGGCAGGAATTTCCCTGTGAAAGTGCTTTTTTAATAATTTTAGAGTTCTTTTAACGTCATCAGTATGCGTATGATCGTGCCAAGTTTCAAAAGTAATAGGTTCTAATTCTAAGGATGTGTAGCCTAGAATTTCAGCCCATCTTTCATTAATCGTTAATTCCCCTGTTGATATAACCCAATCCCAAGGCCCAATCGCTGATCCTTCGAGTGCAAGTTGGAGTCGTTGTTTGGTCAATTCTAATTCGAGGGATGCTTGTTGGCGTTCCTGTCGCATCTTGAATTCGCGGATCTCACGTCTTACGGCTTCAGCCAAACGTGCGAGACTTCCTTTCATCAAATAGTCATTTGCCCCTGCACGCATGAGATCAACCGCTAATGTTTCGCCAATTGTGCCAGAAACAACGATAAATGGGAGATCGAGTTGACTTTGTTTGACTATTTCTAATGCCATCGGTGCATTCATCTTGGGCAAATTGTAATCAGAAATAATCACATCCCAAGTACGATTTGTGAGTGCTTGGTTTAGCTCTTCTACGGTTTGTACTCTTTCCCAAGTAAGGACAAATCCACTCTGACGCAGCGATCGCACTATTAAAATGGCATCATCTTCTGAGTCTTCAATGATGAGGACATTGACAGTATCACTCATAACTTATAAACCTTTGGGTAAGGGTTCATTAACTAAAGCCCAGTACAACCCCAATTGGCGTACTGCTTCGGTAAAGCGATCGAATTCCACGGATTTACGTACATAGCTATTTGCTCCAAAACTATAGCTTTCGAGAATATCGCGATCTTCACTTGACGAGGTTAAGACTACTACTGGCAACAAATGTGTACGTTCATCTGACCGAATCCGCCGTAATACCTCTAATCCATCAATTTTGGGAAGCTTTAAATCTAAAAGTACAACACATGGCAAAGGATTAGCATTTAATACCATATTTAATGCCTCCTCCCCATTTCGAGCTACTTTAATCTCATTAGCAATTTTCCCCTTTCGCAAAGCACGAATAGTCAAACGCTCATCATCAGGATTATCTTCAACTATGCAAACGATAGGTAAATTGTTCATTATTGAGAATAGTTGTAATTGTTTTATTACTTAGCACAGGTCAAGCTAATCCTATATCTATAACAATTCTAAATGTTTTGTGGAAGCGCACTCCTTCGAGGTGCGCTTCCACAAAACATGCACAAATGGTTGGACTGCTATTATTTTAAGACTAGAATAGCCTATAGCTCTTTAGATCTCTCATGATTTTATCGTTTATTCACTAAGTACATGTTTCGTACAAGACAAAAAGTTGCAAAAGTTAGAGAGGCATGGGTTTTATAAAAGACAACCACATCACAAATAAGACCCCTATAAAAGAGATTAACCTCTTGATGCTTCTTATTTTGAGTGGAAAAACGAGAAAAAGAGTAAAAAAATGTATAAGTGGTGTGGGCTTTGCCCGCATCACTTATACCCAATGCATCAGCCCAATTTTATAAGCCTAAACAACTACAAAATTCACTAACTTTTTGGGAACTGCTATCACTTTCTTAATCTCCTTACCTTCGAGATATCTCTTGGCTGCACTAGAACTACGAGCATATTCTTCCAATGCTTGCTTGTCATTGCTGGCACTAGATGGTACTTGAAGATTGCCGCGCACTTTACCATTGATTTGAATGACGAGAGTGATCTCATCAACGGAGAGCGCATCAGGGTCGTAGGTGAGCCAAGATTGGCTATGAATAGATTCTGTGTGACCAATTAATAACCAAAGTTCCTCAGCAATATGTGGTGCAAAGGGAGCCAGCAAAGTTAAGAGAGTTTCGATACCTTCTTGGAAAGTAGCCGAGCTCTTATCTTCCGTATCTTGCAAAGCATTACTGAGTTTCATCAATTCCGAAATGGCGGTATTCAATTGATAGCCACCATCGAAATCTTCGGAAATTTCTTTAATCGCAATGTGAATGGCGCGGCGCAGGTTACGATCAATTTTATCGGAAATACCACTTTGTTTGATTTCTGCAAAGCTAGAGACTAGTCGCCAGACTCGATTTAAGAAGCGTTGCTGACCTTCGACATCGGCATCTTCCCATTCCAAATCCTTTTCAGGAGGTGCTTTAAAGAGGGCGAACATCCGCAAAGTATCGGCTCCATATTTAGCGATCGCTTCGACAGGTGACACCCCATTGCCCTTAGACTTGGACATCGTGGCAAAAAGTGCTTGCAAAGGTTCACCAGTTTTAGGATCTTTGGGATCTTTGGGATCGACTAAAGCCGAAGGAACCCATTTGTCTTTGCCGCTTTTGTTTGGATTCATGTAGGTCAAGCCCTGTACCATGCCCTGCGTGAGCAAGCGTGTAAAGGGTTCATTGAAATCGAGTAAGCCGCGATCGCGCAAAACTTTAGTGACAAATCGGGAGTAGAGTAGGTGCAAAATCGCGTGTTCGACACCGCCCACGTATTGGTCAACGGGTAACCAGTTATTGATAGAATTGCGATCGCCTATTTCCTGATCGTTCCGTGCATCGGCAAACCGCAAGAAGTACCAAGAAGAATCGATGAAAGTATCCATCGTATCGGTTTCACGCTTAGCGGCTCTACCACATTTAGGGCAGGGGACATTTACCCAAGAGTCCTTTTGGGCGAGAGGCGATGCGCCGCGTCCTGTAAGTTCCACATCTTCAGGCAAAATTACGGGTAAGTCAGCATGGGGGACAGGAACGATGCCACACTTTGGACAATGAATCACAGGAATCGGACAGCCCCAATATCTTTGGCGCGAAATCAACCAATCCCGCAATCGATAGGTGATTTTAGAAGTTCCCCATTGATTCTTTTCTGCAAGTTCCACAATCTTAGTTTTCGCAGTTGCGGAGTCTAAGCCGTCAAACACTCCCGAATTGACCATGATTCCAGTTTCGGTATAGGCAGATTCCCTCACCCCCAGCCCTTCTCCGACAGAGAGAGGGAAGTTTGGAGTGATCACAGTTTGAATGGGAAGGTTGTATTGCTTCGCAAAGGCGAAATCGCGGACATCGTGGGCAGGAACACCCATGACAGCACCAGTACCATATTCAAAAAGAACATAATCGGCAATCCAAATGGGAACTACTTTTCCTATGAAGGGATTAATTACGCTTGCGCCGATCGCTACGCCACGTTTAGGTCGATCATCAGAAGTGCGATCAATTTCGCTAAGATTTTTGACTTCTTCAATAAATTTGCTAACTGATTCTTTGTGATCATCATTGGTCAAAGTCTCTACCAATGGATGTTCAGGAGCAAGCACTACATAGCTCACACCGTAAACGGTATCAGGACGGGTTGTGAAAACGGTAATTTTTTGATCACTGCCAACGATAGGAAAGCTTAGCTCTGCGCCTGTGGACTTGCCGATCCAGTTGGCTTGCATGATCTTGACGCTAGATGGCCAGTCTTTGAGCTTATCCAAATCTTGCAAAAGCTGTTCAGCATAGTCGGTGATTTTCAAGAACCATTGACGCAATTTGCGCTTCTCTACCAAGGCTCCTGATCGCCAAGATCTGCCTTCACTATCCACCTGTTCATTGGCAATTACGGTCTGATCAATCGGGTCCCAATTAACCTTAGCTTCCTTTTGATAAGCCAAACCTGCTTCCAAAAACTGCAAAAAGATCCATTGTGTCCATTTGTAATAGTCGGGCGAACAGGTTGCTAATTCGCGATCCCAGTCATAGGACAAGCCCACTTGCTGAAGTTGCGATCGCATATTGTCGATATTGGCATAAGTCCATTTCGCAGGATGCGTATTGCGATCGATCGCCGCATTTTCCGCAGGCAATCCAAAGGCATCCCAACCCATCGGATGCAACACTTGATAGCCCTGCATTCTTTTGTAGCGAGAAATTACATCGGTAATTGTATAGTTACGGACATGCCCCATATGCAGATCGCCCGATGGATAGGGAAACATGGACAGCGCATAGAATTTCTTTTTGTCTGCGCTAATTGCATCGTTGTTTACTTTGTCAAGTTGTTTCTCTGCCCAAACTTTTTGCCATTTAGGTTCGATCTGCTGGGGATTGTATCTGGTGTCCATTACGTGTTAATCAACTTAATCAATATGCGAAAATATGCGAATAGGGAAAAATAGCAATTTAGGCGATCGCTTAAATCGCTAGTCTTGAATCTTAATAATACTAAACATTTAGCATGAAAGCTCTAACCTACCTAAATTGAGGTGAAATACGATGGCAGCCCAATTAGTTACACCCAGTTTTACGAGCAATATCCATAGGTTTACGGTGCAGCAATACCATCTCATGCACGAGGTGGGGGTATTTGCGGAAGGCGATCGCTACGAGTTAATCAACGGAGAAATCAGAGAAATGGCTCCAATTGGCATCAAGCACGCAGTTTGTGTAGCGAAAACAGCAAGATTGTTGCAAATCACATTAGGAGATCAGGTATTTGTATGGGTGCAAAATCCCATTATTCTTAGAAATCATTCAGAACCACAGCCAGATCTTGCCATTCTTAAATGGCGTGATGATTTTTATGCTAGTGCTTTGCCAACGCCAGAGGACATTTTGTTAATTATTGAAGTCGCTGACAGTACGATCGCCTATGACCGTGATGTGAAAATGCCTCTATATGCTGCCAATGGAATTCCTGAGATGTGGCTATTTGACCTAAATCAACAAATTATCGAAGGCTATTCTCAACCATCAGCCTCAGGCTATAAGCGATCGCAGCGCTATGAACAGGGTGATACTCTATCTTTGCTTGCATTTCCTGAAGTAGTTTTTAATTGGGAAGCCCTGATGTAAAGATTTGATTAGCGGTCAGGTTTAGCTCAGGGAAAATTTGCGAGATCAAGCGATCGCTATTCTGAAATTTACTAATTTGATATTCTCCATCCACCAAATTACAAACTGAGATAGTTGGCTGTTTGGGATTACCAATAAAGTTCCGTCCGCCCAATGCGGCATAATCAATAATCCAATATTCAGCTATGCCCATTTCTTCATAATCGGCAAATTTTAAATGATAATCATCACGCCAATTGGTAGATACAATTTCGATCGCTAAAGGTATGGATGCACCCTGACTAAGCACTGATTCTTTTTTCCATCGAGGTTCATTAGATAGGTTGGCGCGATTTACTACTAGTATGTCTGGGAAATATCCAGAATCTTTGCCTTCAGGTCTTATGATTACTTGATTAGGAATACCGTAGGGTAGTCCCAATCGTTTGATTTCAAAGGGGATTTCTACACCCAAAAAGCTTTTAAGTTCTTCGTGATCTCCAACTGGTTGAGCCATTTCAACAATATTTCCGTTATGTAGTTCGTAACGCACGCCAGAATTCTCAGGAATAAATTCCACAAATCCGTCAAAGGTTGTAACTTTGGGTAAGGTTTGAATCATCATGGCTGGTGTGGCTTGCTGACGACAAAAATATTATTTCTATATTACTCCTCTTCTAACTTAAAAGTTAGTGGTGGGTTTTATTGCGCTAATTTAGTTGGCTAAAGCTCCTAAGGCTTTTAGGGTGTCCATTTCAGCTTGAGTTAAACCTGTGACATCGTTGATGATCATGCCTTTGTAGGGAGCGATTGATCGCAAGGTTTGCCAACATTTCCCTGTGGTGATATCCCAACATGCGATCGTTTCATCCCAACTGCCGCTAATTAGGGTTCTGGCATCTTGGCTTAGCGCTAGTGAAGCAACCCAGTGACTATGCCCTTGTAATGTTTCAAGGCAATTT
>JADBWH010000145.1 GCA_020404105.1 Pseudanabaena sp. M53BS1SP1A06MG | reverse complement strand
ATTTGAAACAGGCTTTGAGAGAGGGTTTGCGTAGCAAACCCTCTCTCAAAGCCCAAAAGAGTAAAAGCCTTGCTAAGCAAGGCTTTTACTCTTAGGCTTTTAAAATTTACCAGCTTAACCCGAACTGAAGTTAGTTAAAGCTCTGTAAAGAGCTTATGTTTTAGCCCACATTCCGCTCGTAATGGAAGCCTAAAAGTATTTAAAACGAGACAATGAGGGTTTCAGCGATTTTCTGGAAAATTAATGACAGTGATTTCTATTAGTGCATAATTATTTCAAGTATTAAGACAGTGATATTTTTGCGATTAAAGCTCAAAACACTGATTGTGTAAGGATTTGTTTTCTAAATACTTTTTTCAGTAAAATAAGAGCGGAACGTGGGTTTTAGGGTAACTGCTTATCAATTTTCGGCAAATACTTTGAATGCTTCTAGCTCTGATATGGTCGTATATATTACCTTACCCAGATCACAAGCGACTAGATGAGATTGCAATCTCTCTACTTGTTAAAATACGCAACCAAGGTCACACTGACCATTATTCAGACTTCATTGAATCAGAAATTTCATAATGACGAGTACCCAACAACGCGCTGCACTACAACGCCAAATCTGGCAAATTGCTAATGATGTGCGTGGCTCAGTCGATGGCTGGGATTTCAAGCAATATGTATTAGGCACGCTGTTTTATCGCTTTATCAGTGAAAACTTTGCCAGCTACATCGAAGCGGATGATGACAGTATCCACTATGCCGAACTACCTGATAGTGTCATTACTGACGACATCAAAGATGATGCTATTAAAACTAAAGGCTATTTTATTTACCCTAGTCAGTTGTTTGCCAACGTTGCCGCGAGTGCCAACAAGAATGAAAGACTAAATACTGATCTAGCAGCAATTTTCACAGCGATCGAAAGCTCGGCAAATGGCTACCCTTCTAAGAGGGACATCAAGGGACTGTTTGCCGATTTTGACACCACTAGCAACCGCCTTGGCAATACGGTTCCAGAAAAAAATCAACGCTTGGCTGCGGTGCTTAAAGGGGTGGCAGGGTTAGATTTTGGTGATTTTGATTCTAGTCATATCGATCTGTTTGGTGATGCCTATGAGTTTTTGATCTCTAACTATGCGGCGAATGCGGGTAAATCGGGGGGCGAGTTTTTTACGCCGCAGCATGTCTCTCGGTTGATTGCCCAGCTTGCGATGCACCAGCAAACCAGTGTCAATAAAATTTATGACCCAGCTTGCGGTTCGGGTTCGCTGCTGTTGCAAGCGAAAAAGCATTTTGATGCTCACCTCATTGAAGACGGTTTTTATGGGCAGGAGATTAACCACACGACCTATAACTTGGCGCGGATGAATATGTTTTTGCATAATATCAACTACGACAAGTTCAATATGCAGTTGGGCAATACACTTGACAATCCGCATTTTGGAGATGAAAAGCCGTTTGATGCGATCGTTTCTAATCCGCCCTATTCGGTGAAATGGAAAGGTAGTGATGATCCGACGCTGATTAATGACGATCGCTTTGCCCCTGCTGGTGTACTTGCACCGAAGTCTAAGGCTGACTTTGCGTTTGTTTTGCATTGCTTGAGTTATTTATCGAGCAGGGGAAGGGCGGCGATCGTCTGTTTCCCTGGTATTTTTTATCGTGGTGGGGCAGAAGCCAAAATTAGAAAGTATTTGGTGGATAACAACTATGTAGAAACGGTGATTGCCCTTGCGCCTAATTTATTTTTTGGGACTAGCATCGCGGTGACGATTTTGGTGTTATCAAAGCACAAGCCCGACACTGCTACCCAGTTTATAGATGCAAGTGGTTTGTTTAAAAAGGAAACGAATAATAACACCCTGACGGATGAGCATATTGCAGAAATTATGGGGGTGTTTGAGAGCAAAGAAAACATTGCCCATTTTGCGCGATCAGTACCTTTTGAAGCGATTGCGGCGAATGATTACAATCTCTCAGTTAGTAGCTATGTGGAATCTGAGGATACGCGGGAGGTGGTGAATATTAATGCTCTGAATGCTAAGTTAAAAGCCACTGTTGCGAATATAGATCGCTTGCGGGCTGAGATTGATGCGATCGTGGCGGAGATTGAGGGAGAAGCCCCATGACAATGGAGAATAAATTAAACATCACCAATCAGGTAGATCTGGTTAAGGCTGAGGAAAAAATCAGCAAACAAAAGGCAAAGCAGCTTTTTGACTCTGGTGATATTGATAAGGCAGAAGTTGGCACGTTCAAGGGTCTGGCTTTCATTCATGCCTATTTGTTTGGGGATATTTATGGCTTTGCAGGCAAAATCCGCGAGGTGAATATCTCTAAGGGCAATTTCCGTTTTGCGCCAGTGATGTATCTGAAAACCTCTCTGGAATATATCGACGCAATGCCACAAGGGAATTTTGAGCAGATTATTGAAAAATATGTGGAGATGAATATTGCTCACCCTTTCCGCGAGGGTAATGGACGGGCTACGCGCATTTGGCTAGATTTGATGCTCAAAAAAGAAATCAAACAGGTTATAGATTGGAATCTGGTAGACAAGGATGATTATCTTTCGGCGATGCAGCGCAGTGTGGTGAAGGATGTGGAAATTAAAGTCTTGCTGAAAAACGCGCTGACTGATCAAATTGGCGATCGCACTCTGTTTATGAAGGGGATTGATGTGAGTTATTACTACGAAGGATATAGCGAGTTTAAAACGGAGAATCTGTAGGTATGAGTACACTGAATTTTCTGGTATCGCGATCCAAGCCGAAATCCTGTGGATTTTAGACATTTTTACAGTAAAAATTGCTTGATGGTATTGTTAGTTTTGAAAAATAGCGATCGCTTTTATGGAAAAACAGGAGGAAATTTGGCAAGCAATCGGTAGGATTACAATTAATTTTCCATTGCTAGAATGTGATAAATGCGCCCTCACCGTAATGCGTTGGCTAAAAAAGCGGGGCATCGAAGCAAAGATTCTCCGATTACGAATCAAGCGCCGTAGTGAAAACTTTATCACAAGCGATCGCTATAGACTAGAGGAAGCAATCACTGAAAATGGGACTCATTACGGAATAGAAGTTATGGGAAAAGTATTTGATAATTTGTCTGCTGAAGGCTTGTCTCGCGAAGATTGGCTAAAAGATTTTAGTTGTCTGAGTGGCTCTTTTGTGATTGATGAACTAACTGATTTGTAAGATTTTGAGTGGTATAAAATGATTGGTCTATTTGAGCTTTTACAAAAGATTGAAAAGAATTCAGGAATGTATCTAGGTCGTCAATCCGTTAGCGATCTATTTATGTTTTTAGCTGGCTATGAATTTGCGCGAAGTCAGATCAATGAAGAACTCACCCCAGAAGAAGAAGACTTTTATAACGAATTTCAGCCTTGGCTACAGCAAAAACTCGGCGTAAGATCTGTTACTTCATGGGCAAAACTAATTATGCTCTCCTGTCACGATGAAAAGACAGGCTTTGAAATGTTTTTTAAGTTCCTAAGAGAGTTTCAAGTACGCGATCGCGTTGAACAAGCAGTAATTGCTTGAGGGAGATTTAAAAATATTTATTTATCGCGAATTGTAGCGATTTGATGGAGGTGATGTATGAGTGGGATGAGTTTTCTGGAAAGGTTGTTAGATGGGGTGACGGTGGAGTGGAAGGCGTTGGGGGATGTTTTTCGTTAATGTAGACCTGTAGGGGTTTAGCATTTGCGCCAGTATTTCTGCAAATTGCTCTAATCTCTATACGCAAATGCTGAACCCTTGACGCGGATCGATGATAAATTAGGGCTGCGGAGAGAGTTTTTCGGTGTTTTTTGGAGGTTTAGGGCAGAGCATTCCCAAATTGAGGTTGTCGGTAAATTTAGAAGTTGTGGCGGGAATGCTCTGCCCCTACAGGTTTCTGTATTTTTTATCCTGTATAAATATTTATTTATCGCGAATTGTAGCGATTTGATGGAGGTGATGTATGAGTGGGATGAATTTTCTGGAAAGGCTGTTGGATGGGGTGGTGGTGAAGTGGAAGTCTTTGGGGGAGATTGGTGAGTTTGTTCGTGGTAGTGGTTTACAGAAAAGTGATTTTACAGATAGCGGTATAGGCTGTATTCATTACGGTCAGATTTATACATACTACGGTGATTATGCGTACCAAACTAAATCCTTTGTTTCCTCTACATTGGCAACCAAATTAAGAAAAGCACAAAAGAATGATTTGATTATTGCTACGACTAGCGAAAATATTGAAGATGTTTGTAAAACTTTAGTTTGGTTGGGTGAAGAAGAAGTTTGTGTAAGCGGTGAAACTTATATTTTCAAACATAATCAGAACCCTAAATATTTAGCTTATTATCTCAAAACACCGAATTTTTTTGATTTTAAGAAACTCAATAGAACTGGTACAAAAGTTATTAGAGTACATGGCGATAGATTGGCAACTTTTCAAATTCCTATCCCGCCTCTTGCCATTCAAGCCGAAATCGTGCGGATTTTGGACACTTTTACCGAACTGACTGCCGAACTGACTGCCGAACTGACTGCCCGCCAAAAACAATATGAGTATTATCGCGATCGCCTCTTGACTTTTGCAGAAGGTGAAGTGGAATGGAAGACATTGGCGGAGGTCTTTCAAATGCGTGCAGGTCAACATATCTCAGCTAGCAAAATCATGCAAACCGTTAACGAAAAATATATCTACCCTTGTTTTGGTGGGAATGGTGTTCGTGGTTTTGTAAATGAAAACAGTCATGATGGGGCGCATTTGCTTATTGGCAGGCAGGGCGCACTCTGTGGAAATGTACAACGGATGAAAGGCAGGTTTTATGCTACCGAACATGCAGTTGTTGTGACTTCAAATGATCAGGTAAATATTGACTGGGCTTTTCATATGTTAACCGTTATGAATCTTAATCAATATGCATCACAATCAGCCCAGCCGGGTTTAGCAGTTGGAAATCTTCAGAGTTTAAAGATTCCCATTCCTTCTCTTGAGGAACAAGTCAACGTCGCTTCAATCCTCGACAAATTCGACACCCTCACCCATTCCATCAGCGAAGGCTTACCCCGTGAAATCGCCTTGCGGCAACAGCAATACGAATATTACCGCGACTTGTTGTTAAGCTTTCCCAAAGCGGAGGAACAATGAGCAATCAGCCGCAAAAAGTGCAGAACATACAAAGCGAGTTTTCTGATGTCCTAAAGCAGATTCAAGAATCCCGACAGAAAGTTTTTGCTCACATTAATACCGCCCTCATAGACCTCTATTGGCAGATTGGTCAAATTATCAGCCAGAAAGTGAGCAGTGAAGCTTGGGGCAAAAGTGTTGTCAGTGAATTAGCCAAATACATCACCCAAAACGCCCCAGAAATCAAAGGTTTTAGCGACAAAAATCTATGGCGAATGAAGCAGTTTTATGAAACCTACCAATTTGATCCAAAACTCTCACCACTGGCGAGAGAATTACCTTGGACACATAACACCATTATTTTTGCACGCTGTAAATCTGCCGAAGAGCGAGAATATTATCTGCGAATGTGTATCAAAGAACACTATTCAAAACGGGAGCTAGAAAGGCAGATTAGTTCTTCTCACTTTGAACGGACTATGCTTGGCAGCCAAAAACTCTCAGCAGTGCTGAGAGAAATTCATCCCAATATAGATCACACCCTAAAAGATAACTATGTATTAGAGTTTTTGGGTTTGCCAACGGAACATGAAGAGAAGGAACTGCAAAAAGCACTTATTCAGAATATGAAGCAGTTCATCCTTGAACTGGGTAGAGATTTCATCTTTATCGGTGAAGAATATCGCCTGCAAGTGGGCAATCAGGACTTCTACCTTGATTTGCTCTTTTTTCATCGCGGTTTGGCGGCTCTAGTAGCCTTTGAGTTGAAAATTGGTAAATTCAGCCCAGAACATTTGGGGCAACTGAACTTCTATCTTGAAGCTTTAGATCGTGATGTGAAAAAACCGCATGAAAATCCAAGTATTGGCGTATTGCTTTGCCGTGATAAAGACGAAGAAGTAGTTGAGTATGCATTATCACGAAACTTATCGCCCACCATGGTGGCACAATATGAAATCCAACTACCCGATAAAAAACTGATTCAGGCGAAACTCCATGAATTATTAGAGAACAGAAAACAATGACCAACTACAATGCGAACAGCACAGGCTTGCCCCGTAAAATCCCCCTGCGGCAACAGCAATACGAATATTACCGCGACCTGTTGTTAAGTTTTCCCAAACCTATAGACAGCGATATGGCTGGCTAAATCAGTTAGTAATCCCCTATATACTCATTACTCAGTGTTAAAGGTTCACGTCATGCAAATTGAATCACTGGAAATAAAAAACTACCGCCTATTTCGTGATACCAAGCTAACCAATATCCCGCGTTTATGTGTACTTGTCGGGGCAAATGGCACAGGAAAGTCCACCTTATTTGATATTTTTTCATTTTTGAAAGATTCTCTTTCTATGAACGTCAGTAAAGCAGTTTCAAGAAGAGGAGGATATAAAGAGTTAGCGAGTCGTGGCTTTGCCTCCGAACCTATTGAAATTTCTATGCAGTTTCGTATGGAAATAACAGGTTACGATCGCTTAGTCACCTATATTTTAAAACTTGAACCCGATAAAACAAACAGACCCGTTATTGCCCGTGAAATTTTGCGTTACAAACGCGGCGCTAATGGCAAGCCCTATCACTTCCTAGATTTTACCTATGGTAAGGGTTACTCCATTGTTAACGAAGAAGATTTTTCCAAGCCCGATGAAGATCTAAAGCGAGAAGAACAGGAATTAGATTCCCCTGATATTTTAGCAATTAAAGGTTTGGGGCAATTTGAGCGATTTAAAGCCGCCAGTGCTTTTCGATTAATGATTGAAAATTGGCACATCTCCGACTTTCATGTTTCCGAAGCCCGCCCCAGCCAAGAAGATGGCTTTGCCGAACATCTATCAACTCGTGGCGACAATTTAGCCGTTGTCTCCAATTATTTATTTGAACATCATCCCGAAAGTTTTGATCGCGTATTAAAGTCAATGCGCGTCAGAGTGCCTGGAGTATCCGTTATAGAACCCAAACAAACAGAAGATGGTCGCTTGGTATTACGCTTTCAGGACGGTAGTTTTAAAGATCCCTTTATAGCTCGTCACGTATCCGATGGCACTATTAAAATGTTTGCCTATTTAATTTTGTTAAATGATCCAAAACCCTTTCCTCTCTTAGCAGTAGAAGAACCTGAAAATCAGTTATATCCAGAATTATTACCTGAGTTAGCCGAAGAGTTTAGGGAATA
Source organism: Pseudanabaena sp. M53BS1SP1A06MG (assembly GCA_020404105.1). Classification (GTDB taxonomy): domain Bacteria; phylum Cyanobacteriota; class Cyanobacteriia; order Pseudanabaenales; family Pseudanabaenaceae; genus Pseudanabaena; species Pseudanabaena mucicola_A. The sequence continues at coordinate 4,195 of JADBWH010000145.1, read as the reverse complement.
TGCACGGCGCGGCGGACAAGTATTTATTTCCTCACACTCCCCTGATTTTTTAAATGCCCTCACACTGGCTGAAATTTATTGTTTACGCAAAGATTCTGGATTTACAAAAGTGACCTGCGCCAATGACTCTAAAAACTTAAAAGCTCTATTTGATGCAGGTGACTTACCTGGATACCTATGGAAACAAGGCTTGTTTGAGGGGCTAAATTTGAGGGGGTAAATTAATGCAAGGAAGAATTATCTTTTTATTGGAAGAGCCTTCCATGAAAAATTTATTGACAGGTTTATTACCAAGGTTATTTCCTGACTGGATTGAGGGTGAACATTTCCTTTGTATACCGCATCAAGGCAAGAGTGACTTAGATAAAAGTATTCCTAGAAAACTCAAGGCGTGGCAAATTCCAGATGATCGCTTTGTAATCGTTCGTGATAACGACAACGCAGATTGTATGTCATTAAAATCACGACTTTTAGATATATGCGCCGCTAATGGTCGTTCAGATACCTTAGTGCGATTAGTTTGCCAAGAATTACAAGGATGGTATTTAGGTGATTTATCAGCATTAGCATCTGCTTTTAATAACCCTAAGCTCAATACTCCCAAAAATGTAAAACGGTTTTCTGTGCCAGATGAATTGCAAAAGCCCTCTATTGAAATCGCTCGTCTAATTCCTGAATTTCAAAAAGGTAGCAGCGCCCGTTTAATGGGCGAGCATTTAAACATTAAAAACATCAATAAATCAAAAAGTTTTCAGGTGTTTATCACTGGTTTGCAGAAAATGGCTAGTGATATGGGATGGCAATGCAATAACAATATAGGAAAAAATAAGCAATGACCAACTACAATGCGATCGCTGAATCCAATAACTTTATCGTTCTGGAAAAATACAGCAAGCAATCAAGAGTTAAGGAAAGCTACCAAAGCGAATATGACTTAGAGGGCGAGTTTATTCAGGATTTAGTAAATCAAGGCTATCAATACCTGCCTAGCGTAAGCAACCCGCAAGCCATGCTAGCCAACGTCCGAGAGCAATTGCAGACACTGAATAACGTGCAGTTTAGCGAAGGCGAATGGCAGCGCTTTGTTGAAACCTTTTTAGATAAACCGAGCGATAGCATTACCGATAAAACCCGCAAAATCCATGACAACCATATCCATGATTTTGTCTTTGATGATGGTCACATTCAAAACATTTACCTCCTCGACAAAAAGAACCTAGCCCGAAATAAAGTACAAGTCATCAAGCAATTTGAACAAAAAGGAACCCAAGCCAACCGCTACGATGTGACCATCTTGGTTAACGGCTTGCCCCTAGTCCAAATCGAGCTAAAAAAACGCGGCGTAGCCATTCGGGAAGCCTTTAACCAAGTGCATCGCTATAGCAAAGAAAGCTTTAATACTGAACACTCGCTCTATAAATATTTGCAACTCTTTATCATTTCCAACGGAACCGATACCCGCTACTTTGCCAATACCACCCAACGGAATAAAAATAGCTTTGACTTCACCATGAATTGGGCGAAAGCCGATAACAACCTGATCAAAGACCTGAAAGACTTTACCGCCACCTTTTTTCAAAAAAACACCCTGCTTAGTGTGCTGTTGCAATACTCAGTATTTGATACAAGTAACACGCTACTGATCATGCGCCCCTACCAGATTGCCGCTACCGAGCGCATTTTATGGAAAATCAACAGCGCCTACCAAGCCAAACAATGGAGCAAAACCGAGGGCGGCGGCTATATCTGGCACACCACTGGTTCGGGTAAAACCTTAACCAGTTTTAAAGCGGCGCGACTGGCGACGGAGCTAGAGTTTATCGACAAAGTGTTTTTTGTGGTCGATCGCAAAGACCTCGATTACCAAACCATGAAAGAATATCAACGTTTTTCCCCCGATAGTGTCAATGGTTCAGACAGCACGGCGGGACTGAAGCGTAATCTGGATAAAGATGACAACAAAATCATCGTCACCACCATCCAGAAACTGAATAACCTGATGAAAACCGAAGGTGATCTAGCGATCTATCACAAGCAGGTCGTATTTATTTTTGATGAATGCCATCGCAGCCAGTTTGGTGAGGCACAGAAAAACTTACGGAAAAAATTCAAGAAGTTTTATCAGTTTGGCTTTACAGGTACGCCCATCTTTCCTGCAAACGCGCTGGGTGCAGACACCACCGCCAGCGTATTTGGTCGTGAGCTACATTCCTATGTGATCACCGACGCGATCCGTGATGAAAAGGTGCTGAAGTTCAAGGTCGATTACAACGATGTGCGTCCAAAATTCAAAGCCATTGAAACCGAGCAGGATGAAAAAAAGCTCAGTGCCGCCGAAAATAAACAAGCACTATTACACCCTGAGCGTATTCGGGAGATTTCTCAATATATCTTGAATAACTTCCGCCAAAAAACTCACCGTTTGCAAGGAGGTAATAAAGGCTTTAATGCCATGTTTGCAGTGAGTAGTGTGGAATCCGCAAAACTGTATTACGAAGCATTTAAGCAATTGCAAAAAGACCGCGATAAACCACTAAAAATCGCAACTATCTATTCCTTTGCAGCCAACGAAGAACAGGACGCGGTGGGAGAGATCGCGGATGAAAGTTTTGATGTGTCAGCCATGAACAGCAGCGCTAAAGAATTTCTTAGTGCGGCGATCGCTGACTATAACGCCCTGTTTAAAACCAACTTCACCATAGACAGCAATGGTTTTCAAAACTACTACCGCGATCTTGCCAAGCAAGTAAAAGCCAAAGAAATCGATCTCCTAATCGTGGTGGGTATGTTCCTGACAGGATTTGATGCCCCTACCCTCAACACGCTGTTTGTGGACAAAAATCTGCGCTATCACGGTTTACTGCAAGCCTATTCCCGCACCAACCGTATTTATGATGCGACCAAAACCTTTGGTAATATCGTCACCTTCCGCGATTTAGAACAAGCCACCATCGATGCCATCACCCTGTTTGGTGACAAAAATACCAAAAACGTGGTGCTGGAAAAAAGCTATAGGGAATACATGGGCGGCTTTACTGATGTGGTGACTGGCGAAGCGCGGCGTGGCTTTATGGAAATAGTCGCAGAATTAGAGCAGCGTTTTCCCAACCCAGACGAGATTGTTTTAGAAAAAGACAAAAAAGACTTTGCCAAGCTATTTGGTGAATATTTGCGCGTTGAAAATGTACTCCAAAACTACGATGAATTTGCCAGCCTCAAAGCCTTGCAACAGGTTGATATTAATGACCTATCGGCAGTTGAAGCATTTAAAGCAGAACACTATTTAAGTGATGAAGACCTGACGGTACTACAAACAATCAAGATTCCTAGCGATCGCACTATCCAAGATTACCGCTCCACTTACAACGATATCCGTGACTGGTTGCGTCGAGACAAAGCGAGCAGTGAAAAAGAAAAATCCACCATTGCTTGGGATGATGTGGTGTTTGAAGTGGATTTGCTGAAGTCCCAAGAGATCAATTTAGACTACATTCTTGGGCTAATTTTTGATCAGAATAGAAAGAACAAAAACAAAGGTGAATTGATCGAAGAAGTGCGCCGATTGATTCGAGCCAGCTTAGGCAATCGAGCAAAAGAGAGCCTAATCGTGGATTTCATTAATCAAAGTGATCTTGATCAGATGGCAGATAAAGCCAGCATCATTGATGCGTTCTTTAAATTTGCCCAAGCCGAACAAGCTCGTGAAGCCGATGAGTTGATTCGTTCAGAAGGCTTAAAGGTCGAAGAAGCACGGCGCTATATCAGTGCCTCCCTCAAACGCGAGTTCGCCAGCGAAAATGGAACGGAGTTAAATGCTGCACTGCCGAAAATGAGTCCGCTTCATCCACAATATAAAACTAAGAAACAGAGTGTCTTCCAAAAAATTGCAGCATTTGTTGAGAAGTTTAAAGGTGTAGGCGGTCAGATTTAGGACTGCTCACGGGCGAGAAAAGGGTAATTAAAAATGAGTAACTCCGCCGATCACTTCTTATCGGGAAATTGGGTCTAAAACCCCGTCCTTCTAGGACGGCTTTGTATTAATCTATGCTATAACATACAGCATAAGACTTACTAAATCCATGTTAGTACTTGAAGCAAAACTTAAAGGCAAGACAGAGCAGTACAACCTCATAGATGAGGCGATTCGTACTGCTTTGTTTGTGCGTAATAAGGCTTTAAGGCTATGGATGGATGT
>JADBWH010000144.1 GCA_020404105.1 Pseudanabaena sp. M53BS1SP1A06MG | reverse complement strand
TGGAGGATCTTCATTAGCCATTCATAGCAGGCTTGCTCATCTAGCAATTCAGTTAGGGGAAACTTGATCATGACATCTCAGATGATTAATCAATACGACTTCCTATTATTTTGCCATTTCACCTGCTTCCCCAGATGAGCGAAAAGCTCATCACTAGGACTTTGTTGACCATCAACGGGAGTGTTGTTCATAATCTTCACGCTCTTTTCTGGTTGTTTGACGGGCGCTAATAATTCGCATTAAAAAACAAGGGGCTTAAGCCCCTTGCCTCTTATTAACTAGCTGCCACCGATACGGGCAACATCGCGGGAGTTGGCTTCAAAGGCGGCATTGAGGGCATCATCACCACTCAGACCATTTTCGAGAGCTTCCTTAATCGACTGCAAGACTCGCTTGTAATCCTTCGGCATTACCTTTACGAATTTAGGAACACTCGCATTCCAATCAGCGAGAACCTTCGTACCTTTAGCGCTCTCCGTATAGTCAACGTGCTGCTGAATCAACTGCTTCAGATCCTTGATCTCTTCGGGATCTTCGAGTTTCTCTAAGCCGACCATCGAGGTATTGCAACGAGTTGCGAAATCGCCAGATTCATCGAGAATGTAGGCAACACCACCACTCATACCTGCGGCAAAGTTCCGTCCTGTTAAACCGAGAACGACTACTTTTCCTCCAGTCATATATTCGCAACCATGATCGCCAATGCCTTCGACTACGGCATTTACGCCAGAGTTACGCACACAGAATCGTTCGCCAGCGATGCCGCGAATGTAAGCTTCGCCACTAGTTGCACCATAGAAGGCAACGTTACCTGCAATGATGTTCTCTTCGGCGACAAAGGTAGAAGCTTTGTGGGGATAGAGAATGATCTTGCCACCGCTTAGACCTTTGCCGAGATAGTCGTTGGTGTCGCCTTCCAGTTCCATGGTCACACCAGAGGGAACGAATGCGCCAAAGCTTTGACCAGCCGTACCTTGGAAATGCAGATGTACGGTGTCATCGGGCAATCCTTCCCAATGACGTTTGGTGATTTCGTTGCCGAGGATAGTTCCAACGGCGCGATTGATGTTCTTGATGGGAACTATTGCCTCAACAGGTTCACCATCAACGATCGCTGCTTGACATAAATCTAACAACACGGTCATATCAAGGGACTTATCTAAACCGTGATCCTGTGGGATTTTGGCATAGCGTCCGACATCTTCGCTCACTTCGGGCTGATAGAGAATCTTCGAGAAGTCTAAGCCCTTGGCTTTCCAATGTTCCACCGCTTGCTTCGCTTCGAGGACATCGGTACGACCGACCATTTCATCGAGGGTGCGGAAGCCTAACTGTGCCATGAGTTCACGCACCTCTTGAGCGATGAAGGTCATGAAGTTGACGGTGTGAGCGGGATCGCCTGTGAATTTATCGCGTAGTTGTGGATCTTGAGTTGCCACACCAACGGGGCAGGTGTTGAGATGGCAGACGCGCATCATGATGCAGCCCAAAGTGACTAGGGGCGCAGTGGCAAAGCCAAACTCTTCAGCACCAAGTAGAGCCGCGATGACTACATCTCGACCTGTTTTCATTTGTCCATCGGTTTCCACAACGATGCGGCTGCGGAGGTTGTTGAGAACGAGGGTTTGGTGGGTTTCCGCGAGTCCGAGTTCCCAAGGTAAGCCAGCGTGTTTGATCGAGGTTTGGGGTGATGCGCCAGTACCGCCATCGTAGCCAGAGATCAGCACGACATCAGCGTGAGCTTTGGAAACCCCTGCGGCGATCGTGCCGACACCAACTTCTGAAACTAGCTTGACGCTGATACGGGCGGCGCGATTGGCATTTTTGAGATCATGAATCAACTCTGCGAGGTCTTCGATAGAGTAGATGTCATGGTGAGGAGGTGGGGAAATCAAGCCCACCCCTGGGGTGGAGTGGCGCACTTTGGCAATCCAAGGATAGACTTTCTTGCCAGGGAGTTGTCCGCCTTCTCCAGGTTTTGCGCCTTGAGCCATTTTGATTTGAATCTCTTTGGCTTGAGAGAGATAGAGGCTAGTCACACCGAAACGTCCAGAGGCAACCTGTTTGATGGCGCTATTTTTGGAATCGCCTTGCTCATTTGTCCATGTGTAACGTTCGGGGTCTTCACCGCCTTCGCCTGTGTTGGACTTGCCGCCAATGCGATTCATGGCGATCGCCAAAGCTTCATGGGCTTCCTTAGAAATGGAGCCGTAGCTCATTGCGCCAGTCTTGAAGCGGCGCAGAATGCTTTCAATTGGTTCTACTTCTTCAAGGGGAATTGACTCGCGAGATTTGAAATCAAGCAAGCCGCGAAGGGTGAAATGTTGCTGATTCTGCTCATTGACAAGTGCCGAATACTTCTTGAACTGATCGTAATTGCCTTCACGGACTGCCTTTTGGAGAGCATGGATGGTTTCAGGGCTGAAGAGGTGGGCTTCTCCTTCCTTGCGCCATTGGTATTCCCCTCCGACATCAAGGGTGAGGTGATCTTTTCGCTCATGGAATGCATGGCTATGACGGGCGATCGCTTCTTTAGCAATCACTTCCAGATCAGCACCTTCAATGCGAGAGGATGTCCAAGTAAAGTATTTCTTGATCACATCCTGATTGAGCCCCACTGCTTCAAAAATCTGAGCACCGCGATAGCTTTGGATTGTGGAAATACCAATTTTAGAAGCAACTTTCGTTACACCCTTAGTAGCTGACTTGATGTAGTTCTTGACCGCAGTTTTGTAATCGACATTTACGAGCAAGCCTTGCTTGATCATGTCGTTGATACTTTCAAAGGCAATATAGGGATTGATCGCACCGCAACCATAGCCAATCAAGAGAGCGAAGTGATGCACTTCTCTAGGTTCGCCCGATTCGAGAACCAGACCAACCCTAGTACGAGTTCCTGTGCGGATGAGATGATGATGTAATCCTGATACGGCAAGTAATGCGGGAATTGGAGCACTCTCAGCATTTACGCCCCTATCACTTAAAATCAAAATATTTACACCATCGGAGATCGCCTTGTCAGCCTGAGTCGCTATATTTGCGATCACCTGTTCCAAGCCCTTAACACCTTCTTTTGGATTGAACAAAGTGGAAAGAGTGATTGATTTAAAATCACCTTCGTTAATATGCTTCAACTTCGCAAGTTCGGCATCACTAAGGATCGGAGTCTTTAGTTCGATCAAATGACAGCTCTCAGGTACAGGCTTGAGTAAGTTCCGTTCTGCACCAATAGTTGTTTCGGCGGAAGTAATGATTTCTTCACGAATGGAATCGATTGGTGGATTCGTCACCTGTGCGAATAGCTGCTGGAAGTAATCGTAAAGCAGTTTAGGTCGATTGGAGAGAACTGCTAAAGGTGTGTCGGCTCCCATTGCACCCACTGCTTCCACGCCATCCCGCGCCATTGGTGTTAATAGTAAGCGCAAATCTTCAAAGGAATAGCCGAAAGCCATTTGACGCTGAGTTAAGGGAATTGATTCTGGTGCGGATACTTCTGCATCATTGAGATTGGCAATTTCCACCATGTGCTGATTAATCCATTCACGGTAGGGATGCTCAGTCGCGATTTGATGCTTGATTTCTTCATCGGCAACAATACGACCTTCCTGCATATTCACAAGAAACATCCGTCCAGGTTGCAATCGCCCCTTGGATTCGATGCGTTCAGGCTCAATTTCCAAGACACCTGCTTCCGATGCAAAGATAACTAGATCATCCTTAGTGACATAGTAACGGGAAGGACGTAAACCATTGCGATCAAGAACTGCGCCAATCATTGTGCCATCGGTAAAGGCAATCGATGCAGGGCCATCCCAAGGTTCCATTAAACAGGAATGGTATTCATAAAAAGCTTTCTTCTCATCACTCATGGACTCATGGGCAGTCCAAGGCTCAGGAATCATCATCATTACCGCATGAGGAAGCGATCGCCCTGCCAAAGTCAATAATTCCAAAGCATTATCAAAAATTGTGGAGTCGCTACCATCAATATTGATCACTGGCTTGATTTTGGAAATATCATCACCAAACAAATCTGACTCGAACAATGATTGACGGGCGATCATCCAGTTGATATTACCGCGTAATGTATTAATCTCACCATTATGAGCAATGTAGCGGTAAGGGTGCGATCGCTCCCAACTGGGAAAAGTATTCGTACTAAAGCGCGAGTGAACAAGAGCCAGAGCGCTTTCCATGTCGGGATCCCGCAAATCAGAGTAATACTGCCCTACCTGAGCCGTCATCAACATCCCCTTATAAACGATCGTACGACAGGAAAGACTGGCTGGATACCAATAGGGATCTACTTTAGCAGCGCGAATGGCGGTATGGGCAAGTTTGCGAATTACAAATAACTTGCGATCAAAGGCGAGATCATCTCCAAGATGTGTAGGACGATCAATAAACACCTGCTGCATGAATGGCTCACTCGATTGAGCAGTAGCCCCCAAAGATGAATTATCGGTAGGCACATCACGCCAGCCAAGAACCTTTAAACCTTCTACTTCTACCAACTTCTCGAAGATTTTTCTTCCATTTTTTCTGGCTTCAGGATTGGGAGAAGCATAAACCATGCCTACACCATATTGTCCTGCCTCAGTCAAGCTAATATTTGCGGCAGCAGCCACTTTTGCTAAAAATTTATGGGGAATCTGTAACAAAATCCCTGCACCATCACCTGTATTCGTCTCACAGCCACAAGCACCACGGTGTTCCAAGTTTTCCAGGATGGTTAACCCCTGCTCAACGATCGCATGGGACTTCTGCCCTGACTTATGGACAATAAAGCCAACACCACAAGCATCATGTTCAAACTGTGGATCGTACAAACCTTGATTTACTGGGAGTGCGTTGCTATTCATCATGGACTACAAAGGTGAGGTATTTAAAAGGATTATGTGAGCTAGGACGTAATTAAAAGGTTACACTGGCTACATTAGGATTGTACTCATAAATCTATATCTTAGGTAAGATGTCTTCAAAAAATGATAGCTGTTTCTGAAAAGAGAGTTGCAGCGCGAAGTGCCATAACTCTCTTTTCGGGGATGTTAATTTTGTATTAAGACAAAATCAACATCCCCAAAACCTAGCCCAAAAATAGTAATTTCCTTACCCCTTGAACAATTAGTTAGGACTTATAGCGGTTTTCATTTTGCCTACGGCAAAATGAAAACTCAAAACTCTTAATGGGACTGATTTTTTGTTTTCAAATGAGTGTGTACTCATTTGAAAACCGCTATACGCTTGAGGTAGATGTGGTGCAGGCTTCGCCTGCACCACATCTACCTCAAGCCTAGTAAATTCGTTCGGTTTGCGTAAGTCCTATTAGTATAAGATATTAGCAAGTAATGATTTGGGGCACAAATCCTGTCTATGCCTGAGAAAGAACAAATGAGCCTGTTCAATTTGACTCCATCGGAAGTTCCGCTCACAGAACTTCCCAAGGCTAATAGGGTTGAGGCTCTACCAACTAAGACTGCTCACTCTCCTAAAAATGCTGCTACGGCTGCAATTAATGCCGTGCCGATCAATGAGCAATTTGCTAACCTCGATGAGCTAAAAGCAGCCGCTTGCAACTGCCAGAAATGCCCCCTTGCCGCAACTCGCACAAATGTGGTCGTCGAAAGAGGTGATCGCAGTGCCAAAATCCTGATCATTGGGGAAGCCCCAGGGGAACAAGAAGATTTATCTGGCTTACCATTTGTCGGTAAGTCAGGTCAACTTTTAGATAAAATTTTAGAATCTGTGGGCTTCGACACTAGTAAAGATGTCTATATTTGCAACACCGTCAAATGCCGTCCTCCGAATAACCGCGTCCCTACCGAAGTCGAGACAACCACATGCAAACCCTATTTATTAGAGCAAATTCGCCTTGTCAATCCCAAAGTTATTTTGCTCACGGGGGCAACCTCTCTGAAATCAATTCTCGGTGAAAAATTAGGTATTACTAAAGTTCGTGGTAAGTGGTATGAGTGGGAAGGTCGACTAGTCATGCCCATATTTCACCCCTCCTATTTATTACGAAACCAAAGTCGTGAGCAGGGCAGCCCCAAGTGGCTAACATGGCAAGATATAAAAGCAATTAAATCAAAGTATTTAGAAATAATAGGTACAAAACCAATTGATGATGATGAGGAATTTTAGTGAGTAATGTAAGAGCAGATTTAGCGGAAATGGTAGATGTGGCGCTGTGGGAATGGTTATCGTCCCATGCCGCTAGAGCAAGAGTAATTTTAGTCGGGGCAAATCTGGATCTCGTCGATGTAGGTGTTGCTTTGACTGAGGACAATACGCAGTTAGTGCAATCATGGATCGAGGATGGCTGGTTGCGTCATCCTACTGCTGAGGAACTAAGTGCTTGGAATGCAAACAAGGAAAAAGAGTTTACCAGTCTTGTTATTCCACCATTTGTATTAGCTAAACTAAATTTCTAGCATAAGGTGACGATTTGCGTCACCTTATCTGTTTATCTGTAAATAATCTAAAAATATAGTTGTTTTAAATAAACTTTAGATGGGCTTCGACTTCGCTCAGCCATCGGTGTAAGCTCGCTGAGTAAAGTCGAAGCTGAAGTTTTCATTTTAAATTATCTATAAAAAAGGAGATCAGTTGATAACTGATCTCCTTTTTTGTCTTTATTAGACAAAGAAAAAAGCCTAGGTTACTTTCCCTGTTTCGTTCCTAGGCTTTTTTCTTTGTTCGCTCCTCACACTCCTATACTATACATCCCCTATCTCGAAATGTCTACTAGATCTTTGTAAAAAACTATGTATTTTTATACGCCTTTTAGCTGATATTTTAGTTTGACCGCGATCGCTATCCATCTAAAGGTTTGTAGCAAGCACATTCTAGAGGGATGCGCTTGCCACAAAAGCAAAAATTTCTAATAAATAGCTTCCTTTGGCTTCACCAAATTAATTGCTCTCAATCCCGAAATTACACCCGTACCAATCACTGCTCCCGACAAACCCCGCATCGCATTTTCGACAGGAATAATCGGAATCAGCGCATTCCAAATTGGTTCTGGCCAGTTAAAGAGATAGTAAGTAAATGGAACTTGGCTGAGGTGAGCCAGCCCACATATTATCCAAGTACCGCCAAATATACCGATCGCTACTTTAACTAAACCATTGCTGCCAATGAGACTAACAAATAAATTCCGTGTTGGTAGCAAAAATAAAAGTATGGCTGACCAATCGATGAATGCCCCGAGAATAAAAGTATTGATCGGAATACCATTACGGATGATCGCTAAATAGGCATAGGCAGTTAACTCCAATCCAAATAAAACTGTTAAGGCTAAGAAAAAAAACTGCCGACTGTGATTTATTCTCATAGAGCCTGCGGCAAAACTCGCAACTACAGCTCCCCAAATCGCGATCGCAGGTACACTTCCTGCGGTATGAGGGGCAAGGAAGATGCCAATAAAAGTACCAATACCACTAGCTAAAGCACCTGCTAAAGGTCCGAGTAGCCAACCTAAAAGGGGGTAAATGCTTTGGCTGAGGGGAATGCCTTTGCCAGAGCCAAGGGTAATCGAAAAGGGAATAAAGGCTAAAACGGTGGTGACAGATGCAAGGACAATAATATAAGCGATCGGTGTGCCATCAATTGCTGCACCGCCAATAGCTCTGACTTCGCGCTCTTTACCTTCAGGAATATGAGTGTCGGACATGGCAGTGTTTGAGGATTTTGTTGATTTTAGGTTAATTGTCTCAGCAGCAATTTTAATTTTATCGCAACCAAGTAAAACTAAAAAATCAAAGAATTTATAACTTACATTATATAGAGTATTTCTTACTAAAAGATAGTTGCTGCTTGGATATCCCTAGCTGACATCTCTGCTATACAAGGGTTAAAGCTTATTGTAGATAGTTGTAATGATAAAAAATAATATAAATTTATTGACTTTAATTCTCAAATAGGTTTAAGCTATTTTCAGTAGTTATTGCAAGTAATTCTTTTTAATGCATAGATTGTTATCTCAAAATTCATTAGCCAAAGCCTTACTTAAACCCGTTAATTTATTGGTAGCCCTAGGTTGCATAAGCTTAGTCGGTTTAACTGCTTGTAGTGACAGTAATCAACAAACTACATCTCAATCCAATCAATCAGTCACAAAGACTGCGGATAAGGAGCCTCCTAAAGATAGTCAACCCAAACCAACGGTGGCAACCCAAGCACCTATTAAAGAAATCACGATCGCCTTTGCCACTCGTCGAGATACCAAGGATCTACAAAGCAAGGTTGACCAAGTTTCTAGCATCTTATCAAAGGAAATTGGCATACCTGTCAAGGGTGTAATTGGTGACGAAACTGCCTCAGTAGAAGCGCTCAGAGCCAATCGAGCTAATGTTGCTTTTGTCAGTGGTCGTGCTGCCCTCAAAGCTGAGGATTTATCAGGTGCAAAGATGTACCTTGCAGAAGTCCGTGAAGACTATTCAGGAGGAAAAACCTACAAGTCTGTGTTTGTCATACCTGAAGATAGTCCTTTAAAAACCTTGCCAGATCCTCAGAAAAATCTAGAACAATTGCGCGGTAAGAGGATGGCTTTCACTTCCCGTTCCTCTGGTTCAGGATTTATTTTTCCTGTGAGTGAATTAGTGGGATTAAAGTTTGTCGATGGACCAGATCGCTTAGAGCAGTTCTTTAGCAAAGTGACCTATGGTGATGGCTATAGTAGCGCTCTGCAAGCTGTATTACGTGACCAAGCCGATGTTGCTGTAGTGTCCGAATATGCTTTGCTCCCACCTTGGGTAACTACTGAAGAAGGGAAAAAGCTCAGAGTTCTCCATGCTGTTGCGAATGTACCTGCTCATGGAATTTCCATTGATGATAGTGTTCCTACAGATGTTCGAGAAAAGTTGATTACTGCCTTCTTAAAACTAAATGAACCTGCAAATAATGGGCTATTCCGCAGTATGTATAACTCCACGCAACTCGTAAAAGTCGATCATGACACTCACCTAGCACCAATGCGAACTGCAATTCAACGGGCGGGACTAAAACCCTAATTCATCGTTAGCAAACCCAAATTGAGTAATAAAGTGTCTCACAGAGCAAGATACTTTATTACTCATCAATTAAGCTTAAATGTGACTTTAAATGTATGGAACCTTTATCAGATAGAAACTTGCCTGCGATCGCTTGCCAAAATATCCGCACGGAATATCAATCTACTCTACAACGTCCAATCCTCAATGGTATTGATGTGCAAATCAATCACGGAGAATTTGTCGCTTTATTGGGAATGAATGGGGCTGGCAAATCCACTCTATTACGCTCACTAGTTGGTCTAGTCCCAATTCAGCAAGGCGAAATTCAAATATGTGGAACCTCGGTTGAGCAAAGACATATTGGTGAAGTGCGTAAAAATATTGGCTTCCTCTTTCAAGGTGGTGCTTTAGTCGATCAGCTTTCTTGTTTAGATAACGTGCTCTGTGGCTGTTTAGGAGAGCTAACCACATGGCAAAGTCTCTGGGGATTTCCCAAAAGTGATCGCCGCGTTGCGATGCAGCTACTTCAGAAAATGGGATTACAAGAGCAAATCTACCAAAAAGCAAGACAACTAAGCGGTGGTCAACGCCAAAGAGTCGCGATCGCACGCACCTTAATTCAATCACCCCATATTTTGCTAGCTGATGAACCGACGACTGGCTTAGACTTATCAGGCATTAATCAAGTGATGGAATCCCTTGCCGAAATGCATAGTCGCGGTTTAACTGTGGTCGTGGTGTTGCATGATCTCTCTCTCGCAACTCAGTACGCCCAGAGAGCAATCATCCTTGACGCAGGGAAGGTCTGGTATGATGGGGACTGTCAAAATATTGAAAGACAGTTTGTGAGATTGCAAAGTCTGTCCCAATTTCAGTCCGCTAACGCTGCCTAATGAAATTTACTGATCGGATTCACCTCACTATTTCTAAAATCACCTCAAACCAATACAATGTCTGGTTGATGAGAGTTTTGGTAGTTATTGGTTTAGGATGGGCTTATATCTGGTCATTGCATGGGCTAAAAGTTAATCCTGAATTAATCAAAACCAGTCTTCCCTACATGACAGATTTTCTGTCGCGGCTATTGCCACCTGATTTCAGTATTTTAGATGTGGCGATTAAAGCGCTAATTGAGACTATACAAATGTCTCTCTGGGGAACGACCATTGGTGCAATTCTCTCCATTCCTTTAGCACTCCTATCGGCTCGGAATCTGTCACCTACATGGTTACGCTGGCTAGCGAGTCTAATCCAAAATGTTGTCCGTTCCGTTCCATCGATTATTTTAGGACTATTCTTTGTTGCTGCGACAGGTTTAGGTGCACCCGCAGGGACTCTGGCTTTAGGAATTTATACGATTGGCTATTTAGCAAAGTTCTATCAAGAGGCGATCGAATCTGTGGATCAGCGATCGCTTGAAGCATTACAAGTTAGTCGTGCTTCGTGGTGGCAAATTGCTCAATACGGAGTTATGCCTCAGGTGTTGCCGCTCTGTCTTGGCTATACGCTTTATATGTTTGAATACAATATTCGTGCTGCCTCTGTTTTAGGGGTAGTCGGTGCTGGTGGAATTGGCTTTGAGCTAGTCAGCTATATTCGCGGTTTTGAATACAATAAAGCCACAACGATGATGTTAGTTTTATTAGTAGTTGTCACGGCGATCGATTCGCTCAGCAGTCAATTGCGGAATAAATTTAAAGTAGATTAAGCCAGAAATTTTTTGAAAGGTTTACTTCGTAAACCTTTCAAAAAATTTCTGGCTTCGGTATGGGATGCAAAGAGATGAAATTTAACCTTGCTGTTTACTAATAGACTTTCCTAAGAGGCTCTGGAAATAAAGGAAACCCGCAGAGATTAAGAAGGTGAAATAACCAAGTGCCTGTCCTAGAAATAGGCGATCGCGAAAGCCGAACATCGCTTTAAGTAAGATAGCGGGAAATCGAGTATCAGGGAAAGTATCATGGACATCCCAAACTAAACCACCAAGCAAACAAGAACTCATTTCCGTAGCTGAAGTTGCAGGTAAACAAATAGAAGTTTGCGTGAGTTGTCCATAGGCAGCTACGGCTTTATCAAGATGCCCGATCACACTGACCACTAAGCCTGCAACGATCAGTAAGAGAAATATTCCCATTGCCTGAAAAAATACTTGGAGATTAATGCGAATGCCAAATTGAAAGAGTGCAATCCCAATTGTAACTGCACCAACTAAACCTGCGATCGCACCGACAATTGGAACAAGCCCACCTTGTAGCTTTGCTGAAATAAAAATTACGACCTCAAAGCCCTCTCGTAATACCGCAATTAAAATCAGGATAAATACTGCCCAACCCGCGCTTTTTTCATTAGCGATCGCCTTACCAATTTGCCCCTCGATTTCCCCCTTGAGTGCCTTAGCATTTTCGGTCATCCAGACTAACATCCAACTCAGCATGATGATTGCAGTGATTCCTAATACTCCCTGCCAAAATTGGCTATAAAAAGCAGCCTGCATCGGTTCTTTATTTTCCACCTGTTTCACAAGCCAATTAAGGAATATACCGACGATAAAACTTGCGAATATTCCCGTGCCAATTCCACCAAATACCCAAGGATTAAGCGAGCTGCGATCAACTTTTTTCAAATATGCCATTACAATTCCCACCACAAGGGCAGCTTCAACTCCCTCCCGCAAAGTAATCGCAAAAATTGGTAATACTCCACTAAAATCCATATCCAAGTTTTCCTATAAATCATTTTTTAATGAGTTCATACTAGTATCACTAGATATATGTCGCGAAGCGACATATATCTAGTGATACAAATTCTTTCCTTCTAAATTTTTAATTGTTTTTTACTTCATTTGAGAGGGCAATGTGGACTTAAAATAACAATCCCGAAAAAACGCTAAGACAAGTTGCTAATCAAATCGACAATATCCTAGATAAAGAAGTACAATTTAGCGTCACTACATCAACCGCTATAATATCAGCAACAGCTATAAATAAATCATCCAAAAACTTTTGGGGAGCAAAATAATGGAAAAATGATTAATTTATAAAAATTTTATTATAGAGCAAAGCTAAATGCAAAGCTGAAACTGCCAATCAAATAGCCACAAATATACTACTTTCCAATATTTCCGTAAAATTAGTTACCCAATTTACAAGCATCTCTCTAAAACAGGTCGAAAGACTTAAAAAGCTCTCTCAAATATCTAAGATGCTTAAATTGTCTAAGCCGAAGCGATCACCCAAAAATTAATCATCACCATTTACATGATGGATATTTATTAAGACTAACATTGATTTAAGTCTATAAATAGTTCATGTGTTATTTGGGGAGAAAAAGCTATTGGAATAAACATGTCACCGACCAATTGGCATATTTTAGAAACTGTTGAACCACCAACTTGGTTAATTGAAAAAGTTGGTAAGTTTGCCGCGCAGTTACTTTATCAAAGAGGCATATTTGAGCCTGAGAAAGTAGATGCATTTTTATCAATCGAAACTTATCAACCAACGAGAGCTTTTACTTTTCCTGAAATGCAGCAGGCGATCGCCAGAATTCAAAAAGCCTATGAACAAGAAGAAATGATCGCTGTTTGGGGTGATTTTGATGCCGATGGGATTACTGCTACGTCAGTCTTGTGGGAGGGGCTAGGACAGTTTTTTAAGCAAGGTGATCGCTTAGTTTTTTATATCCCAGATCGTCTTAAGGAATCTCATGGGGTCTCAATCAGAGGTTTGGATAAGTTGCGATCGCAATGTGAATCTGCAAGGAAATCTATCAATTTAATTATTACCTGTGATACGGGTAGTACTAGTTTAGATGCAATTAATTATGCAAGAGGATTAGGAATTGATGTGATTGTCACCGATCATCACACTCTGCCTGATGAACGTCCCAATGTAGTCGCAATTATCAATCCGCGTTATTTAAGTAATGACAATCCTTTGTTCCATTTATCAGGTGTGGCAGTTGCTTATAAATTAATGGAAGCATTGTATGAAACGATGCCTGAAGTTCCCCAACAGCCACTAGAGGATTTATTAGATTTAGTGGCGATCGGACTAGTTGCGGATTTAGTGCAATTGACAGGTGATTGTCGCTATCTTGCCCAAAAGGGAATTGCGGTTTTGCGACAAAAGAAACGCCTCGGTGTACGGATGCTCTTAGAACAATGTAAGCGTGCTGGAGATCGTCCGATTGATATCAGCTTTGGCATTGCGCCACGAATTAATGCCGTCAGCCGTATCTGGGGCGATGTGCGGAAATGTGTTGAATTGCTCACTACACGTGATGAGAAGGTATGCAGGGCTTTGATCGATCAAACAGAATTGGCGAATACTCAGCGCAAAGCTTTGCAAAAGAGGGTATTTAAGCAGGTACAAGGGAAAATCGAACAGCTTGATTTATCAACAACGGGAATTATTATTCTTGCCGATCCCCAATGGCCGGTGGGAGTTTTGGGATTAGTCGCAGGTCAAGTGGTTGCTGAATATGGTCGCCCGACAGTTCTCAGTACGGTTGAGGATGGTATTGCTAAAGGCAGTGCACGATCTCTGGAAGGAATTAATCTCTATGAACTCCTCAAAGGACAAGAACATTTATTGCTAAGCTTTGGAGGTCATCCCCTCGCAGGTGGCTTGAGCTTTGCGCTGGAGAATTTGCAAGTACTTGCTGAGGCGATCAATCAGCGCTTTTGGAGTCAATATGGACAGTTACAAAGCAAGGCGATAACTATTGATTTGGAAGTAACAATTGCCGATTTGAATAAGGATTTGTTTAATGAATTCAAACAGTTAGAACCCTTTGGCATGGGTAATCCTGCGCCGAAGTTACTAGTGAGGAACTGTGAGTTTGTCGATATATCCAATGCTAATATTCGCACTCATAAAGGACAAAAAGTTGAATATATCAAAACCGAATTTACCTTGCGCGATCGCCAAGGTCATCAAATTCATGGTGATTGGTGGGGACATTACAGCTATGAGTTGCCAGATACTGCCTGTGATGTGGTGATCGAGCTAGTGGATAACACTTTTCGCAAACGTTATGATATACGTCTGTTGGATATCCATGCTCAAAGCGCCCCACTAAAGTCCGAGAAATCCACGCTTGCATCAAACTCCATCAAAAAGCAAAATCCCAATCTCAAAATCATCGATCTGCGTGGGCATGAACAATTAAAACAAGATTTAGAAGCTACGATCTGCGATCGCTGTCCTACGAGTTGGCATGATTTAAACATACTCATCGAGCAAGCGGCTCAATCCCATCAAACATTAGCGCTAGTTTATCCCAATCCTGAAAAGCTGAATGGGGCGATCGCGTGGCAAACCCTTGTGGGTATCGCCAAATACCTTAGTCGTACAGGCAAAGAGATTAAGCGATCTCAATTAATTGCTAAATTAGGAATCGACGATCAAAGTACTTTGCGGATTGGATTTGAGGAATTGCGACAATATGGCTATATTGTGGAGATCATTCATAATGAAAGTAATGATCAACTAAATGATCCTCAGATACGCATCAGTTCTGTTGCCGCCGATCATTTATCAACACAATCATCAACACAATCATCAACACAATCATCGACTATCACCAAACAGTTTATCCAAGCTGCTAATGAAATCCTGTTTCAGCAACAGTTCTTTGATAGCCAATTAATTTCTGTGAATGAGCATGACCGCTAACTTTTGGGACATTGTCCGTTACTTTAAACGCTATCGCAATACAGCAATCTGGAGCATTACAGGTTCCAGTCTATTTGAAATCATCGATCTCGCCGTTCCCTATACCATTGGACAAATCCTGAATGTACTATCAGGGCGATCGCTCGATCCCGAAATCAATAGCCTCGTCATGGCAATGGCTAACACATTTGGGCAGACTTCAAGCCAAACTAACACCTTAATCATTCTTGCGAGCTTGATTTTTGTGGTGACAGTTTTACGCGCACCGATTCAGGTTTGGATTGCCAATAACTTCCATTGGGAAATAGCTCTCAAATCACGCCGCGATCAGACTCAAAAAGCGATCGCCAAAATCTTAACCCTACCTATCGAGTTTTACGATGAGAATAATGCGGGCAGGATTGCAGGACGTGTGGCGCGAGGTTTAGCCAATCACATGTGGTCATATCCCGAAATCGCAGGGCAATTGATTCCTAAAGTCGTGCGAATCCTCGGTATTTTTGTAATCATCTGTGTGATCGCATGGTGGATCTCCGCATTCTTTTTAGTGTCATTTATTTTGGTGCTATTAGGAAGTTTGCAAAAACTAAAGGGATTAGTCAAAACGGAAGAGAATCTTGACATTTATCAAGAGAATACCGAAAGTCGTACTTCCGAAATCATTACTAGCATCAAGACCGTCAAAGCTTTTGCCAATGAAGCAAAGGAATATAAGCGTCAAAGCGAACGTCTCGAACGGGAAGCCAAAGTTTCTCTTTGGGGTATTCACGTTGGCTATGTAAAATTAGGTATGGTGCGTGATACAGTGCTGGAAGCCTGCCAATTTGTTGTCTTTGGATCCGCCCTATTCGCCACCTTTGGTGGCAAGATGTCTATCGGACACTTCATCACCATTTCCACCTTAGCAAGTATGGCTTATTCGGAAATCAAACCGATTTGTTTACTTGCCGAAGTCTTTGCCCGTCGCTATTCGTCCATGCTGCGATTCCACCAGTTCATGAAACAACCCAATGGACAAGATGCCGCGATCGCTCTATACCCCAACACCAAATATCCCCAATATCACTTTGCAGGCAAAGTCGAATTTCGCAATCTCACCTTTGGCTATGATCGCGATCATCCCGTCCTCGAGAAGATCCAATTCATCATTGAACCATGTGAAACCGTTGCCCTAGTAGGAAAATCTGGTTCTGGTAAATCCACTTTAGTTAAATTGCTGTTCCGTTATTTCGAGCCATCAAGTGGTGGCATCTTGATTGATGGAACAAATATTACCGAACTCGATATTACGGGCTATCGTAAACGTCTGGCGATCGTCCATCAAGAGGTGGATATCTTTAATGGAACTCTGATGGATAACCTCATGTACGGAAATCCCACGGCAACTTTTGTTCAAGTTCAAGAAGCCTGTGCGATCGCTAGTGTTGATGAGTTTCTCCATTTATTACCCCGAGGTTATAACACCATTGTTGGTGAAAGGGGTGTGCGTCTCTCTGGTGGACAACGTCAACGCTTGGGCATTGCCAGAGCATTGCTAGTCAATCCCGATATTCTCGTCTTTGATGAGGCAACTTCTAGCCTAGATTATGAATCTGAGCGATCAATTCAACTCGCCATGCGACGTATTCAGGGAACCCGCACCACAATTGTGATTGCTCATCGGCTTAGCACCGTGCGCGAAGCCGATAAGATTGTAGTTTTAGATAAAGGTGCGATCGTCGAAATTGGCTCCCATCAACAGCTTCTTGCTCAAGGTGGCATCTATCATCGCTTACATTCTCTCCAAGAGTCGGGTGAATTGTTGTAACAGTGTCGAATCAGAGTAATTAACGTCAGTTCGGGTTAAGTTGGCAAATTTTAAAAGCCCAAAAGTAAAAGTCTTGCTAGGCAAGACTTTTACTTTTGGGTTTTGAGAGAGGGTTTGCGTAGCAAACCCTCTCTCAAAACCTGTTTCAAATTATCCCGAACTCACGTTAATTAAGCTAAGCAATCAAGGAAATCTGCTTTTAATTTTTCAGCATCAAGATTACGACCGATGAATACAAGTTCACTTTTGCGCTTTTCATGAGGTTGCCATAGACGATCGCGAGTACCATCAAATAACATATGCACACCTTGAAAAACAAAGCGTTCATCGATTCCCTTAATATTGAGAATGCCTTTCATTCTAAATATGTCCACTCCCTGTTCCCGAAGTAGTGTACTAATCCAAGCGTTAACTTTAGGTAAATAAAGTTCCCCTTCTTCAATGATCGCAACAGACTTCACCGTGTCATCATGCTCATGGGCATCTTCAGCGAGAAATTCAGGGTCAATTTGTAAAGCTCTCTCTAGCTCAAATGCACCGACCCCTAGCACAGCATCCATAGCAATTTCTGAGTTTTGCGTACGATAGATTTTGCTCATCAAGTTCATTGCTTTGATGCGTTGCTCTAATCCTTCGAGTTCTGGTTCGCCTACCAAATCAGTTTTGTTCAACAAAATGATGTCAGCGAAAGCGATTTGCTCCTGTACTTCTTCAGCATCCCAATGCTGCGAGATATGCTTTGCATCAACTACGGTGACTACCGCATCTAGCTTGGTTTTAGTGCTGACATCTTCATCTACAAAAAAAGTTTGAATTACAGGCGCAGGATCAGCAAGTCCAGTGGTCTCTATCACTAAATGATCAAATTTGTCACGGCGGCGCATCAGGTTCGTGATAATTCTAATCAAGTCACCACGCACAGTACAGCAAATACAGCCATTGTTCATTTCAAAGATTTCTTCGTCAGCATTAACGACCAACTTATGATCGATGCCAACTTCACCAAATTCATTGACGATCACAGCAACTTTTTTGCCATGTTCATGGGTGAGAATGCGATTCAGTAATGTAGTTTTACCTGCACCGAGATAGCCTGTTAGCACAGTGACAGGGATTGCTGAGAAGTTGGTGGTATTCATAGAATTTTTGCTGCTTGAATATTCAATAATGATTATCATTATCATATCGTGTTCAAGCAAAAGCATTTCTAAAATATCGCTTAACTATCACCCCTAATTTAATCATCATGCTAATTTAAAATAATAAATGTCTCAAGATTTTGCTCATTTGAGAGGATTCTAATCATAACGATTTTAGAAAGGGCAGTGAGTACGATGCAGCAGTTGCCAATTGAGAAGCGGCAAGAGGCTTTAAATTTCATTGAATTTCTAGTTTTTAAAATGGGCGATCGCGACATTCCTGCACATTGTCTTCTAAAATATCAATTCCATAGATCGAAGAAATCGCCACAACTGCATTGCGCTCATACTCTAGCTGCAACTTGCCATAGCGCGTCCACACAACCTCTAATTTACGTTCCAAAACCTCCACCCAAAAATTCCCCGTTCCACAGGCAGGTTCTAAAAATTTCGACTCAATGCATTTTGTTTCATACTTTACCAGCTCCAGTATTGCTTTCACCTCACGCTGGTTGGTGAAAACCTTACCATGATTCGGTTACTCTCTGTTTCGAGATTACCTGTTTTTCCGAAGTTTCTATACCCATATTTTTGTGTTGTCGATAACTTGCTTGCGAATAGATTAAGTTGGGGATTTTCGAGGTTTCCAAGTCCCTCGAACTCTGGGAGAAGGATTTAGGGTGAAGGCGTTTTAATTTGGGAAACTAATTGCTTAGCGATCGCTACAGCTTGCCAGAGTAAACAAGGATGCTCTTCAAGACGATCAGGTATTTCTTCACCACGACTTTCGAGAAAATCCATCACGATTTTCCGAGCATAGCTGCCATAGGCAACTCCCGCGACGGGCATGTCCGCTTGGCGTAGTTTGGGAACTGTACTAGCATTGGTTCCGCCAGCTAGTTGCACAAAGCCAATGGGTAACTGAAAATCGAGAACCTTTTGTCCTAGTTGCAAGGCTGCTCTCGTTGCCCCATCACCAATATCACCACTCATCGGTCTACCATCGGTTTGCCAAATTAGCGATCGCGGTTTTGGCTGCATCCCCTCAAGCAAAGAGAGCAGATAGTTATGTAAATTTTCACAATCGGGGAAGCTAATCGCCACTAATTTGAGCTTAGGGATGATCGGGCTTAGGCGTTGCCAAAAGGCTGCAAACTCTTGAGTACGATTTGGTTGTGTATGAATTTCGATCGCATCAACTTTTTGGTTAAGGACTTCATCAAAAATATCTTCAGGGATATAGACTTGTTCGCGAGTGTGAATAATTTGTACTGGACATAGAGACAAACATCGACCGCACCCATAACAAAGACTTGGCATGATTCCTTTGTAATCACTACCAAATTTAATTGCTGAGGTGGGGCATACTTTTTCGCAAGGTCTTGGGCAATCTTTGGGACAAAGTTGGGGATCAAAAATTGCTTTGCGAAAGTGTGGATCTTCCCCATCATTAAAGCTGACCATCACTAGTGGCGATCGCACAGATTCGTCTAACTCCATGGCGGCAGCAATTCCTTCCCTTGCCGCCGCGATCGTTGCAGGATCGGGAGCCATATCGATGCAGTCAGCTCCAGCTAAGGTGTAGATCTGGGCTAAATGGCGAATGGCTGGTAAATGTTGATAACTCGCGCCACAAATGAGCTTAAACCACTGGCGCGATCGCAGAGATTCTATTTCCATAATTTCAGGGCAAATTACAATGGTAATTTGCACACTGAAAACCCTCAATAATGCCGAATATTGTTGATTGTAACTGTGATTGTCATTATTTACAGCGATAAAATCCAAGAAAGTGTTTTGGCGCAATTTCACCAATATAGCTGTAGATATAATTAAGGAAATTAATCAGCTATAGCGTTTACCAATCAGTGAGTTCCGCCGAAGTCGGGAACACAACTCTCTAACTCGATTACTGTAAAGCGCTATATGAAGGCTGTCCTATCACAGGTAAATCTAAATGTCATTTATCGTCTCGACGATCGCTTCATTGCTATCTGTACTTGTATTTTTTAATAGTCAACGTCTAGTAGATAATCGCACTGCCCGACTAGTGATCAAAGCGATCGCGGGCTTGATTGCTCTGACAACGGCGATTAGTGCTTTAAGTCGATTATTGGTGGTGATACCTGCGGGAAGTGTTGGGGTTGAAGATTTTCAGGGCAAAGTTAGCGATCGCACGTTACCCGCAGGGCTGCATGTCATTAATCCCTTTGCTGATGTAGTCCAGTTTTCAACCCGCCTGCGTGATATCAAGGAGGAAATTGGGGCAACCTCCAAGGAAGGCTTAGCGATCGGCATTGATGTCAGCATTCAATACCATATTGATCCTGCTAAGGCGGCTAGTGTCTATCAAAATATTGGGCTAGAGGAACGGGAAATCATCGTGTCACGCTTTCGGTCAATTTCACGGGAAATCGTCTCTGGCTATCCTGCGGAAGCGATCTATGCTACTAAACGTGAAGAAGTCAGTCTAAAACTTGCGGAAAAAATGCGATCGCAACTAGCTCCCCTTGGTTTTGTCGTCGATGAAGCTTTGCTCCGCAATGTCAAGGTTCCTGAAACTTTGCAAGCAGCGATTCAGCAACGACTCAAGGCGGAGCAAGAAAATTTGCAGATGAAATTTGTGCTTGAAAAAGAGGCTCAAGAGGCTGAACGTAAGCGCATCGAAGCTAAAGGTCATGCGGATGCTCAAAAAATCTTGGCAGAGGGGCTAACGCCTGCCGTCTTACAATTACGCGCGATCGAGGCAACTGAAAATCTCGCCAAATCCACTAACTCTAAAGTCATCGTGTTGGGTAATGGGCAAGGCACACCCTTAATTTTGCCAGTTGAGCGAGATGCTAGTAAATCAGTTCCAACCAATTAATTTAAAGCCCAAAACTACGTGCTTCCCGCGTAGTGGGAGGCACATAGTTTACTTATTTCTTGTTCTTTAAGGTGGTGGTGCTATCAATGATTCCATCACTGCCCTTGTCAAGTTCAATTGTGAGGCTGCCTCCTTTGCCAGTCCATTTGGCATAGTCCAAATAGAGGGTATCTCCTGAATCTAGTGTCAAATCTTCACCCTCAAATTTTTGTTCGGTCTTGTCATCGACTCGACGAATGATCAAGTTAAACGTTGCTTCCTGTTTGCTCTCACTAATTTTGATACCAAAGCGACCTTTGGTAGTATCCAGATTTGCGCTGATCGTACCTCCAGCATCGATCTCTATTCCATCAAGCTCAAACTCATAGTCATCGTTCTTGCCAGAAGTTCCAAATATAATATTGGGAGTTTCCTTATTACCGGGTTGGTAGGATAAGCTCTGACCACTAGCATCAAATTTAATAGTGTCTTTTTGTCCTGATAGTACCTTAATCCCTTCTACAGCAAGATCGTAGTTAGGACCAATCATCGCAACATCAGTTAGATCTTTTCCATTACTTTTTTTGTTACCTTGCAAATTAATTGTGAAGGGGATATTAAGGGGAATATTGTAGACAGGTTCCTCATCATCTTGCCAAAGTTTGCTGCTCTTAATTGGAATGAATGTTGCTCCAGAGAAAGTGTTTACAAACTTTTCATTCTCATAGCCAATTTTTTGATTGCCATTAGTAATTAGAATGTCAGCATCGCCTTCGAGAAAGATTTGGTTAAATTGTGCTGTGATTGCATTGCTAGTATTCCCTTTATTTGCAACTGTTTTGTCAGAACCATTTGTAGCAGATGTTTCATCAGTATCACAGAAATTACAGACTTGGCGCTCGTAGCGGGGTGGGGTGGGTGTTAAAGTGAGGGTCTTCGTATCAGCATCTCCTATATAAGTTGATTCAGGCTCATCAGGATTGGTTGCAGCGTAATATTTCCAAGTATTAGTATTACGATCAATCTCGACTTTTCTTTCTATTTTGGGATGGTTATTGTCATAGACCATGACCGCATAATTGCCATTACCTAAATCTTCCACTCCATAGGGAGTAATCGCATGACCACCTTTAAAACCATCTTGATAAATTCCCATGGTGTAGGTTTGCTCAATTGGAGCATTCGGTTTTAGCGTAGATAAAAGGATGTCTAACAATTCTGATGGAGTTTTATCTTTAATTTCACGATTTGCAGTCGGTTGTGTGTACTGAGTGGCAAACCAGTATGCAATTTCACGTTGTAGTTTTTCATTACCCTGTAGAGATAGATCAGGGGTATTGCCAAATCCACTCACTTTGTCTTTATCAGCATAGAGAATCATACTGAGAGCCGCCATTCCTTCACAATGTCCGCCATTCATCGATTTATTGACTTCTTTCATCCATTGTTGAGCTGGAGGTGTCAGGATACAATTATCGCCACTGGTAGCACAAACCTGATTTCCAAACATTCTTTGTATTTCCACAGGTGAGAGATTCTTAATGTTGCTATCCTTGCCATAATTCTCAAAACTGAATCCATTCGATGCTGGACGGAAACCTAAATCTGCTATGAGAGCGTTTGAGTTAGCTGATGTTGCTTTGGTCTTGTCTAAGGAGATAGTTTCCTTATTGCTAGAGGGAATAGCAGAATTAGATTGACATCCCACCAAAATCATCATCAAGGTTAGTGCGGAAACTGCTAGAAACCTAAACCAATGATTAAACAATCTAACAATGCTGATCTTTTTGTGTTCACGCATTTGATTTCAAATATTTTGAGCAATCCTGATAGGTTAAGTTACTCAAACTGTTAAAATTTTTGTAAGGTTTAATAAAATTCTTTACAGTTTTAGTTATAAAACGCAGACAGGATCGCAAAACGTGAGAATTGCAGTAGATGCGATGGGTGGGGACTTTGCCCCACGCGAAGTGGTTGAAGGAGCAATATTAGCTCAGACACAATTGGGTGTAGATATAGCGCTAGTTGGCGATCGCGATATTCTCGCGAACTACTTCAAGCAACATAACTATAAGGAAAGCGATCGCCTAGAGATCGTGCCATCGGAAGGCATCATCGAGATGGATGATGAACCCCTCGAAGGGCTACGCCGCAAGCCTAACTCCTCGATCTCCGTTGCCATGAATTTAGTCAAGCGCAAGCAAGCAGATGCGGTAGTTTCGGCTGGACATTCTGGCGCAGCAATGGCAGCCGCCCTGCTCCGATTGGGGCGTTTACCTGGGGTAGATCGACCCGCGATCGGCGCATTATTTCCCACACAGGTTCCCCACAAGCCTGTATTGCTACTCGATGTTGGCGCAAACGTGGATTGTCGTCCCAAATTTTTAGAACAATTTGCGATCATGGGGTCGCTTTACAGTAAATATGCGATCGGTATTCAAGAGCCTAAAGTCGGGTTGCTTAATATTGGCGAAGAAGCCTGTAAAGGCAATGAGCTAGCGATTCGTGTACACCATTCCTTGCAGGATAATCGGCAAATCTTATTTGCTGGTAATGCTGAAGGTCGCGACATTCTAAAGGGGCAATTTGACGTAATTGTATGTGATGGCTTCACAGGTAATGTTGTCCTCAAATTTGCTGAGGGTGTCGGTAATGCTGTCATGCAAATTCTCAAAGAAGAATTGCCTAAAGGTTGGCGCGGTAAGCTTGGGGCTCTGCTCCTGAAACCTAATCTCAAGAAAGTTAAAGAACGCATTGATGCCGATGAGTATGGTGGGGCTTTATTGCTAGGTGTGGCAGGTATTTGTGTCATTGGTCACGGTAGT
Organism: Pseudanabaena sp. M53BS1SP1A06MG; assembly: GCA_020404105.1. GTDB lineage: Bacteria > Cyanobacteriota > Cyanobacteriia > Pseudanabaenales > Pseudanabaenaceae > Pseudanabaena > Pseudanabaena mucicola_A. Next base: position 7,758 of record JADBWH010000144.1, on the reverse strand, counting down.
TCTAACGCCATCAGCATTCGCAATGCTATCCGTGTCGCCAAGGATGCAGTGGAAAATGAAGTCCTAGAGCGCATCCGTGGTCAAATTAAGCCCAAAGTAGCTGTCCCTGCGGATGATACCCCCGACGACCCGCCAACTTAATACTTACCTATATTGTTGTTGCTGCGCGTCAACAATATAGCTTTTTACTTATCCAGCCCAAATATAGCCCATGACTAATACTGAATCTTCTCTGCTCGGAGTACGTTTTATTGGTAGCGGTTCTGCCGTTCCTGATCGCGTATTGACCAATCAAGACCTTGCCCAGATGGTAGATACCAATGACGAGTGGATCTCCTCACGGACAGGTATCAGAGAGCGCCACATTGCCGATGGCGAGAATGATTCAGTAGCTAACTTAGCGGCTAAAGCTGCTCAACAGGCGATCACCGCCGCAGGTTTACAGCCCGAAAATATTGACCTAATTATTTTATCTACTTCTACCTCTGACGATTTATTTGGTACGGCAGGGAGGGTGCAAAAAATCCTAGGAGCAGAGCGAGCTGTTGCTTTCGATCTGGTGGCAGCCTGTTCAGGATTTGTTTTTGGCTTAGTTACTGCTTCCCAATATATTCGTACAGGTGTTTACCAAAACGTTTTGCTAATTGGGGCAGATGTTCTCTCGCGTTGGGTCGATTGGCAAGATCGGCGCACTTGTATTTTGTTTGGTGATGGTGCGGGTGCTGTGGTTTTACAATCTAGCAGTCAAAATAGGTTGCTAGGCTTTGAGATGCGAAGCGATGGTAAGGGTAATGACTTGCTCAATATCAATTATCTTGGACGTAGTACCTTCCATCCGATTACGATGAATGGACAGGAAGTTTATCGGTTTGCGGTGCGGCGTGTGCCAGAGGTGATCGAAAAGTCCTTGCACCATGCTGGTCTAGCAGTTAACGATCTGGATTGGTTAATCATGCATCAAGCCAATCAACGCATTATTGACGCAGTGGTCAATCGCTTTGGAATTGATCCTGCTAAAGCAGTGAGCAATATGGGCAAATATGGCAATACTTCGGCTGCTTCAATTCCGATCGCCTTAAATGAATGGGTCAAAGCAGACAAAATTCAAAAAGATAATTTAATTGCGATCGCAGGTTTTGGGGCAGGGCTAAGTTGGGGTTCGGCGGTGTTTCGTTGGGGCTAGATAGACAGCATTAGAATTTCTTGCATTTCTTTTGTGACTTTAGGCATCTAGGCAAGCCTGTCAAAAAGATGTAATAATTTGTAACAGAATTGACAAGCGATCGCTTAACCATACGTACAAAACGATCAAACCCATGGAACCCGAATCAATAAATACGGAAACTTCTGACGCAGAAACTAAACCAGTACTCAATATCACCATAGTCGAAGCCCCAGAAGTCAAAGAGGAACCTCATCGTCATGAATGTGGCGTATGCGGATATATATATGAACCATCAATCGGTGATGCTAAACGGAATATTCCTGCGGGTACGCCCTTTGAAGAAATCGCCGAAGACTGGCGCTGCCCTGTCTGTAACACTAAGAAAAAATCATTCTCAGATATTGGTGTTGCTTCCAAGCCTTCAGGATTTACTGAGAACCTTGGCTATGGTTTTGGCGTAAATGTCCTGACACCTAACCAAAAAAACCTACTTATATTTGGATCATTGGCACTTGCTGTCATTTTCTTTATCAGTCTTTATGCACTCGATTAATTATTAATTAACTAATTCGATATTCTCTCAGCATTATTCAGCATTATAAATTCACGCACTTTTATTAATTTTTTATGAAACAAAGCATAAAACGCTTTCTTAGCTCTCTATTTGTTTGTGTATTGATTTGCGTATCTTTATTAGGCGTAGCAATGCCTAGTGCCTCGGCAAATCATGGTAACTGGCACAAAGTGGAGCTACCTGTAGCCATCACCCCGCTTGATCTCTGGTTTGACAAATATGAACCCAATCACGGCTGGCTAGTAGGCACTGACGCAACTTTGCTGGAGTCTACCGATGGAGGCAAGACTTGGGAAGAGCGTAAACTCGATCTAGGTGATGGCATCTACCGTTTCTCGTCAATTAGCTTCTCTGGTAACGAAGGTTGGATTACAGGTCAGCCTGCACTCCTGCTACATACCACTGATAATGGTCAATCTTGGTCGCGGATCGGGCTTAGCTCCAAACTCCCTGGTGATCCCTTTAAGATCGTGGCTCAAGGTCGTAACTCTGCGGAAATGGTTACAGATTTAGGTGCAATTTACAGTACTCAAGATGGGGGTCAAAACTGGAGAGCATTAGTTACTCAAGCCGTTGGTAATGCTCGTAATATCTATCGCAGTGATGATGGTCGTTATGTAGCAATTTCGGCAAATGGAAACTTCTATTCCACATGGCAACCAGGAGATATGACTTGGATTCAGCATAATCGTAATAGCTCTCGTCGCGTGCAGAATATGGGCTACACGCCAGACAATCGCCTCTGGATGCTCAATCGTGGCGGTCAAGTGCAATTTAGTGAAGTTGGCGAGTTTGATAAATGGGAAAAGAAACAAACTCCTAAAGATGGAGGCGGTTTTGGTCTGCTCGATCTTGCTTATCAAGATGGCAATAATGTCTGGATTTCTGGAGGTAGTTCGAGATTACTCCATAGCGAAGATGGTGGCAAAACTTGGAAGCGTGATGGGTCTGCCGCAAATGCGGGTGCAAACCTTTACAAACTTTACTTTTTCTCAAAAGATCGTGGTTTCGTAGTTGGACAAAATGGCACATTACTAGCCTATTCTCCAGACTAAAAAAATCGTGCTAAAAAAGGAAAGGAGGGGCGGCGCTTCGCGCCGCCCCTCCTTTCCTTTTTAGGATTACCCTAAAAAAAATCCCCGCGAAGCGGGGATTTTTTTATCTGCCTAATGCGTGGAGTGCATTAATTGCATCCGCGCATTTTTGTGTATAAGCCTCAAGGGTAGCGCGATCGCCTGACTCTGGAGCAGGAATCAACTCCCCAATCCGCACCGTTACAGGCTGAAATAATTTAGGAAATTTAGCTCCTTTCGGTAAAATCGTTTCTGTCCCCCACACCGATACAGGTAAAAAAGGTGCATTGGTTTTTGAGGCAATCATGGCGGCTCCTAATTTAGGATTAGTAATTTTGCCGTCAAGGGTACGTGTCCCTTCCAAGAAAATACCCGTCGCCCAGCCCTTATTAATTGACTCGATCGCTGATCTAATTGCCGCGCGATCGCCTGCCCCACGTTTCACAGGGTATGCCCCAAAAGCCTTAATCGCTTGCTTTAACACAGGTATTTCAAACAATTCTTCCTTTGCCATAAAAGCTACAGGACGTGCCATACAACTACCAACGATCAAAGGATCAAAATCACTGGCATGGTTACTAACTACGATGAGATTGCCTGTGAGTGGCACATTTTCAGCGCCGTAAATACGTTCTTGGTAAAACAAGTACAGCAGTGGACGCACCACTAGCCACTTAAACATCATATATAAAAGATGATTACCGCCTTGAGCCTTTTCATTATCTTTGGTAGTTGTAGGGGTAGTTTCGTTTTCCATTTACCAATTGTCCAAAACTTTGCTTCTTAAACTTAGTACGAATTAGGTACGTCGTCTCTTAAAGTTGTTGCCATTGTTCGGGAGTATAGGTTTTTAAGGCTAGGGCATGAATTGTCGTTTGCATTTGATCGGCGAGCGCAGCATAGACCATGCGATGTTGCTGCATCATGGTTTTACCTGCAAAACTTTCTGAAACAACGATCGCATCATAATGACCACTGCCAACTTGGGAATTCATTCTGCCCTGATGATGTTTATGCAAATCACTACGATCTTCAATTTCTACAATCGAAGCGCTGATTTTTTCTGCCAAAATATTTTTGATAGTAGTGATAGTATCCATTGATTTCTGAGTGCTTTAAGTGATTGTTTTTGCTTTAGTTTAGTTGACTCAATGAAGAATACATAACTAATTTAGTTTTAGTATTTTTTCTAAAGATTAGGACTTACGCAAACGGAATGAATTTATTACGCTTGAGGTATATGTGATGCGGGCGAAGCCCGCATCACATATACCTCAAGCGTAAGTCCTAAAGATTTATAGCTGCCTTGCAATACCGTTTTTTTTGAAATTAAGGAGTGATATATTTGTGATAGTGCTTCGAGATTTCCTCTCTTAAATAAACGAATTAGTGGTATTTATGACTTTGATTGATAGTTTTCCACAATGTCAAGATTTACAATCACAGGTTGAATCAATCTTGCAACTTTTGCAACAGGAATCAACCCTGAGATCGCAACAGGATGGCAGCATTGTGCAGTCATCTCTAAGGAAAGCGATCGCGCCGACATTTGAGATTGTGTTTGCGGGGGCATTTAGTGCGGGGAAATCGATGTTGATTAACGCGCTCTTAGAACGGGAATTACTTTATAGTGCTGAGGGACATGCCACGGGGACAGAATGTAAAATCGCCTATGCCAAAACTGGTGAAGAACGTGTGGTTTTAACTTTTTTAAGTGAAGTGGAAGTACGCGAACAAATTAAAACTCTATCGCAGTTAATTGGACAGAATGCACCAGCAAATATTAATCAACTGGAATCACTCAAACAGTTGCAGACCTTGACCTTATCTGTAATTGAACAGGAAGGGGGCAAGAGCAAGTCGAAACGGGCTAAAGATGCTGATGCCTTGAATCTATTGATCGAGGGGTTTATCAATAATCGCGATCGCATTAGTTCGATCGCTAATGCTACCTATTCCATGGAACAGTTTGGCTTTGAGAATCTCAAAAAAGCTGCTGACTATGCTAGACGAGGCGCTAATAGTGCAGTTTTAAAGCGTGTGGAATATTATTGCAATCATCCACTTTTGCAAGATGGCAATGTGATCATTGACACCCCCGGGATCGATGCACCTGTCAAGAAAGATGCCGCCTTGACCTTTGAGAAGATTGAAAATCCTGACACTTCCGCCGTGGTCTTTGTGCTGAAAACCGCAGCAACTGGAGAACTTACTTCCGAGGAAACGGAACTCAGTGAAAAGATTCAAGGTAATGCGGGTATTCGAGATCGCGTATTTTATGTCTTCAATCGCATTGATGAAACTTGGACTAACGATCAACTGCGCGATCGCCTGAATTACACAATTTCCAGTCAATTTCGCAATAGCTCAAAAATCTATAAAACTAGCGGTTTACTTGGGTTCTATGGCAGTCAAATTCGACATACTAGTATTGGCGATCGCTTTGGTTTAGATTCCATTTTTGCCGAAAGTGTTAAGTCAGTGGGTGGTGATGAAGGCACACCGCAGTTTGTGAATGAGTTCAATAGCTATTGCTTAGTTTCGGGCAAGCTGGATATTGACAAGTTTCCAATTCCTTACAATGTCTTACAAACCAGTGTCAAAAATGAGAAGTATATTCGCTTGCTGGGGGAGTTAGGAACGGGGTTAATCGAGCAACTGATTAAGGACAGTGGAATTGAGGAATTTCGCAATGCGATTACTCACTATTTGACCAATGAGAAGCGTCCCCTATTATTCGCCGATCTTGCCGATGACTTACAGCCGATTTGTATTGCCCTGCGTCAGTTTTATCTAGAAACATGGCACAAGTTAGAGAGTCAGCCTCGCGATATTGAAGCAATTAAGTTGCAGGAGTTGCAAAAGCTGGGTCACGACCTCAAGCAAATTGGCGATCGCTTGCGTGAACATATTGCTCAAGAGCTAAATGATGCAGTGGCAAGCAATAAAAATCAAGGTTTGGAGGCAGACTATCGCAGACTCAAAGAGAATATGGTGCGGCGTTTGGATGAGTTGATTGGTTATTTCTCGGTTGCTGAGGTACATCAACGCGCCCAAGCTAGTCACCGCCGTAATTCCGTTGTACCTGTGATGGGGATTTTGGCAGAGGGTTTCTACTACTTAGCCAATGAGCTAGAAGATGTGTTGGTGGAGAATTCACAAAGGATTGTGGAAAACTTCTTCCAGAATTTGATTGAGTCAATCAAGAAAACAGAATATTATCGCGAACTCTATCGACTATTAGGCAATGATGGCGGTATTGAATCCCGTCTCGAAAAGCTAGCTATCACGGCATCTGATGCTTTGGTCAATGAGGCGCGGACAGAATGCGATCGCTATGTGCGTGAACGCCCAGAGTTTTACGCAGAAGAGACTAACTCCATCTATCAGTTACGTCAAACCTTGCAACAAGCCTGTCGTGGCTATGACTATCAAAGTATGATTGAGGCTGAGCCAGCAATTCGGCAGTTGTTAAAGCTTGATTTTGAACTGAAGGTTAAAGATACGATTATTCGTACTTTTCGTCAGTCAATCAATCAAACTTTGAGTACACATTTGCTAGCAAGTGCGGAGAAACAATCGGATGCAATTTTGCAACAATATGATCATGCGCGTGATTATTTGGCACAAACTTTGGAGAGGGAAGCCCAAGTTAAACTTGATAAAAATCGCAGTTTACAAGTTGCTGTAGAGAAAAATATTGCTATTTACAATGAAGCAGTTTCTGGCATTAATCAATGTTTAGAAGCATTAGATTTATCTCGAAAGAATCTGCCAATTATCAGCGAGTCAGACTTGCTAATCCCAATAGTTATCTCTGATGTAATTGATGCCGAGTCTTTTGTTATTGATGAAGCTAGTGACTCAGAAGTATAAATGATTTATTTGCATACAGATCTCAGTACTGTATGCAAATAAACATTTTTCTATCCCAAACACAACAAATTAAATATGTCATCTACTGTTACCTGCCAATTTAAAATATCCAAAACTGGCAAAATATCCTTTCCACTCATCTTTTCGGGAAAGCGATCGCCTTCATAAACCATAATAAAATCTTGGGCTGGAGAAATCAGCCAACCAATCTCAGAACCATTGGTAATAGCAGAACTGATTTTGTTCATTACCCGCAAAGGCGACTGATCTGGTGAGAGAATCTCAATAATCCAATCAGGAGGAACTAAAATTTGATTGGCAACTCGTTTATTGGGTAAGAACGGTATATTCGCCCAACGCATCACCGCAATATCAGGAACAATCGATATATCACCAAAATTACAGCGCAACTCAGGAAAAGCAAAAGCAAGTTTTTGAGGTTTACCAATCAGATTAATGGAGGTAACAATTTCTGCTTGAAAAGTACTATGTTGTCCCTGTGGCATAGGTTTCTGATAAATTTGACCGTCAATATATTCACTAGCAGGCTTAGTTTCTGGCAAAGTCAAAAACTCTTCGATTGATAAGTGATTTGTGCTTAACGATCTAGCTGGTTCTAAATTTTGATGTTGCTCTGATGCGATCGCCATTACCTAAACCTCTATAAGAGATAGAAAGTTCATACCCAAAAACTATTCTAGATTAGATCTGGGTTTGTTTGACATGCGGCATAATGACATATACGGTTATAGTTTTTCTAGATTAAAACACTCTAAAAGCAACTCAATTTATTGAGATCGCTGCTTCTAAACAATTAGCATCTTTAGCTGTTGTTGCTGCAGCTTTGGATGAAAACGTAGCAAGTTTTTATCTGGTAGTGGTCAGTAAAGGAGTGATGGTTAAAATAGAGAGGTAGAGACAAGGAGGCAAAGATGAAATGTCCGCACTGCCAAAGTGAACAGGTGGTCAAAAATGGCAGAGATTACCACCAAGACGGCAAAGCAATCCAAAATTATTTATGCAAAGGATGTGGCAAGCGATTCAACGAACGGACAGGAACAGCGATGTCA
>JADBWH010000143.1 GCA_020404105.1 Pseudanabaena sp. M53BS1SP1A06MG | reverse complement strand
CTATCTGCTACCTCTTTCATCGTGGTTTTCCCTTTTTGATAGCTTGCAATTACTCGTTCTCTCAAATCCTGTGAATACGCTTTTCCTGTTTGCTTTTTCTCTCCATTTTACTTTGCTCATGCTCATTTGAAAACCGCTATAATTTGGAAATTGGGAACAAGGTGAGAGAAGAGGTGTGATCGCTATCATAATAATCGATAAATCTTAGCCTTGAGTTTTAGTACCTATTTAAACCCAATATTTCCCATCTTAACTTTTGCTAGCATCCCATAGCCCGATATAACCTCATAAACATTGCTTTTTTGTCACATAAAATATAGGAAATATCTGCTACTGTGACAACATCACTTGATAAATTTCGCTGTCATGAAGTTACAGGTAAATAATTATGCAAACTTGATTAGGGAACTGCAAGACAGACTTAACCTCAATCAAATGCAGCTTGCTAAACGGGTAGGAACTACGAATTTATCGCTCAGTCGATGGAAAAATGGACATCATACACACTCACCGATGGCGATCGCTTTGCTTAAAAAAGCAGTCGATGACTTAGGCGATCGGGGAAAAGATTTGTAGGGAGCATCTCAATTAGGCAATGAGTAGAAATACTTAGGAGAATAGAAATAGCCATTGAGATAAGCACAACGATGTTTCAAAACTTGAGCAAAATTACTTCTATGCCACTGAGCGCCAGAAATCTTGACCCGACGACCAATCTGATCAATAGTTATGTCCTCAGTGACGGATTTTACAGCAAAGTCAAATGGGTAGATGGTGTCACCAGTTTAGGCTTAGCTGTGATTAGCAAGTTACTTTGTGACGCATCTCTGCAATATGTCTATACAGGTGAGCAGAAACCCCGTGGGCGAAAACGCAAGTAAGATGGCAAAGTCGATTTGACTGATGTCAGTTGGATGACCTTAGTCTCGGAAATCGAACCACAGCTTTACCTCTATACGATTGAGGTTTGGGTAGTTAGGATAAAAAACGGAAAGTTCGTCTTGCCTAAATCCGTGATTGTCGTCACTCTGAGCGTGTTGGACTAGCTCAGTTGTTTTCCACCGACATCAATCTTGGGGCATTAGAAATTCTTGCTTTCTATAAATCTCGCTTTCAGATTGAATTCATCTTTCGTGATGCTAAACAGTTTACTCGTTTAGCTGATTGCCAATCTCGGGATTTGACCAACCTTGACTTTCATTTCAACTCTTCTTTGATGTCTCTGAATCTCGCTAAGTTCGATGCTTGGCAACTTCATCTTGCAAAACATCCTCACGACCCCTTTGTCTTTTCAATGGCGAGTTACAAAAGCTTGGCTTTCAATCGACATCTTCTTGAACGCTTTATTTCTTTGTTAGATTTAGACCTTGCTTCCATTAAATTACACCCTAATTTCCACAAGCTTTGTTACTACGGCTCTATTTCTGACCCAGTTTGTCCGTATAGCGGTGTATAGTGCTTGTATTAAATTTAATATTTTTCATAGAGCAACTTCGCTACTATAGCAATCTTAGATGAGTTTTGGAATCGCACCCACAAAGAGTGCGCTTCCAAAAACCTAAAAATCTACAAATGATTTAGGACTGCCAGACATTACATGAAAAATATTGAATTGTGTGTGTGGTGTGTGGAAACCTTAGCGCTAATCTTAAATAGTATAGATTAAAGATAAATTTGTATGTCACCATTTCGTGTTGGCGTTGCTGGTCCCGTCGGTTCTGGAAAAACTGCCCTTGTTGATTCACTCTGTAAGTCCATGCGATCGCATTTTCAAATTGCTGTCGTAACAAATGATATTTATACTCAAGAGGACGCTCAGTTCCTCGTACGAAGTGAAGCTCTAGAGCGCGATCGTATTGTTGGCGTAGAGACAGGTGGCTGTCCCCATACTGCCATTCGCGAAGATGCCTCTATGAATTTAGCCGCGATCGAGCAATTAGAACTTCGATTTACTAATTTAGATTTAATCTTTGTCGAAAGTGGTGGTGATAACCTTGCATCTACTTTTAGTCCTGAATTAGTTGATTTGACTCTATATGTGATTGATGTTGCAGCAGGTGACAAGATTCCCCGCAAGGGCGGACCAGGAATTACCAAGTCTGACTTGTTAGTGATTAATAAAATTGACTTAGCTCCTTACGTTGGTGCAGATTTAAGCGTTATGGAACGTGATGCTCTAAGGATGCGTGGTAGCAAACCTTTTGTCTTTAGCAATCTCAAAAATCAAGATGGTTTAGAGAGCATAACTAATTTCATTATTAAAAGAATGTAAAAAATTTCCAATTTAAAGTTCTATTTTCTAGAAAATAGAAAGAACAGATGTTAAGGTTCCTTGTAAATATTAATTAATTTCTTAAATAGAAACTAATTTTTTTTGACAAAAAGCTTATGTCACAAAGTGTTAACAAAGTTTCTGCCATATGTTTAATCGTAGAAACGTTTCTAAACATGGGCTACTGGAAAGTCAAGGTTTGAGAAAAGTAGTCTGTGATACAACCGATTGAGTTTAACTATATCAGGATTGTGAGGCTGTGATTGTGACTAATTCAGTGTGAGAGGAGTGAGGGTTAACCTCCATCCTAAGTTTTTTATGTCACGTTTCTTCAATAGGATCCATCAGTTGTTTGGAGGCGTTAAGGTTTAATGAGTAAGAAAATTAATCGTCGTAAGTTTATCGTTTATGGGTCTGCTGCCCTTGGGGTTAGTGGTTTAATCAAAGCTTGTACTCCAGCTACCCCCACAGCAACCACAACGACTGCTGCAACGACTGCTGCAACGACTGCTACGAGTACCGCAGCAGCTAAAGGTGGCACAATCAAGGTTGGTATCTTGCACTCTCTTAGTGGCACAATGGCGATCAGTGAAAAGAGCCTAGTTGATGCAACCCAACTTGCGATCGAAGAAATTAATAAGAAGGGTGGTGTGCTTGGCAAGCAAATCGAAGCGATCGTAGAGGATGGTAACTCTGATTGGCCAACATTCGCCGAAAAAGCTAAAAAATTAATCGATCAGGACAAGGTTGTGGTCGTATTTGGTTGCTGGACTTCTGCTAGCCGCAAAGCTGTACTTCCTGTATTTGAATCTAAAGATCATTTACTCTTTTACCCCGTACAGTACGAGGGTCAAGAATGTTCTAAGAACATCTTCTACACTGGCGCTGCACCTAACCAACAGATTGAACCTTCAGTAGAATGGTTGCTCAAGAATAAGGGTAAAGAGTTCTTCCTCGTTGGTTCTGACTATGTATTCCCTCGTACTGCCAATACCATCATCAAGGCACAGTTGGAAGCTTTAGGCGGTAAGGTCGTTGGTGAGGACTATCTGCCTCTTGGTAACTCTGAAGTTACACCTATCATCACCAAGATTAAGCAAGCACTTCCAAATGGTGGCGTAATCTATAACTCCCTCAATGGTGACAGTAATGTTGCCTTCTTTAAGCAGATGCAAGGTGCTGGGCTCACAGCTGACAAATATCCTTCTATGTCCGTTAGCATCGCTGAAGAAGAAGTCAAAGCCATCGGTCCTGAATTCCTCAAGGGTCACTATGCTGCATGGAACTACTTCATGACGGTTGATAACCCCGTTAACAAGAAGTTTGTTGAAGCTTTCAAGGCAAAGTATGGTGCTGATCGTGTAACCAATGACCCAATGGAAGCTGGATACATCGCTGTAAATATATGGAAGCAGGCAGTTGAGAAAGCAGGTAAAGCTGAAGATCTCGAAGCTGTAAGAATGGCTGCTCTCGGTCAAACATTTGATGCACCTGAAGGTAAGGTGACTATGGAAAATAGCCATCACTTGTCGAAGTTTGTCCGTATCGGTGAAGTTACATCTGATGGACAGTTCAAGATTGTGTTTGAAACTAAGTCCGCAGTTGCTCCGTTACCTTGGAATCAGTTCGTAGCTGAGACTAAGGGCTTTGCTTGTGATTACTCTGATAAGTCAAAGGGTGGCAAGTTTAAGAAGGCTTAGTTTTCTTAAATAGATAAGTGACTTAAGCTCCTTGTCATCGATTAACTTTCAAACCTCAAAATAGTTTGCTGTGCAGGCAATAACTGCGTAGCAAACTATTTTGATTCTGTTTGGTAATTAGGTTGTTGAAGTTAAATGTAGGATGGGTTAGCGATCGCGTAACCCATCACCTCTAATAGGATTTATGCGTATACGTTGCACTAACGCATCCTGCAAAGAATTAAGCTTTGCTACCTAAGTTATTGCCAAATTTGCTCATTTTTTATGTAGATAGAGTCATGAATGAAAATCTTCTCCGACTTCTAGAGGGAGTATTTAATGGTATCAGTACTGGTTCGGTACTATTACTAGCTGCACTAGGATTGGCGATCGTCTTTGGCTTAATGGGTGTAATTAATATGGCTCATGGCGAATTGATGATGTTAGGTGCATATACAACCTTTGTGGTGCAAAATGGCTTCAAAAAGTTGGGAGAACCTTGGTCAGAATTTTATGTTTTCTTTGCCCTGATAGCTGCTTTTCTATTTACCGCAGGGATTGGCTTTCTCCTCGAAAAAGGTGTGATTCGCTATCTCTATGGCAGACCACTGGAGACGTTGCTAGCAACTTGGGGCGTAAGTTTGATTTTGCAGCAATTTGTGAGGAGTGTGAATTGGGGGATTATTACGGCGATCTTAGTATTTAGTCTGTTGTATTTTGGTGCTGTCTGGATCTTGCAGAAAAGATCGAATTGGGAATCAATTCGCAATTGGGCGATCGCTATTTTATTACCCCTATCCCTTGCAATTTCGGGAGCCGTGGCGGTATTTCTAGCCCAGACTTACAAAATGGCAGTCACTCAACCTTGGTTTGGTGCTCAAAATGTGGACGTGACTGCTCCTAAGTGGTTAAGAGGTGGTATCGCGATCGGGTCTTTGCAATTACCCTATGTCCGTTTATTCATTATTGTTTTAACGATCGCTTGTGTAGTTGGTATTTATCTATTTCTAGAAAGATCACCTTGGGGCTTGCGTATTCGAGCCGTTACCCAAAATCGTCAAATGAGCGCTTGTTTAGGTATTCCTACGAAAACCGTGGATGCTTTAACATTTTCTCTTGGTTCTGGATTGGCTGGGATCGCTGGATGTGCAGTGAGCTTCCTTGGTTCGGTGGGACCAAATACAGGACAAAACTACATTGTCGATACCTTTATGGTGGTGGTCGTTGGTGGTGTAGGTAAGTTGATTGGTAGTATTGCAGCGGCTATGGCGATCGGAATTACCAGCTATCTCTTCGGTTCGCAAACCTTTGTGACTTTATTTGGTGCACAAAGTCCCGTAGCAGGATTTTTCACTTTCTTTGGAACTACGAGTATGGCAAAAGTGCTGCTGTTCCTAATAATTGTTGCTTTCCTACAATATAAGCCTGCGGGAATGTTCCCTCAAAAAGGTCGTTCAGTGGAGTTGTAATTATTTAATTACTTTTAATTAATTTATGAGTACGAAAGAAGATAGTTCTATTATTCCGACTCCATCTCCAGCCAAGAATCCATCAAACAACAAGTGGCGATCGCTTGGGATTGAAATTGGTGTCGGTTTAGTGATCGCCCTATTATTGATTTTTGTAATTCCCGAAATTTTTAAGGCTACGGGGCAATCTTTTCGGATCACGATGTTAGGACGATTTTTGGCTTTAGCGATCGTTGCTTTAGGGATTGACTTGATCTGGGGATATACAGGACTTTTGAGCTTAGGACATGGTGTGTTTTTCGGGTTGGGAGGCTATGCCCTCGCTATGCATTTAAAACTGCAATTCCCTCCCGATGCGACGGATAAGCTACCTTCTTTCATGCCTCTCTACGGGATTACCAAATTACCTGCCCTATGGGAACCATTTTTCTCATTTGAATTTACACTTTTAGCGATCGTCATAATCCCTGCGATCGTGGGTGCAATCTTAGGATATCTCGTATTTAGAAACCGTATTCGCGGTGTATATTTCTCAATTCTGACTCAAGCAACTACGATTATTTTCTTCAACTTCTTTAACGGTCAGCAGCAATATATCAATGGTACTAACGGACTCACTGATTTTAAAACTCTGTTTGGTTATGACGTGAATTCTCCCGAAACCCAAAGAGTCTTCTATATACTCACTGTGGTTTTCCTTGGGCTTGCCTATGCCCTCTGTCGATGGCTTACCAGTGGTAGATTTGGACGCTTATTAATCGCTCTAAGAGATGATGAAAACCGCGCCCGTTTCTCTGGCTATGATCCTACAGGTTTTAAGGTTTTAGTCTTTGCAATATCCGCAGTTTTAGCAGGAATCGGTGGTGCTCTCTTCACACCTCAGACAGGTATCATTTCACCAAAGGCAATGGATATTGGCTTATCAATTGAAATGGTAATTTGGGTTGCAGTCGGCGGACGGGCTACCTTAGTTGGAGCCTTAATTGGTGCAATTTTGGTCAATTTTGCTAAGAGTCTGCTCAGTGAACAGTTTCCAGAAATTTGGCTATTCTTTCAAGGGGCAATGTTCTTAATTGTTGTTATGGTGCTACCTGATGGCTTAGTAGGTTGGTTCCGCACAACTGGCGTAATGCTATTTAACAGAGTATTTAGAAAGAGACAAAAGGTTACATATCCTAGTCTTGAATTAGATCCAGAGGTACAAAATGAGCGGCAGAATCTTGGAGATTGAAGATGTCACAGTTAGTTTTGATGGATTTAAAGCTATCAATAAACTAAACTTTGATATGGAACAAGGAGAATTGAGAGTAATTATTGGTCCTAACGGTGCAGGAAAAACCACCTTCTTGGATGTAATTACTGGTAAAACTAAACCCACTGAAGGGCAAGTAAGATTTAAAGGTAGAAATACGCGATCACTTTCTGAGCATCAAATCGCCAGAATGGGAGTAGGTCGTAAGTTCCAGACTCCTCGTGTATATCTTAATCTCACCCCTAGAGAGAATCTTGAATTAGCTAGTAATCCTAATAAAAATGTTTTCTCAACACTATTTAAATCACCATCGGTAGTCGAAAAGCAAAAGGTTAACGATCTTTTGCAAACTATTGGCTTAATTAATAAGTCTGAGATGAAAGCAGAATTTCTATCACACGGTGAAAAGCAGTGGTTAGAAATTGGCATGTTAATTGCTCAATCTCCCGATCTTCTGTTAGTCGATGAGCCTGTTGCAGGATTAACTGATGAAGAAACTGAGAAAACTGGTGAACTATTAATGTCTCTAGCAGACTCCCATTCTATTATCGTAATTGAGCATGATATGGAGTTTGTGCGTCAGATTGCACGTAAAGTGACGGTTTTACATCAAGGTAGTGTTCTTTGTGAAGGCAACTTTGAAGAAGTGCAGAACGATCCAAGGGTAATTGAAGTTTATTTGGGACAGCAAGAAGAAGATCATTAGTTTTTGGCTTTTAGCGATTGGCGATTAGCTTTTGGTAATTGGTAATTGGTAATTAGTAATTGGTGATTGACGAATTTAATAGCTAACAGCTAACTTAAAACAGAGGTAACTTATGGAAGAAACTTACGATCCAATTTTGCGAATTAATAATCTTAATGTTTATTATGGTGAGAGCCATATTCTCCGCAATGTGGATATGGGTGTGGCTTCTGGCAAAATGGTCTGTCTCATTGGACGTAATGGAGTTGGTAAAACCACTCTCTTAAAGACAATTATGGGTTTACTCAAGCCCAGACAGGGAGATGTTTCCTTTTTTGGGAAAGATATTACTCAGTTTACACCCGATCAACGGGCGAGAATGGGTGTAGGTTATGTGCCACAGGGTCGCGAAGTAATGCCCCGTATGACTGTGAGAGAAAATCTCTTACTTGGTTTAGAATCTCGCCCCGTTACGCCTGCGGTGCGCCAAAATCTTTCGGATATGGTGTATGAGCTATTTCCAGTATTAAAATCAATGCTCAATCGCATGGGCGGTGATCTAAGCGGCGGTCAACAACAACAATTAGCGATCGCCCGTGCTTTGATGGGGCAGCCTAGATTGTTAATTCTAGATGAACCAACGGAAGGAATACAGCCATCAATTATTCTTGAAATTGAGGCAGCAGTTAAACATATTGTAGAAACTACTGGGATTTCTATTTTACTGGTGGAACAGCATTTACATTTTGTGCGTCAGGCTGATTGGTATTATGCTATGCAAAAAGGTGGCATTGTTGCTTCTGGTAAAACTTCAGAGCTCAGTAACGAAGTCATTCAGAAATTCTTGGCAGTTTAGAAAGATGGGGCATAATTAGAATACCCCATCTTTTTATATTAGCTTCAGAATTAATTGCATGTAAAACCTTGAGGAAAAGCTGATGACACAGACTTACTTAGGACCCAGTGTGCAACTAAGAAACTGCAAAAAAACTCACAGCCAAGAATGTTAGAAAATAGAACTAACATCATTAGTGATAAGCTTCATGTTCTCTATAAAATATTTTATCATTTCAGTATTTTGTAAAATCGAAAAACTACTCAAAGAAGCAATAAAGCCCATGATTCTAAGAGAAAAAGGTATAGAGCCAGACCTCTCTGACAGCAAAGTAATAACAATGGAAATCGTTACTGAGTATCAAGAGATAAACATTGACATAGGGGTCTAGAAATATTTCCTTAAGCATTGGCAATCATGGTTTCTCTACTTAATCAATGTTGCATCGACAAGAAGCCAATCTATTACAGTGCAAAGCAATATTAAGTAGCTAGACATAAGTAAACTAAAAACCGAGAATTTTGTTCCGCCCGCTACGCGGGCGGAACAAAATCTGGTTTTTAGTTTTAATTAAGTTGAGCTACTTACAAGAAAAACTTTTCGCTCATTTGGGTGTTTTAGACAATGCCCTACATCTAATTGATGGCATACCAGTACCCAAGTGTTACCTCAGTCGTGCATCCCTATGTCGTAGCTTTTTAGATATTGCAGACTATGTCTGTGCCTCTTAGAAAACTTGGTATTGCTAAATTAGGTAAGGATGGGCAAATGAAAATTTCTAGAAAGCATGAACCTGATCCATTAAGGATTCACAGAGATCATCTTAATTGAGAAATACCATGTATGCACCAGCCTAAACTCAATATTTGTTGTGGGGAAACCTATGTTTTTATGTTTTTGTGTTTGTTGTATTGATGATATTCATCGAAAATAATCATGCTTAAAACTTTATAAAGTTTAGTACAATACATATTATCCCCTTGGTAAGTATTTATTCTCATTGACATGACATTAGACCAATTTCCTTGGCTTACCGCGATTGTACTGCTCCCCCTCATAGCTTCCCTACTAATCCCCATATTGCCTGACAAAGAAGGCAAAACTGTGCGTTGGTATGCATTAGGTGTAGGCATCGCTGACTTTATTTTGATGTGCTACGCCTTCTGGAAAAACTATGATCCGAGTAGTGCAACATTTCAGCTCGCGGAAAAGTACACATGGATATCCCAGTTAGGTCTCAGTTGGGCGGTCTCGGTCGATGGCATCTCTGCACCCTTGGTACTACTAGCAGGAATTGTCACCACACTATCTATATTTGCTGCGTGGCAAGTTAATATCAAACCTCGCTTGTTCTACTTCCTAATGTTGGTGCTGTACTCTGCACAGATCGGCGTATTTGTTGCCCAAGATCTCCTGATGTTTTTCATCATGTGGGAAGTAGAACTAATTCCTGTGTATTTGCTCGTCTCAATTTGGGGTGGACAAAAACGCCAGTATGCAGCAACCAAATTTTTGCTTTACACTGCAGCCGCTTCCATTTTTATTTTAGTGGCAGGTTTAGCAATGGCTCTCTACGGTAACAACCTTACCTTTGATATTTCCGAGCTAGCCCTCAAAGAATTCCCTCTATTTCTGGAGCTTGCCCTATATGCAGGTTTATTAATTGCCTTTGGTGTTAAACTTGCAATTTTCCCTCTCCATACTTGGTTGCCTGATGCTCATGGTGAAGCATCTTCACCCGTATCAATGATCTTGGCTGGTGTATTGCTGAAAATGGGCGGTTATGGTTTGATTCGTTTAAATATGGGATTACTTGAACATGCTCATGTATACTTTGCGCCAATATTAGCAATGTTAGGCGTGGTAAATATTGTTTATGGGGCAGTGAATTCCTTTGCTCAAACCAATATGAAGCGTCGCCTTGCTTTCTCCTCAGTTTCCCACATGGGCTTTGTTCTCATCGGTATTGCCTCCTTCACAGATTTGGGAATTAGTGGGGCAATGTTGCAAATGCTTTCCCACGGATTGATTGCGTCAGTCTTATTTTTCCTAGCTGGTGTTACCTATGATCGCACTCACACAATGTTATTGAATGAGATGGGTTACATTGGTAAGGTCATGCCTAAGGTATTTGCTCTGTTTACCGTTGGAGCCTTGGCATCTTTGGCTCTTCCTGGCATGAGTGGTTTCGCTAGTGAAATTGCGGTATTTGTGGGAATAACCTCTAGCGATGTCTATAGCTCTACTTTCCGAACAGTCACCGTATTCCTCGCTGCAGTTGGCGTAATTCTCACGCCGATTTATCTACTCTCCATGTTGCGTCAGATTTTCTACGCCTGTGAGGGTAATCCTACCTGTGATATCAATCCTTCCTGCGATATCTCGGATATCAGTCTCAGAGCCCAAGGTAATCAAGAAGTAGTTTGTTTTGGGACAAGTTGTGCATTACCCAGTGAATCTGACTTTAGTGATGCCAGACCTCGTGAAGTATTTATTGCGGTTTGCTTCTTAGTACCAATTATTGCGATCGGTGCTTATCCAAAGATGGCAACAGGTTTTTATGATGCGACCACGGTGGTGATTAATTCGCAAATGCGTCAAGCTCATTCTGATGTATCTTCATTGAAAAATTCTCCCATTTTGGCTCATCCATCTGCCTTCCCTACAGTTTCAGAAGCTCAAGCTGTCACAGTTGTAGCGAACAAGTAAAAATAAAAGATTCGCATTGCGAATCTTTTATTGGTGTTATCTAAAAAGACTCGCATTGCGAGTCTTTTTGTTGTTTATGCAGAGTGGATTAACTTCCAGCTAACTGTTAACAAAATAATAAAAATAAGATAGCGTAAAGCTCTTTGTGGTGCTAATTTGCAGATTTTTGAACCTAGAATTACTCCAGGCACAGAACCAATCCAAATAGGAATTACGATATGCCAATCAACTGTACCAAGGCTGAGATGCCCCAATGAGGTAAAACCTAGTAATATGGCAGCTTGGGTGATATCAGTACCTACCAATTTGCGAGCATCCAATCTAAAGAAAGTCATTAGTACTAGAGCAAAGAGTGATCCAGAAGAAACACTAGTTAGTCCAACCATGCAGCCGAGAATAAATCCTGTCAGGATTGATTTGGTCTTACCGTTAGTTGTCTCTAGATCAAAAGTGGTAAAGGAGAGAGGTGATATATTTGGTGCAAAAGTGGCGAGAGATAATTGGACTAAACCTGCAATCGTGACTAACAAAATCACCGTACCGATAGAAGGTAATAGAAATGAATCTAAACTCCATCCTTGAGATTGCAAGATATGAAGAATGACAACTCCCAATAATGCTCCAGGTACACTACCAAAGGCTAACCATTTTACGACTTGAAAATCGACGGTTTCTTGTCGCCAATGGCTAATACTGGCGATCGCTTTCATCATCGTGGCGGCAACAATATCCGAGCCAACAGCGATCGCTGCGGGGACATTAAACATAAAGATCAGCATGGGTGTGATTAAGGAAGCACCACCTATTCCTGTTAATCCAACGACAGTACCAACAATAAAACTAAATCCTGAGAGTAAGAAGTAATTCATATATAAATTTTTTTATAAAAATTTTTTTCAAATATCTTTAATATCTAAGTACCAAAAGATTTAGTTTCGTGGATTGAGGAAAGCTAAGCTAAATTGTTCATTAGTAGGCAAAATCGTGCTGAGGTCAATAATATGAAAATAAACTAATGCCACAATCACAAAGGTATAAGCAGTCGAAGTCATTACCCCCGTCAATAACTCTTGCTTTAAACTACGTTTCTTTGCCGTATTTTTTTGGAGGATATCCGTTGCCCCTATCTGCATGAAGACAATCCCGATCAGATTTGATAACCAATAGCCTGCGATCGCTGCTGGAAAAAACCATTCAGAACTCCATAGACTCACTACATAACCAAATCCACAGGCGATCGGCAGATTAATAATCAAGTCATTCCACCAGCAAAGTGGTGACAGTAAATAACCAACCGTCAGCAAGAAGACCCCCTTAATTTTCAGTAGGATTTTTAGTTGCTGACTAGCATGAGTAAGATGTGATTTTATTTCTGGCTCTGGATCGGTCGGTTGGCTGGGCGAATTAGGAGTTTCTAATTTTTTTAAAAAGGTCATAAATCTACGGTATTATCATGCGCTTACCGTATTTTAAGATAATTCTGTCCAGTTGTCGCGTCAAATGACCGATTAATCATAAAGTTTAGTAATGTCATATTCATGCTAAGTGAAACTTTGGGCTACCTAGCTTTGGAATACTATAAGTTTTAGACGTAGATTTGATTATTGAATGAAACCAAAACGAGTTCTATTTATCAGCAATGGTCATGGCGAGGATTTAAATGCCTGTGAAGTTTTAAAGGCTTTTCGGCGCAAGTATGCCAATGTAGAAGTGATCGCTTTACCACTGGTGGGAGAAGGTAATACCTATCGTCGTGCTGGGGTAGAAATTGCGACACCGACTAAAGCTTTGCCATCGGGGGGATTTGGCTATATGAGCTTGCATAAACAAATTTCCGATTTTCAGTCAGGTTTGGTTAGCTTGACTTGGCAACAAATTAAAGCTGCAAAGTTATGTGGTAAAAACTGTGACTATGCCTTTGCCACAGGCGATGTACTTCCCGCAATTTTTGCTTACCTGACGGGATTGCCCTATGGGCTGTTTTTAGTCTCATCATCAGGTTTTTATGAAAATCGCTTTATCCCACGTTGGGAACTATCACTGATCATGCGATCGCCGCGTTGTCGGCAAATTTTGACCCGTGATGCCTATAGTGCGAAACTGCTGCAAAAGCGGGGATATCACAATGTGGGTTATGCAGGCTATCCGATCATGGATGTTTTGGAACCAACAGGAAAGCCTCTGAATTTAGCCCCAAATGTGCCAATGATCGCTTTATTGTCGGGAAGTCGTTTGCCTGAAGCTGCGGAAAATTTAGCATTGCAATTAAGCCTATGTGTTGTGATTGCCCAAGAGTTTGCCCCTAATCCCGTCCAGTTTCGGGCTGCCCTTGTACCTAGCATGATCCCCCAATTGCCTGAACTTGCCACTAAGTCAGGTTGGGAATATACTGACGGCAATCTCTATCAAAGGGATGCTAATGTTGGGGTCATTTGTTTTAGTGATGCCTTTCCCGATATTTTGCAGCAATGTGATCTCGCGATCGGTATGGCTGGAACCGCCGTTGAGCAGGCTGTGGGATTAGGAAAACCAGTTGTTCAAATTATGGGAAATGGTCCGCAATTTTCCTATCGATTTGCCGAAGCACAGCAAAGGTTGCTGGGACTATCAGTGCAAACCATTGGCAAAAAATCCGCTACACCTGAAATTTTGCGAGAAGCAGCAAGGTGTGTCAAACGGACTTTAGGCGATCGCGATTATTTGGAACGCTGCCGCCAAAATGGTTTAGAGCGCGTCGGTAGCAAAGGTGGTTCTGAAGGTTTAGCCGATGCGATCGCCAGTCATCTATTCAACTAGAGAGAGTCTTGCGGAAAAAGTGGGGGCTTTGCCGCACTTTCACGCAAGACTGAGGGGCATCTCCAGTGCATGGGCTAGCAAAAACTGATGGTCGCTTAATACCTGTTTCGTGTCCCCGTCATAGACAATTTTTCCTTCGCTCAAAACTATCGTGCGGTTGCACAAATCTAGAACTAAGTCCAAATCATGAGTCGCGATTAACTGGGTTTCTGGCAAAGTTCGTAAAAGCTGAATTAATTGACGACGCGATCGCGGATCTAGCTGAGCAGAAGGTTCATCACATACTAAAACCTGTGGCTGCATCGCTAACACCCCAGCGATCGCCACGCGCTTCTTTTCGCCTCCCGACAGATTATGGGACTGGCGATCAGCATATTTAGTCACATCTAGCCCTACAGCAACTAATGCCTCAGCTACTCTAATTTTGAGTTCTTCCCCTTTGATACCCTGATTCATCGGACCAAAAGCAACATCTTCCCAAACCGTAGGCATAAATAGCTGATCGTCGGGATTCTGAAATACAAGACCAACAAAGTTACGAATCGCTAACAATTTCTTGGAGGAAACCAGCATTTCACCAATCACGATTTCGCCCTGTTGTGGCATCAAGATACCGTTGAGATGCAGTAATAACGTGGATTTACCCGATCCATTTGCGCCCACGATCCCTACTCGTTCTGTTGCGGCGATTTGGAGATTAATCCCTTTCAGAGCCTGAATACCATCAGGATAGACATAACTGAGGTTTTCAATAGAGATTGGGTTATGGTGCATAGGTAAGTCTTGAAGGTTTTGCGCCGCAAGGTCTTCAATGAATAAAAACTTGACTGCTTAAAATTATGATAAAAAGGCAAACAATAGCAAGGCGATCGCGCCATCCGCCTGATCCTGATTCAGTCACGACAGGAATACCTTGATAACCCCGTGCTAGCATCGCCTGATAGATGCGATCGCCACGATCATAGGTGCGGATGAATAACACACCTAGCATATTGCCTAATACCTGTCTCTGCCATGCGCGATCGCGGCGCTGATAATTATAAAGATTTTGGGGCGCAAAGTTACGTGCAGTTGCGGCGCGGTGCATTGATTTAAACTCATTGGTCAGCACGCCAATATAGCGATACATCGAGGCAAGGATACTAATTAGGAGTGGAGGCATTTTTAGTGTCACCAAAGCCTGCAATAGCAGTGGTACGGAAGTACTGAGAGTAAGGATATTTAACAGCAATAAAGATAAAAATGCTTTGATGCCAACACTCCCTAAAACAGTCAAGCCATTGGTAGTAATTTGCATCCAGCGCCACTGCCAGAGTATTTGTCCACCCCCACGAAATAAAGTGCCAATGAGAATAACGCTAATAAATGCGAACTCGATCGCCATGCGTTTGATGAGAATCCTTAAATCTACTTTGCTCCAATAGAGAATTGGCAAAGTTGTCATGCCATAGATTGCCCAAGTCCACCATCGACCAATGGGAGTTAAGGCGATCGCAAAAACCAAGAGAAAGATACAAAGCAATCGTGTATGGATTGCCAAACTATTCCAAAAATTGCAGCGATCACAATTGTATGGGAGTTTGGGATCGTGAGTTTCGAGCAGGGGAATATGTAAGAGCATAGTGCAAATCTTGAGATTGTCGCTTGGTATCTCTTCTCAGTATTATTCTTTAGGTTCAGAATTTCGCACAGTGAGTTTCCCAATTGCCCAAGCTAGACCAAATACCACTAACGTACCTGTAACTCCTGCTAGAGCCGTTGCTAATTTTTCATTATCTTTAGGAATCACCTTGATGGAGTACTCATCAAAAATTTG
This sequence comes from Pseudanabaena sp. M53BS1SP1A06MG, assembly GCA_020404105.1. GTDB lineage: Bacteria > Cyanobacteriota > Cyanobacteriia > Pseudanabaenales > Pseudanabaenaceae > Pseudanabaena > Pseudanabaena mucicola_A. The sequence goes on along the minus strand of JADBWH010000143.1, from coordinate 4,929 downwards.
CGAAAATGGAAGTTGTTTTGCTGGTGGTTCTGTAGCAACTTTTTCTTCAAATTTGAGATCTTGGGCAACACGATCAAGCCCATCGGGATTTTTACTCGCAAAAGGTGATAAGAAAGCGGCAATACTCAATGCAATGGCTAAGCCTATAAATAGGAAAATACGATTTTTATTCATCATCTTGATTGATAGTAACCTGTGCTGAATCTTGATTTGGCGCTATGTAAATTAGTTCAGGACGTGTATTCCAGATAAAATTGATCACTGCAAGCGTGATTAAAGCTTCTCCAATCCCAATCATAAAGTGCCATGAGAGCATTGCCGTCAGTCCTACTACCAAGGGAACTGTATCCGATAGAGCTAAAATTAGAGCACACAGAGCTGCAGCTACAACTACGCTCGTCCATGAAGCGATCGCAGTTCCGATACTCATTCCCAACCAAGTATTTCTACCGATGAGAGTTCTCAAAAGTTGATAGAGATAATAACCACCAAAGGTTCCAATTAATCCCATAATCGTAATATTTGCACCTAAAGCTGTCAGTCCGCCATCTTGGAACATCACTGACTGCACGATAAAGACGACGGACATCACGAGTGAGCCAGCCCAAGGTCCCAGCAAAATTCCTGCAAGAGTACCACCGAGTAAATGTCCAGATGTACCACCAATGATCGGGAAATTAACCATCTGTGCTGCAAAGATAAAAGCAGCACTGACTCCCATCAAGGGCACTGTACGCTCTTTATATTCTGACTGCACTCGACTAAGCGAAAGAGCAATTAAGGCGATCGCGACAATCCCTGTAACTAAGCTCACTGACAAGCTGAGATATCCATCAGGGATATGCATAGCTAAGTAAATCGGTAATGCAAACATTTATATATTCACTAAAAAGTCTAGTTAATTCATCAGGCATATAGCATAGAGGTTAGTGCTGCAAAGTAATTTTTTTAGTAATTGTGTTGCGGGCGCAAATCTCCCGCAACACAATTACATTGCATGACTACCGCATAGAGAAATCTCAAATGAGATTTAGTTGACTGAGCGAATCCTAAGCCACTAATAAACCAATGTAATAAACCAATGGCTGAGCGAAGCCGAAGTCAATGATTTTTATAACTGATTTAGGAATGCTATAGGTAGGTTCAAAAATATTAGGACTGACGTAATGTTAATGAATTTGCTGGGTTTTGAGTGGATGAGGTCTGGGAGAAGCCCACAGCTTATCTACCCACTCGATGCGTAAGTCTAAATTATTTAATTATGTTAGTAATTTTTTAAAAGTTTCGCTGCAAAAGCAACAAAAAGATAAAGTTTTTTAATCTGTTTGGATTTGAGAGAGGGTTTACTACACAAATACTCTCTCAAGCTAATAATTTTGAACTTTTGTTAACTAGTTTGTTTGTAGCCTAGTTTCAAGAAAATATTTTCTAAGGTTTCTTGAGTGCGATGGAAGTTAGAAATTGGTATACCAGAATCAATAAGAGACTTCAGTAATATTGCACATTCCTCAATACTGCCGCCAAATTGGACGCGGACACTAGGAACGCCTGAGATAACTTCCACTTCTTGCACTAATGGCGATCGCTTGAGTACAGCTTGTAAATCCTCAAGATTACCGAGAGTGGAGATTAGTAACTGTTGCCGATCTTGATTACTGCGATCATAAAGCTCCTGTAAACGCGAACTCTCGACTAATCTACCCAATTCCATGATTCCAATTGACGTGCAGATTTCCGCCAGATCGCTCAAAATATGGGATGAAATGAGGATGGTCATGCCTTGCTGCTGCAAAGATTTAATAATATTGCGAACCTGTACTCTCGCAAGTGGATCAAGCCCTGATACTGGTTCATCTAGCAACAAGAGGGTAGGATTATGGATGATGCTACGGGCAAGACTCAGCCTCTGCTTCATGCCTCTCGATAAAGTTGCGATCGCCTCATTTCTTTTTTGTTGAAGCTCTACCAGTTCGATTACTTCATGTAATCTTTGCGTTCGCTGTGGGTCGCGTAAAAAGTATAAACGCGCAAAATAATCAAGGTAGTCCCACACGGTGAGATCGTCGTACAAGGGAAAGTCATCGGGTAAGTAGCCCAGTTGCCGCTTCAGTTCGGGATTGTTTTGCCCACGTAAAAACCGTGCCCCATTAATATAAATTTCACCTGCGGTCGGTTCCTCAGCCGCCGCCAGCATCCGAATCAAAGTAGTTTTACCAGCACCATTAGGACCAATCAGACCATAGACATCGCCACGATCAATCTGCAAATTGATATGATTTACGGCGATGTGATTGTCAAACTGTTTCGTCAATCGATGAGTGCGAACCGTCGGTACTGATGTCATGAGATTGCCACAAAAGTTATAGCTATGTTAACCTTTCTGTCTGAATCAAAGCATAAAAAGCGGCGCTAAGCGCCGCTTTTTATGCTTTAGCTGGAGGTAATGCTACCTTAACATGGAGTTCCTTAAGTTGTGAGTCATCGACACTGGATGGCGCTTCGGTGAGTAAATCTCGAGCCTGCTGGGTTTTCGGGAAAGCTATGACATCACGGATTGAGTCTGCTCCAGAGATTAACATCACCAAGCGATCGAGTCCAAAAGCGAGACCACCGTGAGGAGGAGTGCCATATTCAAAGGCTTCCAATAAAAATCCAAACTTTTCTTTTGCCTCTTCATCCGTGAGTCCGATCGCCGCAAATACCTTTTCTTGAACTTCGCGCTTGTGAATCCGAATACTACCACCACCAATTTCTGTACCATTGAGTACAAGGTCATAGGCGAGGGCAATCGTATTGACATCAATAGGCTGACCATCGGCAATATCTTCAGGACGTGGTGAGGTGAAAGGATGGTGTAATGATTCTAAACGCTTCTCATCGGCATTCCACTCAAACATGGGGAAGTCAGTAATCCAGACAAAATTGAGTTGTTCATGGTCAATCAATCCCAATTCATGCCCCAGTGCTAAGCGTAAACGATTGAGAGACTCATTGACGATCACTTTGTCTCCAGCACCAAATAGCAAGATTGAACCTGCATTTGCACCTGTACGCTTCAGCAGTTCTTGCTTGACCTCTTCGGTGAGACTATCCTTCAGCGCACCGATTGTGTCAATTACGCCGCCTTCACGCACACGGATAAAGGCTAAGCCCTTGGCTCCATACTGAGCTACTAAATTTGATAAATCGCCACCTGGTTTGATGCGGGTATTAGAAATAGCTTCATCACCACCAATCACAGCCAGAACTTTAATAATGCCACCATTAGCAACGGTATTTGCAAACACCTTAAATGCAGAGTCAGCAAATAAATCGGTGACGTTGACCAACTCTAGACCAAATCGCGTATCAGGGCGATCGCAACCATAACGATCCATCGACTCGGCATAGGTAAGACGAGGGAAAGTACCAAGTTCAACTCCCTTCACAGTTTTGAAAATGTAGCGAATTAGGTTCTCATTTAGATCGATGATTTCTTCTTGAGACATGAAACTCATTTCCATGTCAAGTTGGGTGAACTCAGGCTGGCGATCAGCGCGGAGATCCTCATCACGGAAACATCGAGCAATTTGATAATAGCGATCGCAACCACCGACCATCAATAGCTGCTTGAATAACTGAGGCGATTGCGGTAATGCATACCATTGACCTGCATTCACACGGCTAGGAACTAGGTAATCTCGAGCACCTTCAGGAGTGGAACGGCAAAGGATAGGGGTTTCTACTTCCATAAATCCATATTCATCCTCAAGGAAGCGACGAATACACTTAACAACTTCAAAGCGAAGCTTAAGGTTATTAGAGAGACGCTCTCCACGCATATCGAGGTAGCGATATTTAAAGCGCAATTCTTCTTTAATTGTTTCAGCTTCAGAAATGATGAAAGGTAATGGTTTGCTAACACTGTTAAGTAACTCAATCGATTCTGCATAGATTTCGACCTCCCCTGTCGCCAGTTTGGGATTCAGTGACTCTTCAGGACGTTTAGAAACTTTACCGACAATCCTCACTACATATTCATTGCGTAATTCCCCTGCAAGGTTATAGGAGTCGGGAGTGCGCTGCGGATCACTGACAATTTGCAAGATTCCTGTGCGATCGCGCAAATCTAAAAAGATCACACCACCATGATCCCGTCTGCGATCGATCCAACCGCACAAGCTAACTGTTTGTCCGATATGTTCAGTATTAAGGTGACCGCAATAGTTGCTACGCATCATGATATTATTAGCGAAATTTTAGAGAAAAATGTAAAAACTGGAATTTTGACCATTCATTATCATAACTTGTAAAGTAGTCAAAACCTAAAAACTACATCAGTTCGACAACTCAAGAAATTTAAAGTCTGAGTATTGCGTGGACTATGGTTTTCTTGAGTTGAGGGTTACTGAACACGACTCAAATCTACGCTTAAAAACTACAGTGATTAATGAGGGAAGTTTATCCCAGTTAAGTTCGCTTTTTTGAAAGACGTTCCAGTGGGCTAATAACCAAGTAAGGGAAGAGCGGAGAAATAAAGTACCTTAGGAAAGATATGGTAGCTATGAGCGTGTTTGAGAAGTTAAGCAAGGCGTTTGAGGAGAATGTGAATCATGCCATCATAGAAAAAGCCTCAGAAGTTTCAGATTAAAGTTCGTATTCCCTAGTCAAGCGACGAAAATGAGAAAACCAAGCAAAAGTACGTTCAACGACCCAACGCTTCTTTTGGACAACAAAACCTTATCAATCCCAGAGTATCCTCAAGCAGATGACGTTTGCGACCATTGACGAATTTGTTGCCATCAGTACCAACTTCCTCTGGGCAAGCTAATCGACTAGCAATTTTAGTTGATTGACTGTCAATACATCCTGCACAAGGCATAGCTTCTCTTCCTTCACTGACACGATACCATTACTGCAATTTAGCGTTGATCTCTAGCCAAGTGTTGG
>JADBWH010000142.1 GCA_020404105.1 Pseudanabaena sp. M53BS1SP1A06MG | reverse complement strand
GTGAAATTGGAGGTTCTCAAACTTAATTCTAAACTAAATCATTTTGCTCTCAAATCCAAGTTATATATCAAGGCTTTGCAGCAATCTTACTTGGAATGGCACTCCCTGAAACCTTTTTAGACTTCTGCGTAATATGAGTTAATTCTAGTACCTGCTCTTGAATTTCGGTATTGTTTTCTTGCTCTATCTTCTCGCCTAATTGTCTTGCCATGCTGACAGCTTGACTTTCGCTAGACAAGATTAGCTGAATAATACCGATCGCAAAAGAGTTTGTCTCTCGCTCTAGAAGATCTTCTAGGTAAACTCGTTGTATCCTTTGACAGTCGAGCATTTCCTGCACGTGGCTTCTTGGCTCTGGTTCGTAACTGCGCCTCGCAAAGATGGCGATCGCTTGCCATTCTTGTTCAGGTCTAGACTGATTCAGGTACAGATATATCTCGGATAGGTATTCCCAGTAAAAGTCTTCCTTTTGCTGAAACTGCACTTCAATTAGATATATCGGCTTGTCTTTGGCTTTGGGGATAAATATCCCATCAAACCGAAAGGCTTTTTCTTTCACCTCCACTGAGCTAAATTCATAGCCTTCTGCTTCAGAGATTGGGCGTTCGATTAGCTCAAACAGTAGAGTGTGAAAGGTGTTGAATAATTGATAAAAGAGTGTATCCGTTTTCATATCTGCTCAGTTTAGCAAAGTTTTTGGACTGACTAATTCTTTTTCTCTAGAAGATAGATAGAGGGGATAAAGCGATTGCTTTATCCCCTTGATTTCTAGGCAGCAACCAGTTCGCAAACTATGGTCTTTTGATGAGTTTTCAGCGAAGCTGTGTATTCTCCCACCAATACTTTGGCGGAGTCTTTGGCGACGAGTCCTAGCAGGTATGGCTTTTCTCTGCTTTTACGGATGACTTCTATTTGATATCTGCCATCTTCTTGACGTTGAGATACTACGATGGGGATGCAGGCGTGTTCTCCATTTCCTGTCCATTTGGTTGATGCAAGTTCTCCATACTGTGCGCCTACAATTTGCAGTCGCATCAGTTGGTTGTCATGGAGCCGATCGCAGATCTCTGGTAGGAACATATTGAAGACTACGCTTGCGGTTCCGTGATCGCCGTTGTGACTGGCTTGCCACATGGCGGCGGCATAGGTTTGTACGGTCTGTTCGCTTTTCTGCCTTAGTTTCTCGCCCAGTGCTTTCGCCCATTGCACTGCTGCTCTCAGGATTTTCTTGCGGGATTCCCGATCGCTTGATAGTTTCATTGCCTCCCTAATCTTGCTGGTATATTCATCACGACGGGCGATCGCTCTTTTGTAAAGCGTTTCGTTCGGTTTGAGGAATAGTTCGCGGAATTCGAGCAGGGTGCGCTCATGCAAATCTACAGGTTGCCAGATGGCATTTACAGCTTGAATCAGGAATGAGATTGCGTCTTGGTATTCACCGTTAGCTTCCATTGTTCTTGCGGGCATTTTGCATCTCTGCTTTGGGTCGTAGTAGCTGCCATAGACTCCTTGTTGTTTGCGGTCAATTAGCCAATCTAGTTTTGGTAAGCTTTTGCCGACTTCATCGAGAAAGGCTTGGTCGTGGCTGAGGTCGGATTTGAGCCGATCTACTGCGACTTGGACTTCTTGAGCTAAGCCTCCAATGTATTGATGATTCCCTGTTGCCCATGCGGTGGCTAGGTAATAGGTAATCAGTCCAATTTGGTTTTCGGTGGATCTTAGGGCGACTTCGGCTAATGTGCCTTGGACTGGCACTTTGTCGGGTTTGTAGGTGGTGGGCTTGATGTGGTGCTGACGGATTTCTTGGGCGATTTCAGGTAATTTCTTAACTGATTTCACGCAGAAGGTATCTCCGTCAAAGTCCATACCGCAATAGTCACGGGCGATGTCTGGATTGACATACATGGTTCCCTGTTGGTTGAGTCCCTTGATGTGTTTGTTTGTCCAAATCTGGAGGTCGTTGCGATCGCGGATAGGATATCTGAAGCCGACATACTCGCCTTCAGGCATTTCGGGGATACACATTTCCAGTTCTCCGAGTTCAGGGCAGGGTTGTGCCATGAAGCTGGAGAAGTTAATGCCGCCGCTAGTGGCGAGGGTTAACCATCTTCGTCTTACGAGGTCTTCAATCTTTCGCACCACATAGGGATGTTCTAGCAGTTGTCCGTGAATGTCATGTTTGAGGATTTCCGATAGGATTTTGCCATCGGCTTCTTCTTCGTTACTTGCTTCTTCAGGATCGTCTGCTTTGACCCATTGCTCTGTTTGCACGAGTTGGCAGAGTTGTTTGATGTCTCTTTGAGCGGCAACTAGGGTTTCGGCTTTCTGTTGGGTGGTGGGTAAGACATCTTGGGCGATCGCTTGTTGGCTGAACCATTGCCAGACGGTATAGGAGGTTTTGACTCGCCGCTTTTGAGCGAAGTTGACGATTCCTAGTTTCAAGTTGGCGAGTTTGTGGATACCTAGTTCGGGTTTATGTCCTTTGAAGCAGGATAGGGGCAAGATTAGGTCAATGCCTTTGGGACAGTTTAGGCTGAGTTGCAAGGTTCCTTTGGCTACCCATTGATTAGCAATTCCTGCTCGAAACTGGAATGGTGTGTTGGCTGGGATGACAAAATCTTCGCTTTGGCGCAGTTGATTCAGAAATTCATGGCTGATTTTGCCGTGACAGTCATCGGTGCGATGTTCTTTGTCTTGGACAATTAGGATGTTTACTCGTTCGATGCCATAGATTTTCAGGCATTCGGTCATCAGGATGGAGCCGTAGTTGATTTGTCCCATAGCGCTGGGGAAATAAGTGGCAAAGGGGTTGAGTCCTTGGCTGAAGAAGAAGTCTCCATGTTTTCTGGCTCCCGATGCTCCTGCTAGTTGGTGTTTGTCTAGTCCTTTGGTTAAGGCGGCGATCGCTTGTTTCTTCAGGGGTACAATGCTTTTGGTTGCCGTGCTGCGCTTGCTGGCGGATTTGCTGGTTTTGGCGATGGTTTCGGCTTTGGCTATCTTTTGTAAGTAGCTGGAAATGTTGCCGATGGTGAGGTTGATGTCTGGATGCAGGGCTTCGAGTAAGGTGTCCCGAAATTGAATCTCGTTATCGACGATCTCTCCTGTAGCGAGGTTGGTCTTGGCGATCGTTAGCATTTTATTTATACGCTCAAAATGATTTAGCACCTAGATCGTTGGATCTAGGTGCTTTTGTCGGTTGTTGATGGCTAGGCTGCTTTCTTGTTTAGGTCTTGACGATACACAACAAATCCATTCTTTTGCAGTTCGTCAATGGTGGTGGGCTTGGATGGCAGAAAGTTGATCTTGCCTTCTTTGGTTGCCAGAATCTTGCAGCCATAATGATTCTGCAAGCGTTGGCTCACTTTCTCAATTGGCATACTGAGGTTGGTCAATGCCCATCCCTTCTTCGCTTGATACAGCCACATCTTGTCTGTGCTGACTTGTGGTTTACGGGCTTTGGATTTGCGGCTTGTTTCAACTACTGCATTGCTGGCTGCGACTGTCTTTTCCAGTTCTTTGACGGGAATCTGCTCGTTGATGTGGACGATCAAGGCTCTGGTGGTGACGCGCAGTTCTTCGGGATTCAGTTTGTCAATGATTTTTGTGGCTAGTTCTTCTGGGGTATCGAATCTTAGTTGACGTGCCATGGTTTTAGTCTCCTGACTTTATTTTTTGTGGACAATCGTTCACGGACTTTACGCGCTAGCGTTCTTCTTGGTTCTTTATGCTAGTCAAAGCAGATTTCTTGCTTTAGTGAATATCTGCTTTGACTGGCTAGTACTCATGATTTAGCTGGTTAGGCTGAAGATTAGTTCTTTCTTCTTCAGTTTGCGCCAGTTGGGAATTTTGCTCTCTTTAGCTAGATTTCTGAGTTCTGCAACGGTCATTTTTGTGAGGGGTTTAGTAGTGACGCTTGCAATGATTTCTGTCTGTACTGCTGGAAATGTTTCTAGGGCTGGGGATGCTTTTGCTGAGGGTAAAGCTGCTGTTGTTTCTGGTCTTGCTTTGATGGTGGCTGGTTGCTGGACTGTTGTTTCTGGTACTTCTATCTGAGAAGTTAGCAGGGATTGATTAGTGGGTTCAGTCCCTAGTAATGATAGTAGGGCGTAGATGAGGGCAGTCAATAGTCCCATGATTGCAATCAGACTGATGGTTATGACGGCTTCGATTGCGGTCTTGGTTAATGTTTGGGTTTTCATGATTTTCCTGATAGGGGTTAATGCTTGTTAATGTTGCTGGGCGTGTTTCTAGCGATCTTTGCAGTTCCAATCGAGTTTCAGCGAGATCGCTAGATTGATGTTTAATGCGATTCCGTTAAGTTTTTTTTAGAGAAGATCTGAGGATAGTCTTCGGACAGGGTTTCTAGATGTCTTGTCGCTACTTCCCGGCAATGTTGCGGGTCTGTGGTGTATTCGTTCATGGCAGCTTTGACGAAGTACTCGGCATAGGTCAGCATTTCTACGATGCTCGGATCTACTTTGGAGATTTGGTCTGGATGTTGAGCGAGATATTCTCCTAGTTCCTGTACGCTTGCTTGTACTGCATCGAGAAGCAGGTCTTTGATTTGGATTGTCCGCTTTGTGCCATCTTTGAAAGTGATCAGTTTTGTCCCGTTGCCAAAATCGGTTATTTTGGCTTGCATCGATTTGGCGAGGTCTATTTGTTGTTTACTGGTCTTCAGGCATCTCGCTCTGGAACGATATACCTGTGCCTGTGTCTTGCCTGTCATCGCGCCGATTGCTATTTTCATGGTAGTTTTTCCTACTATGTCTCTGGTCGCGAACTTCAAGCGTAAGCGCTCTTACTGTTTTTAAGTAGACATCAGTCGCCTAGAAATCAAGACTTACGGTAATAGTGATCGCCTTCTTCGTAATCTTTCCAAACATTCAATTCTTCAATCATGATGTCTGTACTTTTAGTTTGTTGGCAATTAATCTATTTTTTGTCCAGTGGTCGGAACTAATTTCAAAATTTGAGCTGACATATTTACCTATCGATTCTTCCCAATTTTTCTCTGTAAAAGAGCTTGCCAACCTAACTACAAAACCTTCAGTATTTGGATCTGCTTCTACGTGTTTTATTAATTCACCTGCTAATCGCTCTGTCCAAACCCCTTCATAGAGCAAAGGCACTGTATGCAGTCCTATTAACTCAACTGTATTGCTCACATCTTGCCAAGATAACCATAGTGATGGAGAGATATGGATGTTAAAAACCATAAAGTAGGAGTTGAGATTGTTGTATGGAATACTGTGCTTTGCGTAAAGGTTCTCGCCATATATAATCATATTTTCTGGTATCTGTGACTTTACTTGGGCATGTAGTTGCTTGACCCAACTGCGAGAAGAATGGTGTGCTGAGTCTAATGAGCGAGCATGGATATAATCAGAATACATTGCAGTACATTCCCCATCCATTTTCTCTAGAACTACGACTTCTTTTCCCAATAGATAGTCCTTTTTAGCGATCGCGTCATCTCCTGAAGTTGTTCGACTATATGGCAAGTGAGGGGTTCTAGGATACTTCTTCATTGGAGTAATTCTGTTGATTAAGGTTCTTTATATATAGTTTCTTAAGTACAGGACAAAAACTTAACAATATGACATTAAAATAACCAGAAAGCGTTATTAGGAAAAGCTTTCTGCCTTATTGAATCAGTATGATCGCTGATCTTTTAGTGAGATCGCCTATAGCAAAATCTTTGGCAGTTAGATGTTAAGGCAATCACCTAGAAACTACGACTCATAGTAATAGCGATCACCTTCCCAATACTCAAAATTTATCTATCTAAACTTGAACTAACTGCTGATTGTTTGATGAACGAGGTTGAATCGTTTTTTGAATTTCTTCTCCCGCTAACTCCTCAGCTAAGCGTAACTCATAAGCTTTTTGCAAATTAAGCCATAGCTCTGCACCAGTGCCAAACCATCGTCCTAGACGTAATGCTGTGTCAGCCGTAATACCCCTTTGACCTTTGAGAATTTGCGTAATCCGATTTGTGGGTATATGGAGCGATCTCGCCAGTTCTGATGCACTAATTCCCAGTTCTTCTAGCTCATCTGCTAAGATTTCGCCAGCATGAATTGCAGGTCTTGCCATAGTTCTTTTCTCCTTTAGTGATAATCGACAATTTCAATATTGAAGGGGCGATTTTCTGTTTCTGTCCACTCAAAACAAATACGCCATTTGTCATTTATGCGGATGCTATACTGCCCTTTGCGATCTCCTCCTAATGCCTCAAAACGGTTACTTGGTAACGCCACAAGAGCTTCTTTATTAGGTGCGGCTTCCAGAATTTCTAGACGTTTGTATGCTTGCCTTTCAAATCCTTGAAACTCTTTGACACGATCACCAGCAGCAAATTTGGCTGTGCGTTTGTCTTTATATTTTTGAGGCATAGGCAAGCGTTATGTGTTACGTCAAACATAACATGTATATTGCAATTTCGCAAAAAATCAACCAGTAATCTCATTCCATAAATCATTGAATGCATAGAAATCACGACTCACGGTAATAGTGATCGCATTCCCAATATCAAATTAAGCTTAGATTTTCGCTGACTTTATCTATGGGTTGATTGGGGCAAGCTATCTCTGTTCCTGTTTTTGCTTTTGGCTTTCAGCTATTACTTTGAGGGCGAGATCGACATTCTTGGCATCTTTTACGGTGACTTGATTTTGGGTGATTTCTAATCCTTGCTGTACGAGTAGATGTGCATATTTGATTGAGCCTTCTGTTATGGTTTTGGATTCTAAGGTCAGAGTGTCTGTAGTCTGTTTCCATGTCGCTCTGTATTTGCCTTCGTTTCCCTTACGCTCAAATACCAGTTGCCCGTCTTGTTGTTCGATATAATCACTCTTCACAGCTAATATCTCTCGCCAATGTGAGGCTACTTGTTTAGCTAACATTTCGCTATCTCTGGACATGGCAAGGGTTGCTTTTTCGGTTATGCTCTCGCCTTCTATCAGTTCTTGGATGCGATTAATATAGTTTTCACTTTTACCAAGATACTGGGCAATTGTTCTCCATTCTTCTAGTTTCTGGATATCGCTAACTATGGTGTTTGCTGTTTTTTCTGCTGGCTTTTCTACTGCGGGAAATGGAACAATCTTGCCGTCAATATAGTCTCCCAATGGCTCAAAGTGCATTCCCCAAGTGTTGCGATGTCCTTGGAAGGTCTGCAATTCCTTGGCTCCATGCTTTTCCAGACCCGTCCATTGTTTCTGATAATCCGTATCGTTCAGCATTTCCTGTGTAATTTGGTATTGCTTTCCTACGCGCAGGGCGACTTGCTGTTTTCCCGCATAAGCGATCGCAATATCCCCTTCTTTAAATCCATAGGCGGCATAGGGTTCATATCTCCGTGTCGTATGACATCTGCCATGTCCACGCATGGCTTCGATACAGGTGTTAACTGGTAATGGGTTGGGTTCTCCATGCATTTTGAGGGGATAAACCATTTGAATGGGTTTGCCTGTGATTTTTACTGGTTGTTCTTGCTGTGTTGATTTTTCTTGCTGGAGGTTGGCAGCTTGATAGTAACCTTGGGGTTGCCAGTTGAGGGTATACCCTTTCTCTTGCATATATGCCACGACTAGCTGATCGGTTCCCTTGGCATTGCCCACTAATATTTGGCTACCTGCGGCGATCGCTTGGTCTAGTAATGGTTGGTAATGACTGGTAAATACTTGATGTAGATCTTGCTCTATCTGTGTCTTGGTGCGTTCGTCACCTTCTCGCCGCCATGAGCCTGAACCACTCACCATGATCACATCTTCAGTTTGATATTTGCCTGTATTCGCCAGTTCTCCCCATGCTTGTTCGTACAATCTCGTGCTGGAATAAACTGTTTCTGGGGTGGCGGCTTTGCCAATAAATTGGGTGGCGATCGCTGCCATAGCTTTATCTTTACTAAAGTGACTACGCACTGATTCCCGCAGTTGAGTCTCGATCTTGGCAAGAGGATTTGATGGCAAGGTGAGCTTGGGGGTACCCATCAGGCTTTCTGCTGGTGTGTTGGTTTCGGTTGTAGCTGTATTAATGGGTGACATAAGAGCTTCTCGATCTCGCTCTGGCTCGTACTTAACTCCCATCATGGCAAGATTTTTCCACGACATTTCAATTAAGCTTGCTTTTACGGCTTGCCCTTCGTAGAGATAGGTAATTCCGTTAATTCTGCCGCCTGTCTGCACTTGCGCTTTTAAGCCCACTTTCTCATCGGCAAGTTTTGCCGCGAATTCGGTCATTGTCGGTTGATTGGCGGCGGCTTTGGCGATCGCTTCTTTTAATTTCGGTACGATCTCATCGAAGTTAACGGCTTCTTTGACTCGTTCGGGGGATAGTCCATGCCAGATTTCGGGTAGTTTGACTGTACTTTTTGCGATCGCAAAGTCTGCATCTTTTTTGCTAGCGGACAGGTTGATATTTGCGGTGAATTCTGTGCCAGTGGGCATATAGGCAGCATCGTTGTGCAATACACCTATGTTTTGCCATCGCTCTTGTTCGTGTACTTGGATCACTCTCTTATCAAAAATTGGACTCTCAGGATTTGACTCGATTACCATCCTGCAATTGACTAATTCGTTAGGTTGCCATTGTTTATCCTTTAGCTCGTTACTGTCATATTGCAAGCCGATGACTTTGAATTTATCGACTTGTAATTCTTGCAATTGCGTGGTCACAATTTCGGTGAACATCTTGGCGGCGATCGCGCGGTTGTTGTTATGCCACAGGGCGGCGGCTCGGCTTTCGCGTTCGGTTTCTGGGATGGCGGCGCTTTGCGCTTCTAGATACTTTTCGGCTGTGGCGAACATGTCTTTGACATCGTTTCTGGATATGCCAAGGTTAAAGTCGAGTTTTAAGTTCGCTAGTACTTTGCCATTTTCTAAACTCTTGCCATGTTTTTTAATTGTCTCTGGCGAGATTAGTCCGATATCGACTTTGGTTTCTTCATCAAGGATGGCTACAGCTTTGTAAGGATAGTTGCTTTTGGTTTTCCAGTCTTTGTTTTGGGCGATCTGTATATCCACGCTTTCCCCTTGTTTTGCCATGTCCCATATTGGTGATTTGCCTTCTGGGTCTGCTTGGCTGGGACTGACGATTTCGATGATGTTTCCTTTGGTTGAGGTGGCAACAATCGCGATTTCTTCTTCATGTTCTAGGCGATTGCGGGTGGCGACGGCTTTGGCGATTTGATGGCTATATTCTGTGGCGATCTCTTTTGCCCATGTTGCATGTTCTGGTTTGAGCTTGTCTTTGGGCATTAGGTGATCGAATCGATTGTAGTTGCGATCGCCAACTAGTTTATATTCATGATGAATTTGATTGGCTTGCTCTACCATCCAACCGACGGGATCTTGAGTATTGGTTTTCAGTCCACGATCGCCCAGGTAAGCTTGGGTATTGTCTTTGTCTTTGATCCATTCCACTTCTTTGAATTTGCCAATTTTTTGACAAAATTCAAATTCCTGTTCGTCCACTTTTCTGGCACTTTTCGGTGTATCAACGGCTCGTTGGAGGTTGACTGCGGTTAGGGTTCCTAAGTCCCATAGTAAACGCTCGGTTTTGTCTAAGCCTGCTGCTATTGCTTTTTCCTGTTGGGTGCTGTGTGGAATTTTTTGGGCGATTTCCCTAATTTCGCTAATGCGCGATCGCCAGTCATCGTTGAGGATTTGAAATTTATGTTTGTCACTCAGATCTTCGGCTAGTACTTTTTGAAAGTGGTTGCCAATATTCTGTAAATAGCTAGCTCTGTCCTCTGGGGCTGTATTTTGCGTATCCCAACGCAGGGCTTCTAGCCTCATGCCGAGATTGGCGACTTTTCCTGTGGGGTTATCGGCTGCATTGACGGCGGCACTGGCTAGGTTCGGAAATCCATGTTCTTGGTCACGGGGAATTTTCTTTTCTTTTTCGACCTGTACGGGTTTGTTTTCAGGCAGGTTTTTAGTGATGATTTCTTGGATGAGGGTGGGATACTGCTCGATTTCTTTTTTGGTTTGGGCTTGTTGTTCGGGGGTTAGTTGACTGGGAATGATTGCTACGCGATCGCCGTCAAAGTCGATCACTAGTCTTTTGGCATCGTGGGGATGCATGTAGCAAATGCCTTTCTGCACGTAGGCTTCGGGGTCATTTTCTCGCAGGACTTTAAGGTTGTTAGTAAATACGTCGAAGTTGGCGGCGTTGGCTACGGGGCTGCGGTAAATGCCGACTTTTGCGCCATCGGGTAGTCCTTTAAAGCTAATTTCTCCTTCCTGTAGTTGGTTATGGGGTTGGGCGATGCCACTGGGAACGTATACACCGCCTGTGGCGACATCGACCCACTCGCTTTGCATGAATTCCTGTAAGCGTTTGGTGATGTCTTCCATTTCGAGGATTTGGCAATGTCCTCCTTCCTTCAGGTCTGCTTTTAAAACTTCGTACAGCCAGTCTTTGTATTCTTTGTCTTGAGTTGGGTTCTGCTGACGATCGTTTTGGTTAATTATTTCGGTGAGTCCTAGTTCTTGGGCTAGTTCTGGTTCGATTAGCTGGGTAATCTCTTCTGTTTCTGGTTCTTGACTTTTTTCTAGCCGCTTTTCGTGCCTTTCTATATATAGTTGGGCAATTTTGCGCGGATCTGCTTGGGCTTCAGCTAGGCTTTCGGCTTTGGCTTTTAGTTTTGGCAGTACGTCTGCTTGGACTCCTTCGGGGAAAAAGACTAGGGCTTGGGTTCCTAGTTTCTGTTCGGTGAATCTTGCGTCTTCTTTTCTTGACCAATATAGGTTTACTTCATGGATGCCTGTAGTGGTGGTTTTGCGATCGCCTTTGATGCTGGATTTGGCAACGATCGCATCGACTTCTAGGGCTTGGCACAGGAGGCTGCTCCGACAGGTTCCTTTGATTATCCCTTCCCATTCGGGTACGCCTGCACGAAATTGAAATGGGCGTTTGGCTTCGGCTTCTAGGGCTTTGGCTAGGTCTGCGGAGATGAGGCTATAGCAGTCTCCGAGTTTGCTGGCGATCGCTCCCATCGCTTTGTCGCTAATAGTAATGCCGTTGCTCAGGGTGATAAGTTCCTTTCCCCAGTCGGCTTTGTATGTGCCTGTGTCTGCATCTTTGCTCAGGCTTTCATCGTCAATGATCAGGATGCGTGCTTTCTCTTTGGTTACTGCGGTCTTTGCGTCAGATATTGGTAAACCGCCATAGGCGACGGCATCGCTGTGGTTGGGGAAGATTTCGGTACTTACTTTTTCGGCGATGGCGCGATCTGCAAAGTAGGCGGTTCTAGCACTGGCAAGGATGATATGCAGTCCTTGGTCTTTGAGGTTCTCAATATCTCGCTCGGTTATGCCGTCGTACATTCTGCCGATCGCCAGTTTGGTTGAGTCTAGTTCGTTACCAAACTTGTGTTCGAGGTATGTGTTCTCAACGATTTTAGGTGGTAGTGGTAATTCTTTACCTGTTTTAATGTTGATTTGCCTGAATTCCATATCTTCAACATTCTTGCTATTACATCTTTTAGCGATGCTTAGGCGAGGGGATTACTTCCGCCTAAGCATCTTGCTATTCACTGACCTTTGCATGGTCATGAATAGTCGTGGCGATTAAAAGTCAATTTGGTTAGCCTGTTGTTTTGACTTTTTCACTTTTTTCCTAATCTTGGGCTGTTCTGTTTGGGGTGGTAGTGAATATGCTGATTCATAGGATTCGAGGTCACTGGGATCTGCGAGTCCTTGGCTCAATAGTTCTTCGTAGCTATATCCGCGATCGATGTAGTCTTGAATGTTTCTTGTCATATCTTTTAGCTCTCTATTTCAATACAACTGCTTTCTATCCCTTTGTTGATTTGCAATCTATCATCAATGTCTTGTTGTTGATTTTAAATCATTACAAATCTTTCTATTTCTTCTTCTGGGTTTGGATTTGTTGACTATTCTCCTAATCTAGAATATCCTTGAAAGCCTTGGTCTGTATGTTTTTACAAAAGGATGTTTTTGTAAATCATTACTTCTACTTTGTCCACTGTTTCTGTTTATAAATTTCTGTAAAGTCTGGGATTGGATACTTTACAAATGCTTCTATTTACGAAAGCATGGAATTTACTTTCAAGTTTTCCTCCATTTTCTAGCGAAGTTTATGTCCTCCTTCAAAAATGTTCTTGAGGAGTTTGCGGGCTTAGCGGTTCACGACCAGTTTAATCTCCTCATTACATCTACTCATGAGGCAAGTAATATTGCTGATGTTGCAGTTTTTTCCCTGAATCGTTTGCCTGCTATGTATGCAACCACTAAGCAAGATCTACTTTGGCGGTTGAAAAAAGTTGAGCAGTCTCTTTTATCTCAGCTTAAGTCTCTTGTTATTCAGACTTGGTTGGCCTTGGGGCGTAATCCTCGTCGCTTTGCTGAGCCTACTCCTTTATTGGAGATAACTTTTGGGCGATATCAATGGTGTTTGTTAGGACAAATTTACAGGGAATTGTTTACTTCTCCAGAAGAAGCAGAGCTATCTCTTTCCTCTAGCCCTGCTAACGAGTTTTTAATTGTGCGTGCTCTCTCGAAGCAAACTTTTGGTCACTTTGCTGATAATCCTCGACTTCTTGTTTTTACTACTTTACGGGATTTTCCTTCAGTTTCAGAAATCTCGCTTTGTGCTTGTTTCTTGAATTTTCCAATTAATTACTCTCGTCAGAAAATGTTGGCGGATAGCTTTTGGGGTTTAGATTCTGAGGTCTTTTTTAATGAGGACTAGGGCAATCGGTTACGTTAAGGTTGGTGATTCTGCCCAATTTGATGCGATTTGGGCTTATGCTCGTTGTCTAGATTTTGATTTAGTTGATATTTTCTTGGATTCTGGTGACAGTGTTGGTAACTTTTCGGGTGGACTTCAACAAGCTTTTGCTCTGCTTGATTCTGGGGCTGTGTCTGTTCTAATTGTTCATCAACTAGGTTGTTTGTCTGCCAATGCTTTAGAGGTACTTCAGATCATTTCTCAAGTTGTGGGTTACAAGGCTAGTCTCCACAGTATTGTTGAAGGACTCAATACTCAAGGTGGGATGGATCAGTTTTTTGTTAGTGTTTCTTCAGCGTTAAGTCAACTAGGGCGCGGTTGTGTTTCCAATCGCACGATTCACGCTATGGCTTCTAAGAAAATGCTAGGTCATCATTGCGGCAGTCCTCCCTATGGCTATCAAGTCATTGATAAAAAGTTGCGGCGCAATCCTGCCGAAGCTCATGTTATTGCTTTGATCTCATCGATGAAGGCTAATGGCGCAACTTTACAGATGATTGCCGATGAGCTTAATCTTCAAGGCTTTACGACTAAGCGTAAGTCTAAGTGGCAACCTACTCAGGTTAGTCGGGTTCTTGCAGGTCAAAGAAAGTAGGCATGGAGCATACAATGCAAATTGACTGTTAAATTTTAGATTTTTCAGAGAAGTCGATTATTGTAGACAACTTAATTTCTCTTATAACAATCATTTTAGCTCTTTATATGCTTCTGGGGCTAAAATGCTTACTCATCAATGGTTTGCACTATTACTGCAAGAATAACTTTCTGAAACACCTATTAGCCTATTGATTTATTAATGTAATGATGTCATTATGAATTGGTGTCATTACTACATGAACTAATTGTTAAACTATACTATTACATGATTACATTAACTATATGTTCATTAGCTGGAGGACAAGGTAAGACTAGCAGTGCTTACTTTGTAGCTAGGATGCTAGCAAGCAAGTACAAGGTTTTGTTAGTAGACGGAGATCCGCAAAGTTCTCTGACACTTTACTCAAGACATCAAACAAAGCAAGATGAGCCAAGTTTATTTGAGGTACTCAAAGGAATCGTAAAACCAATTGATGCTGTCTATCAGTTAGGAATACCCAATATATATTTGATACCAAGTGATGACGGTTTGGACAAAATTCAGCAACATTTAGCTGATTCAGGGATGGGTGGACTTATGCTTCGTAAGTACCTTAAACCACTTAATGATTTATTTGATTTTTGTATAATTGATTCCCCACCCCAAAGATCTCAGTTATGTATTTCGTGTATGGGAGCAGCTAATAAACTGTTAATTTCTTGTGAGTGTACTATCAAAGGTGTTCAATCTCTATTACGAACTATTGACACAATATCTGAGTTGAAAGACATTGAATTGCTTAATGGAGATATTCTAGGTGTACTACCTTTTAAAGATGTGTGGGTTGGAGCAAACCAAACAACTACTAGCAAGAAGGCAATAACGCTCATTAAATCTACCGCAATGGAAGAGAATCTCAAGGTTTTTCCGTCAATTTTGCAGTCCGAACGACATAAACAAGCAATGGACAGTAGTAAAACGCTGTCTGAAACTGGCTACAAAGATTTGGAAAACCCTTTTATACAAGTAGTTGAGGATTTAGAGCTATGTGTGCTGCGGAAATAGAAGATTTTTTAAGACGTAGTAAACGTCCTAGAGTGAATCGAGACACCTCAATAAGTAGTGAGGTTAATAACATCAGCAGTAGTCAAGAATTTATTGAGATTCAAGAAACGCAAGCAGATATAGAATCCGAAGAACCCAAAATAGCGTCTACGGTGAGATTACGCAAATCAATCAATAAAGCCTTAAATAATTTGAAATCAGAACAAGGCATTACTAAAGATGCTTTTATTGAAGCAGCATGGGAAATTTGTCAACAGAACGAAGAAGTTATGAAGTTAATTTCTCAGCAAGCATCAGTGATTAATACACGTAGAAGGAAGCAAGGAATCTTGTTACGGGCTACAAGCGCAATCAAAAATCTAAACAATTAAATAATCCGAGAAAGACATCTTGATGTAAACATGTAATGACACCAAGATATCTTTCTCAGATTATTTAAATTAACTTTAGTTCTACCAAGGCAAAAAATGGTAAAAATTGCTTTGCAATTTTTACCATTTTTTCTCATTTGTGCGGTAGTCTGCGCCGCGCAAATGGCGTAATCGAATTACTTTACATTAACTGCTTTATCGTAATCGTAAAGGGGATAAATTGTTTTTTGTCTGCACAACTTAACTTGTTTAACTCCGCAACTTTTATCTCTTGCCATAGATCGTTGGACAATTTGTTCTAAGAGATAAAAAATCAATCCTAAAGCAGGCAACTAAGCATTTCAATCACAGTAGATATAATGTTATCATCTTTTTAAGACATCATTATATCTTGGTGTCATTATACATTGATGCATTTATATAATGAATATATTCCAAAGCTTATTGCTCAAAGGTTTTAACTATGAACGCCAGAATACCTCACCGAAAGACTCATTGAGCCAATATTAGGTTGGGCAGTGGTGAGTTAATTAGTGAGGCAATGAAATCCCCTTGAGGATAATAATTCCAGCATAGAAACGGGACGATGAAAAAGTCCGATCGCCATAGCAGGAGTCTTATTCTTACCCAAGCCCACATGAGGTTTCACCCAGTTGTGAACTAAGCGTTGCACAGTGACTGCTCGTTGTAATCCTTTGGTATTTTTAGCATACAGGTTTTGTCTGCGACGATAAGCACTACATCTCCTTCTCAAAGCACTGTTGTTAGCTTCATTGTGATTGGCATGAATGTCACACTTGTCGCTAATAGCCGTATAGGGATGCTCAGGTTTCACCCATTCCACACGACGATTGCCCTGTGAACCTTTGATTTTGATGGCAACTTCTAATCCATGTCGCCATACCTTGCGATGTGCATATTCACGACTTACTTCGGTGGATTTGAGGTACACACTTGCCCTTTGCCACAGTTGCTGAGCGTAGCGTCTTTCGCCATCGGTAAACCATCGGATGTATTGACTTGCCATTGCCCATTGCCATGCTGTTTCTGTTGCTTTTGCAAATAGTTCAGTATTTTTGAACCCTGCTTTTGCTTCAATCCAATAGCGACTCTTACGCTCAATGAATGTCACTGTCCAGCCTTTTGACTCACTGGGGGGAAAGGTTCTCGCCTACGCGAGTGTAAACCTCATCACCCTCGACTGTTATATCAGATCCTGCTGGGGCAGGCGGACTCCATTGCGGTAACTGGTTCGCCAATTTTTGCTCCCATCTCATGATGCTGACATGGGATTTTTCTAGCACTCTTCCGCTGGCTCGGATGCCCATCCCTTCACTCCTCATCTTCATCGCTAGGGACACTACACTTGCTGGTGTTCTCAGTCTTGACATTGGCGTTCCTGTTCGTTCACTAAATCTCTT
Organism: Pseudanabaena sp. M53BS1SP1A06MG; assembly: GCA_020404105.1. Lineage (GTDB taxonomy): Bacteria > Cyanobacteriota > Cyanobacteriia > Pseudanabaenales > Pseudanabaenaceae > Pseudanabaena > Pseudanabaena mucicola_A. Next base: position 17,155 of record JADBWH010000142.1, on the reverse strand, counting down.
ACCACATCCTTTAGGGGTAGCTACAGGATACGTGTAAAAACCTGCAAGATAGGCTTAAAAACGTTACCCAGAGGAGCTTTGAGAAATCAGCTTGGACTTATAGGGAGAACCACAAAAAGGACAGAATCGATGCTTGAGCGAAGAAATAGTTTGCTGGCAATGAGTACAGCGATCGCAAAGTTTACCCCCACAGAGAAAGCAAAAATTAGCTCTGACATCCATCCACATCGGATCGGCAGGATTGCCAGGAGTCCAGCAAGACGGACAGAACTTAAGCTTAGAAACAGGGTCAATGGAAGTACCACGAGAAACAGCCTCTAAATATTCCACAGGAACTTGCAAAGCCGAAGCCAAACCAGTTTTACTATGAGAACTAAGCTTAGCCGTCAGTCCCCGTTCAATCTTACCCAAACTCTGCAAATGAATCGTCGCCATCGCCGCCAACTCCCTCTGATTCAAACCGAGGGAAATTCGGATACGTTTGACATAGACAGCCAAGGTTTCACCAGAGTTAGGCGATTTATCACCTTGTAAAATATTCACAAAATAGTGTTAAAAAGTATGTTTATATAAAACTATACTATCAACAGAATTATATAACTCACCGCTTTAACTAGCTGATAAATTGACTATCACACTAGCTACAGTCGCCACTGAATTTCTAGAGCGTACAGAACTAGCCAAAAGCACTGTGCAATCCTACGAACTGAGCCTAATGCCACTACTCAAAGAATATGGCAGTTATCCCATTGAAATCTTGAGTCGAGCAACCTTAACAAAATACCTAGAAGGTTTAACAGATATCGCCTATACGACCCATCACCGCCACCAAGCCATCGTCCAAGCCCTATTCAACTTTGCCGTAGAGCAAGATTACCTAAAAGCTAACCCCATCGCCCGACTGCATCGGCGCAAACCAAACCCAGAGAAAGGAGAACATCATGCCGATGGAGTAATTCGATACCTATCGCCCGAACAGATCGCCAGTCTCTACCAAGTCGTAGAACGCGACGGTCGCATGAAAGCACTGGTCTGCTTGCTGCATCGCACGGGAGCGAGGATCGCGGAAATCTTGAGCTTGCAATTAGCAGAAATCAACCTCAAAGAACGTAAATTTCAAGTAATTGGCAAAGGCAATAAAACCCGATGGTGTTTCTACAGCGAAGATGCCGCAACCGCATTAGAAAAATATCTAAAATACTATCGACACAAAGAATCACCAGCATTATTCACCACCCAACAGCCTGTTACAGGAAAAGTTACCCCATTGAGTTATCAGACAGCCCATCGAGACTGGACAAACTTAACCAAGCAAGACCCAAAGTTGCAAGGCATCAGAATGCACGACCTGCGGCACACCTTTGCCACCGAGAGAGTTGGCTTAATGGGTATCGAAGAATTACGCGCCTTAATGGGACATACAAATATCTACACTACCTTACGCTACCAAAAAGTTACTTCTGAGCGAGCAGAAATAACTGCCCACAAAGCTTTAAATCACCTGCTCCAAAACTCAGAAAACAATCAAACTTAAATATTGCTTGGATATCTACAATAGACTGTTTAAAAGAGTGTTTATTTCAAACTAATAGAGTATTGTCTATACTCTGTCTATGCAAACTGAGGGTTGATTCCAGATCGGCTGTAAAACGGTTCATGCACCTTTCTTAAATCAATCGCTGAAAGTATTGCTATATATTGCTTTTAAGCCTGTCTTGATACAGTTTTACACGAATCGTTGCCATACCCGAATTACGCGAAAACAAGCAAATATCACCCGATTTGCTGCTAAAAGATCCCTATATCCTCGACTTTTTAGATATAAGCGATCGCTACCTCAAAAAAGATCTTGAAGATGCCATCTTGCGAGACATCGAGAAATTTTTACTAGAACTTGGCGCAGGATTTACCTTTATCGCAAGACAAAAACGCATCCAAATCGATAACGATGACTTTTATATTGACCTGCTGTTCTATAACCGCAAACTCAAACGCCTAGTCGCGATCGACCTCAAACTCGGCAACTTTCGCCATGAATACAAAAGTCAAATGGAACTTTATCTGCGTTGGCTTGCCAAATATGACCAAGAGAGCGATGAACAATCACCATTGGGAATCATTTTATGTGCAGGTAAAAAACAAGAACAGATTGAATTACTCGAACTAGACAAAAGCGGTATCCATGTCGCCGAATACCTCACCGCATTACCCCCCAAAGAATTGCTTCAAGCAAAACTCCAACAAGCGATTGCCTCGGCTCGTCGTCGATTACCTTCGGTAGAACAAGATTGATATGTTTTTCTGCGATCGCGGCTGGAGCAACAAGAGCGCTCACTATCAAACTTCTATTTCTGCAATCTTGCGTAAAACTTGCCATGCAATCTCTAACTCACCCCGATTAACCAGAGGAGCCAAAATCTGAGACATCGCATATTGCTTACCCTCTAGCTTCACAAACACAATATCATCACCATTCGTCAACATCGCAAAAGTCGGGCGATCGCCATTCGGACTAGCCATCAAATAAGCTAAAGTTTGTGGCAAAGCAGACCAAACCGAAAGCATCGTTTTCTTTGACTCTAAAACAATAATCCACAGGCGATCGCGCAATACCAACACATCGATTCGCCCCTGTAGAGTCTCTTCACTATCAGAAATATTGATCGCAATCGAATCCTCCGCCTTAATCCGAAAAGGAGGATCGTATAAACCAGCGATCGTGAGCAATGGCGAAACTAGTAAGAGCATCACCGTACTCTCTAGCAAATGTCCCCCAGAGCGATGATAAATATAACGCCGCCATAAGACCTCTAGATTGGCACGATCGCTAGGATCGATCTCTGGTAACTGGTCATACCACTCTGTAAAAAAATCCTTCGATTCACTACGACTCAAGCCAAATTTTCCCTCTGCTTCAGCGATCGTCGTGATAGCTTCAGTAACAGCTAATGTTTGCATAGTGAATACTTTAAGTTGATTTTCAATACAATAATTCTAATCTCTAGCTCTCTATTCGCAACAAATCGTTATCCAAATATTATTCAAATATCTTTTGAAAAGCGCGATCGCGTAAGCTGAAATATTATCCTGTATAAAGGATAAACTTGATTTTATAACTTATAAGGGATAAACTTAGTTTTATACCCTAAAAAGGATAAAAGCATCAGACCATGCTGATCCACTCCTCCAAAGAACTAGCCGAATATCTACGCGATCGCCGCAAAAGACAAAAGTTAAGCCAAGCCGAAATAGGCGATCGGGTAGGTATCAAACAAGCCACCATCTCCGCCTTTGAAAATAACCCCGAAGGCACAAAATTAGAAACTCTATTTAAACTATTCTCCGCCCTAGATCTAGAAATACAGATTATTCCCAAAGAAGAAGCTCGTAAGCCTAAACAAGGATGGAAAGAAGAATGGTAAAAACAAGGCGTGTTAATAGCCTCAATATCCTCATGAATGGATATCTAGTTGGCACTTGGCAAAACTTACCCAGTGGCGCAATGAACTTTCAGTATGCAGAAGAATGGCTAGAAACTGACGGAGCGCGTCCCATCTCTTTATCAATGCCCTTACGCAGACAGCCATATGAAGGAGCTCTTGTCTATAACTTTTTCGATAACTTGCTACCAGATAGTCGGGAAATTCGAGCAAGAATTCAAAAACGCTTTAGCGTCTCCACTTCACAGCCATTCGACCTATTAACAGCGATCGGAGCCGACTGCGTTGGAGCAATCCAAATTTGTCAGGAAGGCATTTCCCCAACTATAGAGACAACGCAAGCACAGCCAATGTCAACGCATGAAGTTGCTAAATATTTGAAAGAATATAAAACAACTCCTATAGGAACAGCTAAACATAACAACGATTTCCGTATATCGATCGCAGGCGCTCAAGAGAAAACTGCCTTACTTTGGCATGAAGGAAAATGGTGTCGTCCTATCGGCACTACGCCCACCAGTCATATCTTCAAGTTTCCCATTGGCATAATTCCTAATGACAATTTAAACATGAGTGATAGCTGCGAGAATGAATGGCTATGTCTCCAAATCGCCAAAGCATTTGGATTACCAACAGCCGAGGCTCAAATTCAGCATTTCGATGATGTCAAAGTATTAGTTGTTGAGCGCTTCGATCGACGATGGTCTCAAGATCGACGATGGTTGATAAGGCTTCCTCAAGAGGATATGTGCCAAGCATTAGGAATGTCACCAAACTTGAAATATCAAAATCAGGGCGGAGCAGGAATCAGTGAAATCATGAAAATATTACTCGGTTCCGAAGATGCTAATGGCGATCGCGAGAAATTCTTTCGCAGTCAAATTCTATTTTGGCTATTAGCCGCCACAGATGGACATAGTAAAAACTTCAGCATTTACATTAATCGAGGCGGTAGCTACAGATTAACACCTTTATATGATGTAATTTCCGTGTATCCATTCATCAAAAACAAGTCTCTATCTAAGCGTAACGTCAAGATGTCCATGTCACTTAGAGGAGAGAAGACCAACTATTACAATTGGGACTCAATTCAGCCAAGGCATTTTATCTCGACAGCCAAGGCAGTTAATTTTTCAGAAGCAAAGGTAAGTGCAATCCTAGAAGAGATGCTGATAAAAGTTGATGATGTAGTAAGCCAAGTCAATACAGTCCTACCAGAAAACTTTCCTGCTCATGTCAGTCAGCCAATTTTGGATGGGATGCTATCTTTAGCTAAGCGATCGCTAAATAATCGCGCACAATGGATGCCCCAGTCTTAGTTGACGCAACTATTCGAGAGTCATCACAAGCAAATCACTAAATCTAATACTCCATCTTCAAATAATCGATGAATTCATCAGACGAAAACATATAGTTGAACAGGAAAGCCACCTTTGCTAGCCCATTCAATCAAATCATCTTTCATTACTAATTTTGATTGAGAATTAATATATAAACTTTTTTAAAGAATTTATATACTTTTTATATAAAAAGCATTGATAGCTAAATCAATATCTTCTATTGTTGCGTCATGAACTAAGTTATAGGCGATCTCCAAGATTCTCAATGCTCTTTTGGTGTTCCTTAACTATTGCTTCTAGACCAAATTAAGTTGCAAGTTTTATGACTTATTTGCTTTTAGTTTCCTCCTTTATAGCTTGCCTTAAAGGGTTGTTTTTTAATGCTTTCTTGTTGCTAATTGGCTTTTTATTGGCTGAGCCAAAAACCTTGCTGAGTATCTATCAAATGATTCTTAAACATACTCGCAACAATAAATTCTATGCCACTCTGATTCTCGGTACTGGCGTTGGATTTTTGGTGGGAATGCTGTTTGTTTTATCCGTTGAGCCTGCCCATGCTCAGTTCTTCCAAACTACCGAAACTTGGCTTTCTAGCAAATTCAACATTGGTGGTGGTACTGGTGGTGGTAATGCTGTATCGATTGTCTTTAACGTTTTGAGAGCAATCTTTGTTATTTATCTCGGTATTTCTCTAGTTAGAGTCATTCAAGCAGCAAGAAATGATGATGATTGGCAGCAGTTAGCTCGCATCCCATTGATTTTAGTGGTCACTGTTACTTTGGGAGATATCCTTGCAAAGCTCATTACTGGTTAATAAGGTTTGTTGATCGTGTTCAATGATAATGAATTTCGGAAAGTAAATCAAATCCTTGGGGCAAGTCCTAAAATTGGTCCTTTTCCCTCTGAACTAGTTTTCCCTTGGATTCTTATCAGTCTTTCTTTGTTTTTCTTGTGCTATGTCTTTCTCAATTTGCCATGGTTATGGGTGATTCTGATTATCGCTTGGGGCGATTCAACTTGGTGGGTCTTAACTGGCTCTCGTCCTCATAAGTTCTTATCCAAGTTTATCCCTGTTCCCCGTTGGTCTAGAGGTGTTTATCAATACGCAAGGATCAAAGGTTGTCATCGTAAGGAGTTTAATAGCAAGCATCATGGTAAAAGAAAAAGGGTTTAAACATTTTGAGAAGGAGCTTGCTTTAGAGTATCTACTTAAATTTGAACTCCGAGGTCGCTCGATTAGTTGCTTTGTTTTAAAGCAGGGAGATTCTTCGTTAAATTTATTGCAGTTTGTCTTTGGTTGGCAATCTCAGGGTTTTCACACTACTCTGTCTGACGAACAGGAGTCTTCAATTTTTGATGCTATCCAATCTGGTTTGAAGGATCTTCCCGATGAGGAAAGTTTAACTGTTCATTTTGGTTCTTTTAGTTCGGATCGAGATCGACAACGGCAGTTGCAGGATTTGTACGAGCTTGCAGATACTCCTGAACTTAAATTTTTAATGATGGGTGAAAAGGCTAGGGTTCAAGAGTTATCGAGTTTAGGTTTAAGAAAGCCTAAGTTTCTTCGCGTCTATGCGACTTATACGGTTAAAGGCTCTACCGTTGCGGCTTCAGATCCTCTGGAAAAAGCTCTTGCTTGGATTCAAAAGGTTTCTCAAGGCTTAACTGGTAATGACTCTCATTTAGAGCGTGAGCAATATGAGCAGATGTTTGCGAGGGCTTTTACTGATGGGTTTCTCAATTGGGAGCAGATTTTAACTACTCGAATGGGGTTGGATTTATGTCCTTTAACTGATTCGGAGCTATGGGAAGATCTTTGGGGGCGATTTAATACCTCTCCTCCTCCTCCTATTCCCCAATTACTTGTCATGTCTGAATCAGGGCTGGTTGAGAAATCTCAGTCTCAGGTTCATATTTGTACTAAACTGCTGGAACGATCTGGGTCTATTCCTTTTGCCGATCGCCGTTTTGTCTATGTGAATGACAATTATATTGGGGTCTTAACTTTTATCGATAAACCTGCGGGTTGGTCTTCTAAGGGTAAGCAGATGCGCTATCTCTGGGAGGCAATCGCCCGTGATGCTGTAGCTAATACTGAGGTCGTTTGCCAGTTTACTAAGGCTAATGAGGCATTCGTCAAGGCAAATATGCAACGGGTTACAAAGCAAAGCATTGTTTCGCAGGAGCAGTCGGCTTCGGCACGAAATGTGAATGTGATGGCTTCGTTGAAACAGGATAAAGCAATTAAGGCTCAAGAGGCTCTTTATGAAGGGGCGATACCGATTAATGTAGCTGTTGTTTTCCTAATTCGTCGCCCTAGTCCTGTCCTGTTGGATGATGCTTGCCGCTATTTTTCTAGTTGTTTCCAGCGTCCTGCTTGGGTCGAACGGGAGACTGAGTATGCTTGGTTGATTTGGAAACAAACTTTACCAATTGTCCTTGGCAACTTATTAGCAAAGCCGTTTCACCGTCGTCATGTCTATTTGTCTGATGAAGCATTTGCCTTAACGGGTTGTGTCATGACCACGCCCTTGCTGAAGTTAGCAAGCTCACCAATAGTCCGACTAGTACCAGTTAAGGTTAAAAAAATTAGGAACATGAAGTACATCAGAATCAGATGATAAATCTCGTAAACCCAAATCACGCCTAACATTCCGCACAGCATATTTTATTGCCAACAAATTGCTCTTGAAAACTTTATATATATGTCTGTCACCTTCAGATAGAAATTCAATGGGTATAGTTGGTAAAATATCATCTATCCCTTCCATCATATAAAATAAATCATTGTCATCCACAGATTGAGCATTTTCAATATATTCGCTAAGGCTCCCTACTCTTTCTTTAAGGATTTCTTTGGCTCTATCTCGAATTTCAGTAGAACTGATTATAGAAGAAAGTTCGTAAACCTTTCTCAAAACTCCACAAAGTTCGATCATTTTCACAAATATCTGTAATTGTGCAATTCCTTTAGTAATTGCTGGAGAATCAGGTTTCACTTCGCTGTCGAGTCTGTCGAGTTCTAATCTATGCTCATGAATAAGTTGTATTATTTTTTCAGTAAATAAACTTATCTCTTTGAGGTTGTCACGAGCCTCTATAGCTTCTTCTAAGCCCAGTTTAGCAGCTTTTTCATATTCGTTTAAAGCAGCTTTATAGTTTTGGGAATCAAAATACTCCTCACCTTTTTGAAGATATTCTTTTGCAATCTTTTTATTTTCGCGCTCTTTTCTCAATAGTTCTCTAGTTTGATCGCTAATTTCTATTACTGATAAGGAACCAAGTTCAATAGCTTGCCCATATTCTTGTAAGGCAGCTTCATAGTTTTTAGCGGCAAAATATCGATCTCCTTCTAGAACATGTCCTCTGGCAAGTTCTTCTCTTTCACGTTGTTCTCTAAGTAGTTCTGTAGCCCTATCATACCTTTCTGGAGAGACTAAAAAGCCAATCTTGCAAGCTTCCTCATACTCTTGCAAGGCAGCTTCATAGTTTTTAGTAGCAAAATATTCATCTCCTTTTAAAATATGCTGTTCAGCAAGATTTGATAATCCTTTAGCTAGGTCACGCTTTACGATCGCACTATCTAATCCGAGCGCTACTGCCCGATCATATTGAGCGATCGCTTCTACATAGTTTCCAAGCTTGTAGAAAGTATCTCCAATAAGTTCATATACCTTAGCAAAATCAGGTTTTAGCACTGCTAGTTTTTCTAAATCAATCAGTGCTTTTGGTATAGATTCTTCAGTTTCTAATCTAAGATATGTTACTCCTCTCTGATACAATCCATCTGTAGAGTTGGGGTTAAGATAGATGACCTGCTCAAAATCAGTTAGTGCTAGTTCAATCTCTCCTTTTTCAAGACGAGTAATCCCCCGATTGAGACACGCCGACTCTACATCTAACAGACTCTTACTACTCAGGGCAGTAAGGCATTCATTTAGCTGTTGTGAGAATTCTATATCAAGAAAAGTTAACTTCTCCCTTACTTTCTCAATCAATAAGTTCTCATCTAAATTTAAAGATGTCAAACCTAGCCATGAAGTAATCCCAAGACAGAGAAATTCTTTTGCCGTTTGAATTCCTATACCATTTGGCAAACTAGCAAGTTGTACAGCAAAACGGAGTGCAACATTGTGGACTAGATCATGCAATTCATTAATTTCAAGGTTTTTACACAACACTCGATGATGATCCGCCACAATATCTATCAAAAATGTAGCATCTTCTTGAGATAATCCTGAAATCAACTCACCAATTAATTTAGGTAGCCGAGGATACTGTCGATAGCGCATGAGGTAATAAGCATCAAGAACCAACCCACAAGATAAACGGTGCATCAACTTAAGGAACTTAGGTAGTTCTTCTATACCCTCTGGCGTGATTTTATAGGGTACTTCAAAACTAACTCCATCTTCTTGATATCGTTTTTCCTTAGCTAGCTGTTGGAGATTAAATTCGCGATCGCCTCCAATTTGAGTAATTTCTTCTGGGGAATATCCCTTTGCTAGAAGTCTAGCTCTTTCCCCTTGCCAAGCTTGCGCTCTCCGCTTTTCAACCTCAACAATAAAATCTTTGTGATTAAATTCAGAAAGAATTGCAACTCTACTAAAATCAGTTTGATCCATATCCCAAAAATAGACACGGAAATTCAGGATTTCCCCTTCTGCCTCTGATTCTAAAATAATTGTCGGAATATTTGAGAAAACAGCATGAAGAATCGCAACTGCTGTTTCGCCCGAAGATTTCTTAGATTCCCAAGCTCCACCATAATACCTAGCCGATCGATATTCATCGGAGTAACTACTACCCAGAAATATCCGTACTGACTCCTCAATTGACTTAGCAATTCCCTTCACTTCTTTAGGCAAACCAGCAGAAGAGATACTTTGATTCTTCTCGAAGGTCAAATCGGGTGGAGACACTAAAATCATCGGGGGCACTGGGACATCACCATTTTGATAGCGAACATAGTCTCTTATGAAAGTATCATGCGGAACTTGCAAAGGAAACTTGTCAAGCAATCTTCTATAAGACTCTGTTTCTCGATTTAGGTCTGCCTGTAAAAATGCCATGTCAACACTAAACTGTTGAGACTTCTGCTGTAGTTCTATATCTAGCCTTCTACGTTCCTCAGCAAGAGACTTCTCAAAATCCAGTCTCTTCTCAAATTTATATAGATCAAACTCCTGTTTGTATGCTTCAAACTTTACCTGAAAATCACGACTCAACTCATTTTGCTCAGCTTGAAATTCACGATTTAAGACTGCTTGACCAGCATCAAATTCTTTCCTTTGTTGCTGCAAAATATATTGCTGCTGCATCTGAGCATAAGCTATTTCTTGTCTACTTCTCTCTAGTTTCTCCTGAAACTCTTGACTTCTTCCTTGTAGCTTTTCTTGAAACTCTTGCCTTCTTCTTTCTTCTTCCTCTTTGCTTTTACGGAAAAAATGCCAAGCATTGGAAGCACCTTTTCCTATAGCACTCAGTCCTTTACCAAGCATGGAAAATCCTAGATTGGCTGTTGCTACGGTAAAATAAGCTGCTGTAATTGGTTCCATGTTTTATTTATCTCCATTGTTGTTAATTGGTTTATCATCTGGAAACAGACCATCTCTAGTTTGCTCATAAATGGCAGCACTAATTCCAGAACTCAACTTTCCAAAAGTACCTTCATCAAACTTGCCAGTTAATACACCTGCACCAAGACCTGCCGCACCATAAGCATAAGGCTTGAGCCATTCAATACCTGTAGAATCAGAGAGTGCATCTATTCCGTATTTACCTGTTGTTAATATCGTTTCATAGAAAGCGCCACCAGCACAACCTGCAATTGAAAATGTAGCTGCAACACCACCAACACACCCTTGAATAGCGCTGCGAATTGTTTCTGTACTGATATCATTTTTATCATTCTCTCCCAAAAACTTTTCAAACATCTTTTCAGTAACCGTATATCCCAGTTCGTATCTTGCCATTTGCATAACTCCTAATGAACCAACTTCAATAGCTTTCATCAAATTGTTAGGTCTGTGTGCGATGGATTGCAAAAAGTCTATACTGCCGCCTGCTACAGCACCAAAGTTAAACGCCTTGGCAACCTTAGCTACATCCCCTAAGTTAATACCATTTGCATTTGTCTCTGAAGTACTAGCAGGATTATTTACTATGTCATTAGGAGAACCTAATTCAGGCGTAGTATCAATGTATGGTTTTTGATGATTTGATAGCTCAGGTTCAATGCCAGAAGGATTAGGAGAATTAATGAATGGAATATTAATTTCTACGTCTACATGTTCCTTATCTAATTGAGGTTCATGAATTGGGACTTCTCCATCATTAGTATTCTCATGGCTAGTAATGGGATCTATACCATTGCCCAAATCATTTGATCCTGCATATTCCGTCGATTCTCCATGATTTGGTTCAGGAAGTGTCGAAGCATCTAAAGGAGTTATCCCAGTATCTTGTTCAGAGTTTACATCGTGTATAGGGGTTTCAGGAACATCAGATATTTCGTCTCCAATGCCAGAAGGTTGATGAGAATCAAGCGATGGAATGTTATTTCCTACATCTATACCGTTGCTTAAATCATTTGATCCTACATATTCCGTCGATTCTCCATGATTTGGTTCAGGAAGTGTCGAAGCATCTAAAGGAGTTATCCCAGTATCTTGTTCAGAGTTTACATCGTGTATAGAGGTTTCAGGAACATCAGATATTTCGCCTCCAATGCCAGAAGGTTGATGAGAATCAAGCGATGGAATGTTACTTTCTGCATTTATATCTGGTGTAGACGTGTTATAGCTAGGAATGCTGCCATCACCATACATATCTGATGTATTTGAGCCATCATTGCCAGAGATATAACTATTATTGTGATCTACATATTCTGGTGTAAGGCTATGGGTAGGTGTAGAGAAATCTTGCGTAACATAGTTGTTGTAACTATCTGAATGATTGTAACTAGGATTGTCATTGCTATATGCATCACCATTTAGTACTTGATGTGTAGAACTATCACTATAAGTAGTTGGCTCAATAGCGGGAGGGGCAGATTGTTCCGTAGAAATACTATCAAAACCGCTAGGTGAAAATGCTTCATCATCCATATAACTTGACCCGCAAAAATACAAGGCTTAGATTACTCAGGCAGACGTTAGTTAGAATTAGATGAACATCTACAACCACCTAACTTATAACATTACCTTAACAATACTTTTAAACTATAGCAAGATTTATAAAACAACCATTCATAAATATTTTTTAGTTCTAATTTTTTGCTGCTGGCACTCAATAACGATGCGGGAGAAAACATTCTTGGCAAAGATAAGCATCTCCCCGAGTTAACTGAAGGTCAGGTGCTATTTTTCTCAGATCTAGGTTTTACCCAGAAACAAACACAACCTCCTTCTCGTTATAGCGAAGCCAAGTTAGTACAGGTGCTTGAGCATTTGGGTGTGGGCAGACCCAGTACTTTTGCGGCGATCGTCAAGACGATTAAGGAACGGGCTTATGTCGCACTTCAGGGCAAAGTTCTGTTGCCTTCGGCTTTGGGAATGTCTACTGATGAGGTTTTACACGCTACTTTCCCCGACCTCCTTAGAGCCGATTTTACAGCAGGGATGGAAACCCATCTGGATGATATTTCGGTCGGTAAGCTTGAGTGGCAGCGCTATTTGATTGATTGGCATCAGTCCTATTTTCAACCAATGTTGACGCTGGCTTATCAGAGTCTTGGTAGCGATCAGTATGTCTCTAGTCGCCAAAATGTGGTTTCTGAGGTTGCTTGCCCTCAATGTCAACAGCCTCTTAGTAAAATCTTCTCGAAAAAGGTCAGTGGTGGGCATTTTCTTAAGTGTGAACATGGCTGCGAGAATTTGGTCTTGTTTTGGAGCGATCGGCGTAATCAATGGGAACTACCTCAGCCCAAAACTGAAAATCCACCTGCGGATTTGACTGATTTTCCTTGTCCAGTTTGTCGTAAGCCTCTGGTAAAGATTCCTTATCGCAAGGATGGTATGGATAAGGTCATGCTGAAGTGTTCGGATACCAAAGCTTCTCAAAAGAAAGACCATGCTGAGGTGGTTTATTTCTGGACTTCTCAGGGGCATTACTGGTCTAAAAAGTTCGGTCAGCTTGATGGGACAAGCTAACTCTCTGTCCTGTTTTTGCTTGCTTGTGAATTATTAAAAATATTTTTTCAATAAAGATTGAGGCTTGCTTCTCGATGAAGGGCGTTCGTAATTTAATACGCTATTTTTTCTTAGCTCTAATGGTGGTGGTGTTTTCAATCGCTCCCATAAACCCAGTAATGGCTGGCTTGCCAACTTGCACTGATTTATCTCGCTGTGGCGACGATAGTTTTTCAGATCTTCCCTACAATGTCGAGCAATTGCAAATCACCGATTCTCTGGGCAATATCACTTATAAAAATTACTCGCTCTTGGATACTGCCAAGCTCAGTCTATCGAGGTTTCCGCCTCTCAATGTGACCTCGGATTTGTTGACTCAAATTCAGTCTTTATCTCCTGATGTAATCGGGCAGATGGCTGGTCAATATGGGTTAACGAATTTGAATGGTTTGACAGGCAAGCTCGCGAATATGAGTGATTTAATGCCCATATCTATGGCTATGGGAGCGCTAGATTTACCGATGTCTCAGATTTTTAATTTATCGAAGCAAGTCGGTGTCGGTACGATCTCTAATGGGATGTTGCAGTCCTCGGCTAATCTCCCAAATAGCCTTGAGTCTTTGGGTTTAAATGGTTTGGGAATTTCGATGTTGCCAATCCAGAATATTATCAATGGCGTGTCGGGACTAGCGGATTTATCTTTAACTAAAGTTCCTGCGATCGCTGTCTTGGCGGGGGTGGCAGGTTTGGGTAATGTCTTGCCAGATAGTGACCTATCTTCGATCACTGTGGGTCAAACTCTCAAGCTATTGCCATCGATGGGGGCTTTGCCTCTGAATGTCTTAGATCCAACTCAGGCAATCTCCAATCTGCCGCCTATGGCTCAATCAGTGTTGGGCAATTTGAACATTACGAATTTGACTCAGGTGAGTCAGTTTATTCCCTCGAATTTGATTAATCTCTCTGGTGGCAATGGACTCTTACCTAGCATCGATCCTCGTAATTTGACGTTATCGAGTTTTTCCGTTAGTTCCATACCTGAGCTAGTAAATACACCTTTGTCTAGTATTCAAGGGGCGGAACAGTTACCAATTTCTTCAATTCCGGGGTTAAAGGATATTCCCGTTAGCCAGTTACCCATTCCCTTGATTGCTCAGTCTGGAACAAAGATTGGACTTGTGGACATTGTTTTTGAAAAGGAAGAACATCAATTGCCTCAGCCAGATCATGTCATTAGTGGCACTTTACCAAATCCTTCCAATAATCTGGCGAAGGTGTTATGTCCTAGTAGGGGTTGCTCTGGTATGGAGATTCACCAATTGGATGCTCCTGATTTTAAGGGTTATCACTGGCTAGATGATTCTTATACTGGTCAAGATGGCTTTGGTCCCGCTTGCTTGCCCTTTGGTTGTAAAGGGCCTGTGGGCAATCATCCCTATGGACTGGCTGCGAGGGTGGCGATTTCCAATCCAAGTGAGGCTAATGGGCAATTGCAAACTAAGCTGTATTTTCATGCCTGTTGGACAATTCCCTTTGTCGGTTATACCTGTACACCCTATGCTTTGCCTGCGGGTGGGTTGCCTTTTGTTACCTACAATGAAAAGGATGCTTTTTTGTTTTTACCTCCCGGCTCTCAGGTGACGGGAAATAATTACAATTATCCTAACTACAAACCTAATCCCTGTTCTACTAGTAATAGTGGCTCGGCAATCGCTCCCAGTAGTTTGGATGCTTTGAGTAAGGCGGTGTTTAATGCTTCTAGTGCGGCAAGAGGGATTAGCGATTCTGGGGCAGCTCAGGCAATTCCTTTAATTATCCAAGAATGCTCTCAGTATGGGGTGACAGATTCGGCGCAGCTTTCCTATGTTTTGGCAAGTACCCTCCATGAGAGTGATGGCTACAGCACGATGCATGAGTATGGCAAGCCTAGTTACGATTCTTGTGGCCATGGTCGCGGCTATATTCAGCTTACTTGGTGTTCCAATTATCAAAAGGCTGCCGATTTTCTGGGGATTCCTGATTTGGCAACCAATTCAGATCTGGCAACTGATCCTAAGGTTGCGGCGGCGATTGCCTGTGATGGGATGAAGACTGGCATGTTTACAGGGATTAGTTTGAGTGATTACATCCCACCTAATACTAGTCCTGATTTTTCGGGAGCAAGAAAGATTGTGAATGATAACGATAAGAGCAGTCTGATTGCGGATTATGCGAAGGTAATTCAGGCGGCGATCGATGGGGTGAGTAATGCTCCTAGCAATTCTCCAAATCCTAATTCCACTCCAGCTTCTATTCCGACGGTGGCTTCGGTCTGTAGTTCTAGCAATACTGGCTCTCAAACTTACACGGGTAAGCCGATTAATGGTTGGTGCGATCCCTTACCTGATGGCATTCAAACCCATCCCTTTGGTAAATATCCCCATGGTGGTCCGCCTCCTCATGTTCATGGTGGTATTGATATTGCTGGGGTCGATGGCGCGACGGTTTATGCGGCGGCGGATGGGGTTGTCGTTGACGTGGAAAATTCTTGCTCTATTGGTGATATGGGTTGCGGTGGTGGTTATGGCAATCTAGTAGTTTTGCAACATACGGGTAATCAACAGGGCTTCTTCACTTTGTATGCTCATAATTCCCGCCCGATGGTCAATATGGGCGATACCGTTAAGTGTGGTCAGGCGATCGCCATTCAAGGGACTACAGGTTCTTCTTTTGGTGATCATTCTCACTTTGAGGTGAAAACTTCCCAAGGCGGTGGTGTCCTCAGTCCTAAGTCAGTTGGTGTCCCCAATATGCAGTCCTGATATTGCTTTGACAATGTTTTAGTGATCTAGAAAATATTTGTTCATTTATTGATTGAGGTGTTTATGAAATTTAGAGCTTTCAGATTTCAGTTTTTGATTCTGCTGGTGTTTGCGCTGATCGCTTTTGCTATTCCTGCGATCGCTCAACGGGCGAGTTCTTCTGGCAATGTCAAAAACTGGGTTTGGGCTGAGGTTGATTTGACTCCTGTGCTTGCTCCTGTGCGTGTGGCGCTCCAGCCAACTGGTGTGCCTTTACGCTTGCCAACTAAAACTTTTGTAAATGGTGCGAAACCTTTACAGGTTTATCTGGATTTTGGCAAGCCTAGTGCCAATGGATACGATATCAGTATCGGCTATCGCAAAGGTTGTGATTTTGCGAATTCCTGTCGCATCGGTTCCGTGGAAGCAAGAAAGCTCACTGGGAATTCCCCATCCCTCGACAAGGCTCATCCTCCTGAACCCGATGTAAATGGGGTAGTCCGTCATCGTTCTGATGAGGAGGATGAGTCAGTTAGTTTAGCGGATGGTATTCAAGGTTATTTTGTACCTTGGGTCTGTGGCGCTAGTTGTAATGATGCTCAAGTCTATTGGGATAAAAATGGATTTCGCTATGCGGTTGGGATTAAGGTTGGCAATAAAAACAATTTGATTCAGATGGCGAATTCTGCGATCTCATCTTCCCGATAGTCTTTTCTTACTTTAATATTAAGGTTCTATCCTAGATTAATAGAATAGTTCCAATCATATATATTAGATAAAGATTCCATTAGATTTCATAAATTTATTTATAATAGATAGACTTAAATTAACTACAATAGATTCGGAATGTACCAACAAGAGCTACCACAACTCTCAAGTCCTTCTACCTCTAACATTCAAGACAAAATTGATAGACCAATTTTAGTGACTCCTAAAGAATATTGCGCTAAGTGGGTTCCGAAAAAGTCTGGCATACATCCTGAAGAATGGGGTTACAATTCTGCTTGTGTAAGAGAGTTAGCCAATGTCTTGGGCTTATCGGAAATTGCCGTCAGAAAATGGGGTAAGGATTTCGATAAGCACCCTGACTATATTCGAGTCAATCTCGGCAATGTCGATAAACTCAATGATATTGCCGAGATTATCTCAAGATTTTAGATTTCTCTTGCTCTACACATTTGAGTTATCACGATTTGAGAAATCCAATATCGTTGTGATGGAATAGCTAAGTATTGAATTCAATAATCTCAATTTCTAACGGATTGACTACTATTTGCAGGAGATCTCCATATTTGATTTTAGGGATAGAAATTGCGATTATTTCGATGATGCAAGGATTGTGAAAATGTCGTATTTTCGTTTCTGGATGGGGATAATACACCCATCCTGCATAGTTCCCATCGTTATACAAAACTTGGCATGGGGAAAAGGAAAAATCTTCAGGCGGATGAAGGTGCGTCCAG
>JADBWH010000141.1 GCA_020404105.1 Pseudanabaena sp. M53BS1SP1A06MG | reverse complement strand
TCGGGTTAAGCTGGCAAATTTTGAAAACCCAAAAGTAAAAGCCTTGCTAAGCAAGGCTTTTACTTTTGGGTTTTGAGAAAGGGTTTGCGTAGCAAACCCTTTCTCAAAACCTGTTTCAAATTATCCAGAACTCGCGTTAATTAAAAGTACCTGTGGCTTTGAATTTGCTCAGCCAACGTTATCTGAGCAAATTCAAAGCTAGATAACTTTGGTGGGACATTTTTTATCCGCAATAGCCTTAGCTTGGTAAGAGAAAAGCACCCTATGGGTGCTTTTCTCATTAATCTTTGAAACTATTAGAAGCGAGGTCAAGGGTGACTTGGCTCATTTGTAAATAATCCATTGGATCAACGGCATTTTTACCATCGGGCTGTACTTCAAAATGGAGATGTGGACCAGTACTGCGACCTGTTGTGCCAACTTCAGCGATCGCTTGTCCCCTATTAACTACCTGTCCTTTAGAGACATACACCCTACTAGTGTGGGCATATAGAGTCACCGAGCCGTCACTATGGCGCAGTTCAACAATATTACCATAACCACCATTTGTCCAACCTGCCTCAGTAACCACACCATCCGCCGCCGCAAAAATTGGCGTGCCAGTGGGAGCCGCAAAGTCCACCCCTTTATGCATTCTTTTTTCTCCCGTGACAGGATGCACCCGCCAACCAAATCCTGAACTAATGACCGCCCCTGTAATCGGTAAAACAAAACTAGAAACGCTATTCAAATCGATCGCCGCAATATTTTGGGGCAACTGCATTGACCATTTCCCTGGTTGCCGCGACTTGAGCTTTAACTGTTGTGGATTAATTGTGACATAAGGAGAAAACTCAACTACCATTCTGGTGGTATTCGCATCAACCTGTCCTACCCGCACAGCCTGCACTCCGCGACCAACTCTACGCCGCACCGTTGGTCCTTGATAGACAATCCCCGGTAAATCAATCACGATTCTGGTGGGATTGCTGATGACTGTTCCCTTTGGCTCAATGTCATCTTTAAGGGAAAACTCGATCTTGCTATCGGTCAAATCGTAAACAAAAGTCTCGAGACGGTTCGCATTGGCAATTGGTGCAGCGATCGCTAAACTGCTAGTCAAACTGCCAAGGGTAAGTAATAGAAGACGCATATTCACAGATCTTGCTTTCCCATTGATCTGGGAATTAGGCGATCGATGAAAGAAGTTGAGGGAACGAGACATAAAATATTGCATTGGAACGTTGCGCTAGAGGAGTTTAAAGGGCAAGCTACAAGCAGTATGAAACTACGCAAAGTGTGTTGCAGGATCAGAAAAGTTTTGGCTAGGCTAACTTTTCTAATTTCTAAATTACTTGTAGAAGAATAGGAATAAATACTCTGGAAATTTATGTAACAAGAACGAATGAGATTCTACATCAATTTCGAGAAAATAGGACAACTCGCAATCATGAATCAGACGAAAAATTATTTTTTCCTACAAGAAATTATTGAGAAAAACAAGCTTTTGTAGTGACAGAGGTTAAGAGCGTTCGCAAATCTAAACCTTTATTTCTTAGGTGTCATTACTTCGCACTTTCACCTAGGTCACTATAGCAATCCTCAATAAAATGTGGGCTTAGCGAAACCGAATCCACCACCTAGCCACTTAGTTATCGCTGGCTTAGCGAAGCTGAAGCCAATAATTTTTACAACTGAATCTAGGACTACTAAGTAGCTAGACATAAGTAAACTAAAAACCGAGAGTTTTGTTCCGCCCGCTACGCGGGCGGAACAAAACTCTGGTTTGGGGCTTAATTAAGTTGAGCTACTTATATAAACTTCAAAATAATGAATGCCGAAGCAGTATATTTGTTGCAGTCTGCAAACCGATGCTTCTAAATAACCCATAAAATTTATGAGCTTTGCCTCGAAACTCAGGGCAGCGATCGCCACTAATCAAAGTATTTTGTGCTTGGGTTTAGATCCTAATCCTGAAGTGATGCCTACTATATATCAGGCGCAATATGAAGCTGAGTCGGCAATCCATAGCGATCATGCTGTTGCTTATCTCTGGGAATGGATGAATTTTATTATTCAGTCCACTGCTGATCTTGTCTGTGCCTACAAGCCCACGTTGGGATTCTATACCGCCTTGGGTTCCGCAGGTTTAGAGCTATTAGCCAAGACCCTTGCGGCGATTCCACCTGAAATTCCGATTATTCTCGATGCTAAGCACGCTGACCTCAATAGCAGCACGGTAATGGCAAAAACTGCCTTTGAGCAATGGGGTGTGGATGCAATCACCTTAAGTCCCTATGGTGGGCAAGATTTGGCGGCACGTTTTTTGATGTACCCCGATAGAGCCATATTTGTTAGTTGCTATGCCTCAAACACCACTGCCCAAGATTTTCAGGAATATCCTAACCGCGATCAGCCTTTATACCTAAATGTGGTGCAAAACTGTCAAGCTTGGGCAGGGATGGAAGCCTTAGCCCTAGAAGTAGGTGCGGCAAATATTGAGGCACTTGCTAAGGTGCGATCGCTTGCACCTGAAAGATTAATCCTCGCCCGTAGCATCTGGGCAAATAATCAGGGTAACGGACAGGAGAATACCCACAAAATTGACAACTTAGCCGCCATTCTCAATGCGGGGTTAGATGCTCACGGTGGCGGCTTAATTCTGCCAGTCAATCAGGACGCTTTAGCTATTGGTGAACCAGCCGAATTTGTGCGATCGCTCAGGGATGAAGTTAATCAAGCGATCACCTTGACTGCCCATCAACGTCCTAGTTGTGAGCTATGGGTTCCGAATGTATGTTTACTGGATCGCCAAGGTCAACCTGACTCAAAGTCACACACCAATTTAATTTTGCAATTGTTTGACATTGGTTGCATTACTTTTGAAGAAACCGTGCAAGCCTCTGGTCAAGTTTTTCCCTATTACATCGATTTACGCAAGATTATCTCCAATCCACAGTTGTTTGATTCGGTGATTGCTACCTATGCCGAGATTTTGCAAAATCTGCAATTCGATCGTATTGCAGGGATTCCCTATGGTTCTCTGCCCACGGCTTCAGGGCTTGCCTTACGGCTTAATTTTCCGCTAATTTTTCCACGCAAGGAGGTCAAGGCATACGGAGCGAGACGCTTGATCGAGGGCAACTATGAGGCTGGTGAAACGATTGTGGTTGTCGATGATATTTTGATTTCTGGCAAAAGTGCGATCGAAGGGGCACAAAAAATTGAAAGCTGTGGTCTAAAGGTACGCGATATTGTTGTATTTATTGATCATGAAGCAGGAGTCCGTGATCGCATTCAACAAAGTGGCTATTCACCCCATGCGGTGTTAAAAATCTCGGAAATAAATGAGACACTATATCAATCAGGGCGTATAAATGAGAAACAATTTCTTGCGTTGTCTCACCCCCACTAAATCCCATCATTATTAGGTTATTGACTTAGAGTTACGCATGTTCAAACGAATTGCTCTGTTCCTTGTTTCTGCCACAGTTACAGCGATCTCACCGATCGTCAACCCTATACTTGCAGCCCAATCATCGAAGCCTGCCCCACCTGAGCTAGCAAATATCGTCTATGCACTGGATAAAGCGGCTAGTAGTCAGGATATTGAAGCAGTGATGAAATACTATGCCCCAACTTTTAATCACGCTGATGGATTAAACCGCGATCGCTATAAGCAGGTTCTACGCGAACTCTGGCAGCGTTACAAAACTATTAGTTATCGCACCGAAATTTCCAAATGGGATAAGCAAGGCGACACGATTACTGCGGAAACAGTAACGATGGTGCAGGGTGCAAAGGGTTCTGAGAACGATAATTTTAAGCTAGATGCAAGGCTGATTTCTAAACAAACCTATAAAAATATCAATGGGCAATTGCAGGTGACTTCGCAGCAAGTTCTCTCAGAGCAGTCATCACTGAGTACAGGTGAAGCGCCGCCAATAGTCAAACTAAGGGTTCCTGAATTGATTGGTGTCGGTCGTCAGTATGTCCTTGATGCGATCGTCACTGAGCCACTCGGCACGAATCTGTTATTAGGTGCAGCGATCGAAGAACCCGTCGAAGCAAAAAATTATCTAAATGACAATACGATTAATCTTAAGCCTTTGAGGGCAGGCGGCTTGTTTAAGATTGGACAGGCTCCTTTTACATCAGGCGATCGCTGGATTTCGGTCGTGTTAGTACGCGAGTCAGGCATCACGATCACTAGCCAAAGGCTCAGGGTCAGCAAAGATTTTACTGGCAATCAATACACTCCTCTACCTGAGCCAGATGTTACCCCCAGCCGTGTTCGTCCTCGTCCCAATAACGAGCAAACCTTGTAAACAACCAAAAGATCCTATAACGGGTCTTTTGGTTACGAAAATAGTTTAGGGATATCTAGTAAATTAACCCCTTCTACATTGGCATTATTTAAACTTGTCCCATCGATCACGGCATCAGTCAAATCACTTTTCCGCAAATTAGCATTATTCAGATTCGCTTCCGTTAAATTTGATTTTTTGAGATTGGTATAGCTAAAATTGCAAGAAAAACAATTTGCTCCCGTTAAGTCAGTCTCTTGCATATCCGCGAATTCTAAATGAGCATTACTTAAATTTGCACCCCGTAAATTCGCATTTCTGAGAATCGCTCCCCTGAGAATCGCCCCACTTAAATCTGCTCCTCCTAGATTTACACTCCTTAAATTTGCATTACTCAAATCAGCATTACTAAGATTGCTAAAATTTAGGCTTGAACGCTCTAAATTTGCTCCTTTCAGATCAGCTCCACTTAAATCAGTCAGGTCAAGATCAGCATCTCGGAGATCAGAACTAGTTAAATTAATTGCTGGTAGCTTGCAGCAAGATAGTTTCAGTCCTGAAAAGTCTTCGGAATCAAAATCTTTACGTCCCAGTTCATACATATTCTTTAATGCGATTCCCCTCGCAAAGGCATTGCTCATGGGAGAGTGAGTTTTATGGTTAGTAGACATCATCGCAATAGATTTCTAGCTGGACTTTTAGCGTTTTTAGCTATTGACCTTACTATAATGCGATCACTCTAAATAATGATTCACCCTAATGGATTGCTTGAGTAGGGAGCATTTTGAGAATTGAAGCATCTCAATTTCTACACATTGCCAGAGTCACAAAAAAGGGAAGTTCGCTGATAATGAAAAAATAAAATACAAAATTAAAGCTTGCGATAAAACTGTAATGTCTAGCCAAACCTTGTCTCAATCACCCCAAAGTGATCATCAAAATTTTGTGGAGTATGAAGCACATATCCTGCAAAGAGCCGAAATTGCTTTGCGCTGTGCACCATTTACAATGAAATTGTTTGCAGATATGGCAAGCCAAGGCGTAAACCTACGGGCGATCGCTGGCAATGAAGGACTCAAAAATCAATACCTTACTCGTGCCAGCAACTTAATTATTACCGAGAATGCTTTACTCTGGCTGATCCAAGTCGGCGTTTTACGTCGTGAAGTTGATGGACAAGGTATCACTGATAGTTTTCGACTCACACCTATGGGGCATTTGTTGCTAGATAAATGGAAACAGCAATCAAGATTTCCAGTAGCCAGTATTAGCGATCGCCTGCAAAACTTCTGGACGCAAATTCAAATTTCCAGATTTCTTTAATTTTTAAATATAGCGTTTATAGCGGTTTTCAAATGAGTGTGTACTCATTTGAAAACAAAAAATCAGTCCCATTAAGAGTTTTGAGTTTTCATTTTGCCGTAGGCAAAATGAAAACCGCTATACCAGTCTAGTGAAGTATAGGTTTGTTTCCCCCGCCGAAACAAACCTATATACCTCTCTTGCTTAAAAAGCACTGTATACAGCACTTGGCGCAGCCATAAAATGCGGATTAGATTTAGTTGCGTTAAGCATTGTGGCAATCGCTACACATAATTGTCATCATCACTACACAAGTGTCAAGATTTAGATACAGCGCTTTGCGCTTACTCAAAAACCAGAAATATTTTGAAAAGTGGCACTTCGCGACACTTTTCAAAATATTTCTGTACTACTCAAAGCCTGAATAGGCTGTATCTATAACGAAATTAATTTTGTCTAAGGCAAAACCAATTTCCAAAATCGATAGTCATGCAATGTAATTGTGTTGCGGGCGCTTCGCGCCCGCAACACAATTACTAAAAAAATTACTTTGCAGCACTATCTCAAAATCTTTAATTCAACTGACTTTTGTTTTGGAAATGAGATGAACTCACTGCGAGAACTCAATATTTTATAGTTAACGATATGAAAAAGACTTTTGTACTTGATACTAATGTGCTGTTGTATGACCCAACTGCCATGAAGCGCTTTGAGGATAATGAAGTAGTCTTGCCAATGACCATTATCGAAGAGCTTGATCGCTTTAAGAAACAACCTGAAATGATCGGACGCAACGCTCGACAGGTTTCTCGTGAACTCGATGAATTACGTAGTCAAGGGAATATTATCAAGGGGATTGATTTAGAAAATGGGGGACTGCTCAGGGTTGCCTTGTGCGATCGCGAAACTTTGAAGACTTTGCCCATTGAACTTGAAGGTGATCGCAATGACAACGCCATTTTAGCCGTAGCACTCGAATTGAAGAAACATTGTCAATGTCGTGTGGTGATGGTCAGCAAGGATACTAATTTGCGGATTAAAGCCGATGCCCTCGGGCTGGAGGCTGAGGACTATGAAACCAATAAGGTGGATATTTCCGAACTCTATACAGGGCTTGCAGAAGTAACAGTTAACTCTAGCAAAATCGATCAGCTTTTTAAACATGATGCGATTGCCCTTGATGGTGAGTTTTGTCCTAATCAGGCGATTATGCTTGTGGATGAAATCAATCCTTCCCATACAGCTTTGGCGATCGTTAAAGATTGTCACCAAGATTCCAGCAAAGTGGTTACCCTTAATGAACTCGCCAACGCAGGGATTTTAGGAATTAAGGCTCGTAATCGCGAACAGAAATTTGCTCTTGATCTTTTATTGAACGATGCAATTCCCCTTGTTACCCTCGTTGGTAAAGCGGGGACTGGCAAAACTCTATTAGCGATCGCAGTGGGATTGCATAAAGTCGCCGATGAGCGTAGCTATACTAGACTACTAATTTCACGACCTGTCATTCCGATGGGGAAAGACATCGGCTACTTACCAGGGGACATCAAGGAAAAGCTCACACCATGGATGCAGCCGATTTATGACAACTTCGATTTAATTTTTGGCGCACAGTCTCCTAAAGATCCGAAGGAAAAACGCAGCCTCCATCCTCATGTACGGCGCGGACATGAGGACTTAATTGAGCGTGGTCTACTTCAGATTGAGCCGCTTACCTACATTCGGGGGCGGACAATTCCCCAACAATTCTTGATTGTCGATGAAGCCCAAAACCTAACCCCTCATGAGGTCAAAACTATCCTCACCCGTGCTGGGGAAGGGACTAAAGTAGTTTTGACGGGCGATCCAGAACAAATCGATAGTCCTTTTATTGATGCAGCAAGTAATGGGCTTACTTATGTTGTGGAACGATTTAAAAATGATCCGTTAGCAGGGCACATTACCCTCAACAAAGGGGAGCGATCGCCACTTGCCGAACGTTCTACAGAATTGCTCTAACATAAGATAGTCAGTGTATAGAGATTAGTATCTCCAATCATTACCTATTTCCATGAGCTATCTCGAAACTACCACCAAAGTTGCTAATGAAGTTCCCAAATCTTCTTAAATTTCTTCTAAATGGCAAAGATAAATCCAGATTTTGGATGATGAGTTTAAATGCGATCGCCTTTTTATTGGTAAATTTATTAATTCATACCATCTTTGCTAGTCCTGTATTTGCCCAAACAAGCATAACTATCAGCACTTTTGATCCTCAAGGACTATTTCTCAATATCTTGCAATGGATTGAAGGTTTGGGCTACGTTGGTGGAATTATCTTCATTTTGATTTATATTCTCGCTACCATTGCCTTTATCCCTGGGTCTGCTTTGACTCTTGGCGCAGGTACATTGTTTGGCGTGATTTGGGGCTCGCTCTATGTCTTTATCGGTGCAACCTTAGGGGCGATCATAGCCTTTTTGATTGGACGATATTTAGCCCGTGATTGGATTAGTAAAAAGATTCAGGATAATGAGAAATTTGCTGCCATTGATCGCGCTGTTACCCATGCAGGTTTTAAAATAGTGCTATTAACGCGCCTATCACCTGCTTTTCCCTTTAATTTATTAAATTACGCCTTTGGAATTACTGGTGTGAGATTAAAGGAATATGCGATCGCTTCCATTGGCATGATTCCAGGAACGGTAATGTATGTTTATATTGGCTCTTTTGCTGGCGAGTTGGGGCGTATTGGCAGTGATTCACAATCTCCAGACCCGACATTAAAATGGGCGATTCGGATTATTGGTTTAATTGCCACAGTTTTAGTAACGCTATACATGACTAACATTTCCCGTAAGGCAATTAAAGACCTAGTATAGAGATCAGCATTAGATGCATTGCTTAACGGTGCAACTCTCCAATTTGGGCTAAAGGGAGCCATACACATAAGGAAACGTAAGTTCGATAGTATTTGATTAAGTAAAAGCTATAACGGTGGAATACGGGCTATTACACCACTTTTGAGGGGAGCAGGACGCTCTTTCCATGACAGCATCCCATCAACGCGATCGCTATATAACTCTGCACAGGACAAAATCGCTGAGGCAGTTTTGAGAATATTGTCATTATCAATAGGTAAGTCGCCGAATAAATAGGAATATTTCCCCTCGGAGGCAAAAGTAACTACACAGGCATGACTACAAGCACTCATGCAAGAAACAGGACGGATTGTAAACTGCGATCGCCTATCCCAGTCATGATGTAACTGAGAAATTTCCTTAAGTAGCATCTCGCCACCACTTATACCTATCTTTTGGCCATCTAGCCAATTGCTCGCACAGGTAGTACAAACGAACAAACTATGGGTCATTTACGCCTCAATACGATACACAATATAAATTAAGCCTCATATTTTTTAATGAGGCTTAATTTTTAATAAATTTTGTACAAATCTATGATTTCTCACCATTAGGAGAAGAATTGTAGAGAGCATCAAGTCGTGAACGCGCATCATCAACATTAATTGATTTAATTACCATTAACGGCTCATCAATATACTTACCATCTTTATCCCACAATTCAGGATGGGTAAATTGAGGCGATACACGGCGGCGATTGTCTTGATAGCTTCGTGAATCATTTTGAGAAAGCGATATCATGCTACGGATAAGATTGCTGATCGCAAAAATAGAGAGGATAGTAAAAGCGAGTATGTAGATGATTTGTACCATGTCTGCTTTCCTAAATAAGTATATAAAATGAGTGAGTGGGTCTAAATTTTTGAGGATTTGGTAGATCTTAAACAAGAACTAATGATGATTAAAATCTTTACGTCCCCAAGCTTTTGTGAACAAAGTTTTTTATAAGAGATCGCTGCATGAGGCTAGCAGATCAGAAGTAAAAATTTTAATTTGACTGATTACGATAGTAACGCATCCCTACGCTCTGGCAATCCATAAGTAGTTTATGCCAAGGCTTCATTGCTGCCATATCTACCCCAATCTGATGTCCTGTAGCTCGAAACAAAGAGGTCGCGGCACTGACCTCCTTAAGAGCATTTTCAACTTGTGCCAATAGGTTTTGCTGTTCTACCTCTGTCAAGAAAGTGATGCGTTCACTAGCAAGCAATTTCTGAGCACGATCAAACCAATATGTAAAGTCTTCTAGTAAAGGTTCTAGAAGCTGTCTAAGCATTTCAGGATCTGGGTTGGAGGTATTACTCATGTGGGTATATGTCTAGCAGCATTAATAGCGCTATATATATTTTCGTAAAGACATTTATTTTTATAGTAAACAATATAGCATTTTGTTACTTTTCTTAACATTAAACAATTCTTACAAATCCTATGAATTTTGACTCTTCGGCTAAATTGGTCGCGCTGCAACATTTGATTGATGTGGTGGCAAAGTTGCGATCGCCTGATGGTGGCTGTCCTTGGGATTTGGAGCAAACTCCTGAAAGCTTGATTCCCTATATCATTGAAGAAGCCTATGAAGTCGTGGATGCGATTCAGGGCGGTGACAAAAAGGCGATCACGGAGGAACTAGGAGACTTATTGCTACAGGTGGTCTTGCAGTCGCAAATCGCCAGTGAATCACGAGACTTTAGCATTGCCGAAGTTGCCGAAGGGATTGCTCAAAAGCTAATCCGTCGCCATCCCCATGTTTTTGGAGATGTCAAAACCGAAAATATAGAGGAAATTTATCAAAACTGGGAAAAAATCAAGGCTGAGGAAAAAGGTGAAGACTTGGCTGCAACCCAAAAGCTGAGTTATAAGCTCAAACGCTATGCGCGATCATTACCACCCTTAACAGCTGGCATGAAAATTTCTCAGAAAGCGGCGGCGAATGGCTTTGAGTGGGACAATGCTGATGGGGTATGGGCAAAATTTCATGAGGAGTTAGATGAGTTGCGCCATGCCCTAGAACATGAATCAAAGGCAAATCAACAGGCGGAGTTAGGCGATTTATTATTTACGCTGATCAATGTGGCGCGTTGGTATGACCTTGATCCTTCGGAGGCGTTGCAGTCCACAAATCGTAAGTTTATTCAGCGCTTAGAGACGATTGAGGCATTAAGCGATCGCCCCATCGATAGCTTTACTACCGAGGAGTTGGACAATCTCTGGCAACAAGCCAAGGCAAAGCTCAAATAAGAAAAGCCGCGCTTTGCGCGGCTTTTCTTATTTAGCAGTAGGGGCATCTGGTGGCAAAAATCGCGAATCAGAAATTTCGATCAACTTATCAATGGAGGTTTCTGCTAACAACTTACGGGCTTTGGCTAGATACTCTAAATTTGGGCATTGATCTCCGAGGATACAGCCATTGGTGCATTCTTCTTGACAGTTGACTTGGCGAGACATGAGGTTAAAGGACTGAGTAAACTTAAACTTAAGGCTACTACACGAGCAATAAAAAAAGAGCACTGAGTGCTCTTTTTTTATTTTTTATTATTTTTATTATGCGGTCAGAGAGACTCGAACTCTCACAGCTTTCGCCACCACCACCTCAAGATGGCGTGTCTACCATTCCACCATGACCGCAACTGCAATTTAGCTTTTCAGTTAAGTGCTTTACTATATTACAGCAATGGCACAAATATGCAATATTTTTGATTAATCCAGATTATTTAGGCTAACCAGTACTATAGGTACATTAACCACAAATGTTTCATAGGCAAATCCAGAAACTAATCTCATGACTGAATCATCTTTGGAATCAGCAAAAAATCAGCAAACTCAATCCGAATCGCCAAAGAAGTGGTTGCGTCCCGCTGCAATCACAGGCATTGTGATCGCTAGTTTTTATGGTTCAGTTTGTGCAGGACTATGGTTTGGACAAACAAGGTTAGTATTTTCTCCCGAAAAAGAACTGACGACCACACCAGCTAAGTTTAATGCAAAATATGAGGATGTCTTAATTCCCGTTAAAAAGGCAGATGGCTCAAGTGAAAATATTCATGGCTGGTGGCTACCCAATGCCAAACATTTTCAGAGTAGTAATCTTGGCGATCATAAAGTGATCTTGTATCTGCATGGTAAGGGTAAAAATATTAGTGCTAATGCCAAGCATGCCAATCGCCTCATGCGAATGGGATTTTCGGTCTTAGTAATTGATTACCGTGGCTATGGCAGAAGTGAGGGTGATTTCCCTTCTGAGTCATCAGTTTATGCCGATGCCCAAACAGCATGGGACTACCTCATCGAAAAGGGTTACAAAGCAAATCAAATCATGATTTATGGGCATTCCCTAGGTGGGGCGATCGCGATCGATTTGGCACTGAAGTATCCCAACGCTCTAGGGATTATTGTCGATGCTTCGTTTACTTCAATGAGCGACATGGCGCAGCTTGACCTTAAATATCGCATTTTTCCTATTGATTTGTTGATTCATCAGCGTTTTGATTCGATCTCTAAGGTGCGATCGCTTGCTGTACCTGTCCTCTATATTCACGGTACTGCTGATGAGTTGGTTCCCCCGATGATGAGTCGGCGCTTATACGACGCAACACCAACTAGAAAACAAATTGTTTTTATTCCCAATGGTGGACATAACAATAATGCAGCCACTAATGAGCCGTTATATTTGAATTCTATTAGCAGTTTCTTTAACTTGTAGTAGAAATTACTTAACTAAATTAACTGATGTTACGTGGAAGGAAGAGCCAGTTTTTGAAGAAGAGAGAAACTAGCCCTAATGGCTTTGAAGTATAGTTTAGACTTGAGAACAAAGTGATTAAGTTTAGTTTTAAGGTGGAGACGTTCCAACTTAACAAAAGCAAAAAAGCAAGCAAAGATGTGATTTTTCTGAGTATGAGGAATCCCAGTGGGAGACTTAGCAAGAGCGAGATTAGATTTCAAAAACTTGTGAAACTCTTCAACTTTCCATCGTTTTTCCATCGTTTTTCCATCGTTTTTGATAGATTGTGTTGATATCAGGTGCGTTTAGGTCTAGATTACTGCAATCTAAATACAAGATGCCAGTCGATTGATTTTGGTTTATAAAAATAGGACTTACGCATTGGGTAGATGTGGTGCGGGCAAAGCCCGCACCACATCTACCCAAAACCTAATAAATTCATTCGGTTTGCGTAAGTCCTAACTTTATCAAAACTACTGATTAGGTAATCTGAGTATAGGTCTAAGAATTTTCTGTCTATGCCTGTTTACCCATTTCTGGTCCTATCTTTACTTTACTCCTTTTGCCTTCTACGTAACATCAGTTACTTCGTCATGATTTATGTTCCCTTGCAATAATCGTGCTAGTCCTGTAGCTGTAGTTGCCCCCGAAAGAACTGATTAGGTAGTCGCTATAAAGGTCTAACATATTCTTTTTCATATCTTTATCCTTTTTGCCTCTCTTACTTGCTTTTTGACGAAGCAACTATTCTCTAATCTCTATCCAGTATACTTTCTTAGCCTATCTTATCTTATTCAAATCTCTCTCTTTTCTATCTGCGTAAGTAGCTAGACATAAGTAAACTAAAAACCGAGAAGTTTGTTCCGCCCGCGTAGCGGGCGGAACAAACTCTCGGTTTGGGTTTTAATTAAGTTGAGCTACTTAACATGAGATCTTAAAACTTTTAAATAATTCAGATTAAATTAAAGAACCTTATGGCAGAAGTAGCAGATGAACTTCGGCTTCGCTCAGCAATCGGTGTAAGGTTGCTGAGCGAAGTCGAAACTGTAGTTTTTATTTAACTTATCTACTTAACTCTTTAGCAGCAATCCCTAACTGATTAAACATTTCTGCATCATCTTGCCAATCTGGATTAGCAGTAGTCAACAACTTCTCACTAGAAAAGATTGAATTTGCCCCTGCAAGGAAACATAGAGCTTGGTCAGAAACACTAAGGCGATCGCGTCCTGCGGAGAGTCGCACAATTGCCTTAGGCATCAGAATTCTTGCCGTTGCCACCATTCGCACTAACACTAAAGGGTCGATGGGTGCGAGATCACCAAAGGGAGTTCCCTTGACAGGGGAAAGGGCATTAATAGGAACTGATTCAGGTTGTGGGGTGAGATTTGCCAAGGTGTGCAAAAGCTCAATGCGATCGCTGTCAGTTTCGCCCATGCCGACGATGCCCCCACAACACACTTGAATCCCTGCGGCAGAAACATGCTGAATGGTTTCGAGGCGATCGCGATAGGTGCGGGTCGTAATAATTTCGGGATAGAAGCTTTCGGATGTATCCAGATTATGATTGTAAGCAGTTAAACCCGCTTGGGCTAAGCGTTGAGCTTGATCAGGACGTAACATACCCATAGTGACACAAGCTTCCATTCCCATACCAGCTACCGCCTCTACCATCTGCAACACTCGATCAAACTCCTCCCCATCGGGAGCATTACGCCATGCTGCTCCCATACAAAAACGAGTTGCACCATGCTGTTTCGCTTCTTGAGCTTGGGTGATAACTTTCTCTAGTGGTAACAAAGGATAATTCTCTACACCCGTAGGATAACGCGCACTCTGAGGGCAATACTTGCAATCTTCAGGACAACGTCCCGATTTAATATTGGACAAGGTACACATTTGCACAGTATCAATTTGATGATGCTGGCGATGTACAGATTGCGCCTCAAATATCAGAGACAACAAGGGTTGATGGTAAATTTTGGTAACGGATTCGAGTGAAATCAAGAGAGTGTATATGCTTACAACATAGAGATAGAGATTGCCATTGTACTGTGAAGGAATACCGCTTGAAAGAGCAATCGCAATACTTCTTTAAATTTAGCCCCAGAAATATCAGCGCTAGAACTAAGTAACGCATCGAATGAATGTGGCGCAGGCTTTGCCTGCGCTACATTCATTCAAAACCCAGTAAATTTGTTAGCATTGCCTAAATCTAAAAAAATGTATTTTTTAGCATACCCTAGACCATTAAGACTTAGGGACTTGACGAGAAAAAAGGTACCACCAAGTTTATATGGCTTCGACTTCGCTCTGCCAAATTTGGCAGAGCGAAGTCGAAGCCGTAGATACTTTAATTAATCGCAAGTCCCTAAAGCACTTTTACGATTTTTATTTCTGAATAGTCATGAGGATTGCTATATTAGATACAGCAGTCCTAAATCAGTTATTGACATCATTGGCTTCAGCCTTGCTCAAATCCCATAAACTGATGGCTGTAAGAAACTGAAGCTATCCACATCCCATCTATAAATTGCTGATATATATAGAAATAGATGAGTTAAGTAAATTAGGACTTACGTATTGGGTAGATGTGGTGTGGGCTTCCCCCGCACCACATCTACCTCAAGCCTAATAAATTCGTTCAGTTTGCGTAAGTCCTATAAATATTAAGTATATGGCTTATGCAATGCTAAAGAGTTTACTGGGTTTTGAATGAATGTGGCTAAGACTTTGACCGCATCATATTTACTCAATGCGTAAGCCCTAAATATAAAGATCATAAAATTTAATAGACTGGAATTAGTTAAGAGCATTTTTCTTGGGAACCCCTTGTCCAAACAATTTAAATTGAAACTCAAATGATTCCTGCACAAAAGCCACTTAATGAACTGGAGAGAATCGCTGCTCTACATCAATGTAATATTTTGGATACTGAGGCTGAGCAAAACTTTGACGATATTACGCAATTAGCAGCTCACATTTGCCAAACACCTATTGCACTGGTCAGCTTGATTGATAGCGATCGCCAATGGTTTAAATCCAAGGTTGGCATAACGACCACCGAAACACCCAGACAGTTAGCTTTTTGTGCCCATGCAATTCTCCAAGATGGAGTCTTTATTGTTTCAGATACCCTACAGGATGAACGCTTTGCGGATAGCCCTTTAGTTACTTGTCCACCCAATATTCGTTTTTATGCTGGTGTTCCCATTAAAACATCTGAAGGTTATCCCCTAGGAACTTTATGTGTAATTGACAACAAACCTAGAGAATTAAGAACAGAGCAAATTGCAGCACTCAAAGCTCTCAGTAACCAAATTAGCTATCTCATCGAAACTCGACGTAGCTTCAAGGAAGTTAATAACACGTTAATATCATCGATTAAAGCACACTATCCTAAAGGCAAGTTTATTAAAAAAATTGCTTTTGGTTTAGCGATCGCTGCATCAATGATCATAGGTATGGGAATCATTTCCTATGTTAGTTTTAGCAAATTACAAGAAACAAGCAATGCTTTTTTACAGCAACAAGAATCATTGGAGACAATTAATCGACCTCTCGATCATCTGCGTGAATTGAGAGTTGCATTAATGCATTATTTAATCTCAGACAATCAAGATAGTTTAGTAAAGTATCAGAAATTAACTCTTCAGTTAGAGCAAGATTTAAAATCACTACGAGAGTTATCTTTTATTAAAGAAAATATACATAAATCATATAGCTCACCAAATATTGAACGACAGAAAAGAATAATTAGTTTACTAACAAAATATATTCAAAGAGAATTAGTTAGTTCTGAAGAAGTTATACTTTTGCATCAAACTGCTAGCATTAAGGTAACGCAAAAGCAAATATTTGACAAAATCAATCAAAAAGATTTATATCTTGCTGATATTCAGTTGGATAACTTAATTAATCTTGAGAAGATTAATCTGGAAAATTGGTTACAGAAACAGCAGAATTCGAGTATTAGTGCTACAAGTATTTCATTGATTGCACTACTATCTACTCTAATTATACTAGGTATTCTATTTTACTCAGTTTATTATGAAATTATTGCCCGTCGTCGCTTAGAAGTTGATCTTGCGAAAGAAAGAGATTTTACAATTGCTGTACTTGATACCGTAGGAGCATTAGTAATTGTTTTAGACCCTGATGGCAAAATTATTCGCTTTAACCGTGAATTTGAGCGAGTTACAGGATATCACTACGAAGAAGTCCGCAATCAAAGCTTCTACAAGATTTTCCTGTTGCCTGAAGATATAGAATTAGTGCGTAACACAATTACTCAATCTACTTATAAAAATTCTGCTAGTACCTATGAACAATATTGGAAATCCAAATCTGGAGAACCGAGATTAATTTCATGGTCAACAACAATTTTACTAAGCCCAGATCATAAAACTGATTTTATTATCGGCACAGGTTTAGATATCACTGAGCGCAAACAGGTTGAAGAAGAAGTTAGAATGCAAAATTGGCGATCACTAATCTTATCACAAATTACCTTACGCATTCGTAAATCATTAGATATTAATGAAATATTAAATACAACAGTCTATGAAGTCAGGAAATTTCTAAAAGCTGATCGCGTAGTTTCCTATCAGTTTAATGGTGCTTGGGAAGGAAAAGTTATCGCCGAATCCGTGGAATCACCTTGGATCTCATCTATGAGTATGGATATTCAAGATCAATGTTTTCGTGAGGGACTATGGCAAAAATATCGAGATGGGAACAAGGTGATCAATGATGATATTCCTAACTCAAATATGCCTGATTGCTATAAGGAATTGATGTCACAATTTCAAGTAAAGGCAAACTTAGTAGTTCCCATTCTAGAAAGTGATCAACTCTGGGGACTATTAATCGTGCATCAATGCAGTAATACCCGTCATTGGCGGAATTTTGAAGTCGTATTTTTAAAGGAACTAGCCGATCAAGTTGGTGTTGCTATCTATCAAGCATCTCTCTTGGAACAAGAAACTAAACGCCGTGAACAACTTTTTCAACAAAATATTGATTTACAAGTTGCTCGCAATGAGTCTGAAACTGCTACAAAGATGAAAAGTGCCTTTTTAGCCACCATGAGTCATGAAATCCGTACTCCGATGAATGCAGTTTTAGGAATGACCAGTTTACTTGCAGATACTGATCTTTCTCCTTTACAAAAAGATTTTGTAGATACGATTAGAGTCAGTGGTGAAAATTTATTAGGTTTGATCAATGAAATCCTTGACTTCTCTAAACTTGAAGCTAATGAAATGGAATTAGAGAAAATTAATTTTGACCTGAATACTTGCGTTGAGGAAGTTACAGATCTCTTAGCTACATTAGCTCAAGCGAAGGGCTTAGGACTTGCGGCTCTGATTCATCAAAATGTACCTCATTATCTATGTGGCGATGTTACAAGACTAAGACAGGTATTAATGAATTTAGTAAGTAATGCAATTAAATTCACAACTAAAGGGGAAGTGATTATTAAAGTTTCCCTAATCGATGAGACAGATATAGATGCCAAAATTGAGTTTCGAGTTATTGATTCAGGTATTGGCATCAGCACTTCAGCCCAAAAGAAACTCTTTCAGCCATTCACTCAGGTTGATGCTTCGACAACACGCAAATATGGAGGTACAGGCTTAGGATTAGCAATTTGTAAGCAAATTGTGGATTTGATGGATGGTGAGATTGGGATTGATAGTGAAGAAGGTAAAGGTTCTCAATTTTGGTTTGTAGTTACATTTACCAAACAAACCTCTAGTGAAATTGTGGAACTAAAAACTCGCCGTGAAACCAATCTCAAGGATATTCGGGTGCTAGTAGTCGATGATAATGAAACCAACTGCAAAATCTTGACCTATCAACTTACATCTTGGCAGATGCGGGTTGATGCAGTCCAAAATGCAGTAGATGCTATCCCCGTCCTACATGCGGCAATTGCTGAAGGTGATCGCTATCATCTAGCTATTCTTGATATGCGAATGCCTGAAATCGATGGCGAAATGTTAGGATCACAAATTAAAGCTGATCCCATTCTCAATTACCTCAAGTTGATCATGCTGACATCAATCAATCAGAAAGTTGGCTTAAATTACATCAAAGGAATTGGATTTTCTGACTATTTGGTTAAACCTGTCAAACAATCTCGCTTACTTGATGCTTTAACCAAAGTAGTTGCAGCATCCCAGAATAATTTAGTCTGCGATCCCATCATTAGTTCAACCACAGATCTATATCCTAATAATGACCATCAAGCAATCAAGATGTCTAAGTTAAGGATTCTCATTGCTGAAGATAGTCAGATCAATCAAAAGGTTGCCTTGCATCAATTACATAGTATTGGATATGAAGCGGATGTCGTGGGAAATGGGAAAGAAGTTCTAGATTTATTAGAGCAGATTCACTACGATATTATTCTAATGGATTGCCAAATGCCAGAGCTAGATGGATATGAGACAACAATTGCTATTCGTAATCTCAATTCAGATAAATCTATGACTGTGATTATTGCTATGACTGCCAATGCGATGAAAGAGGATCGAGAACGTTGCTTTGCCTGTGGGATGGACGACTATCTCAGCAAACCGATCCGCAAAGACGATCTTGCCCAAAAACTTGTAGAGTGGGAGATTAAGATTTTTGGTCAGAATGTCATCATCCCTTCACCCGAAAATACTATCCTAGCTCATCGCGATAACAATAGTACAGAGAGTGATTACATGCTTGCTAGCGTAGAAATTCCAGAGACTATACCTGTATCTTTGCCGTTAATCGACTGGACATGCATTGATAGTATCTCTGAAGGTAGTGAAGAATTTAAGATAGAAATACTCGAAACTTTTTGCGAATCAATATCTGAGAAATTAATAAAACTGGAAAATGCGATCGCTGATAGTGATTTTCAAGAACTAGAAAAAATTGCTCATTTCATTAAAGGTTCCTCCAGTAACATAGGTATCTCCTCAATTGCGGAAATCGCTTATAAGCTAGAACAAATTGGACGTAAGCAGCAATTGGATGAAGCGATCAATTTATTTAACAGAATGCAAGATCTATTTTCTCAAATTCAAAAAATTTCTTTAAATTACTGATGTTACGTGGAAGTTTCTAAGACCCTCACCCCTAGCCCCTCTCCCATTAAGGGAGAGGGGAACAAGAAATTAGTCTAGCTCCCCCTCTCCCATTAAGGGAGAGGGGGCAGGGGGGTGAGGGTGATATTTGTTCCACGTAACATCAGTAAATTAGACATTATGATTTGGTAGTCCTAAAAAGGAAAGGATTTATTTTGGTAGGGATGGGTAACGCTTCGCGATGCCTATCCCTACCTATTTAGCGCTACCTATGATTTAACCAAGAGTGCCGCATTGCGGCACTCTTGGTTAAATCATATAGAGACTTAAAAAACCTGTTCGATTTCGCTAATATCAGGAATTTCTTCCTTCAACTTGCGCTCAATTCCCATTCTCAAAGTCATTGCCGAACTAGGGCAAGAACCGCAAGCACCTTGCAACCGTAATCTCACAATGGGACCTTCAATTTCTACTAATTCTACATTGCCACCATCGGACATAAGATAGGGACGCAATTCGTCGAGAACATTTTCTACATTTTCAGTGGTTAAAGTTAGAGCCATATTTTTGAAGTTAGGTAATTATTTAAAACTATTATCTATGTTAACAAAAGGCTGTGAAAGTGCCATATTTTTGGGAGTGTGGCAAATCCGTACTCCAAATTTCTCTATACATCTCTATCAGCCATATCTTTGATCAAATATCCACACCGATGCTCACCATTAACCATCCAGTGAGTTCTCTCTACTGGACAATCTAGTACCGTTGCAAACATTTCTAATTCATGCCCACACACATTAGGAAAGGATTCCGCCACATGGGCGATCGCACAATTATATTCCGTAAAAATAAAACTTTGTTTTTTCCCTTCTACGGGAAACCACTCCGTTACATAGCCTTCAGAACGGCGAATTTCAGCTAATTTCTCTATTCTTTGCTTGAGCGAACCTCCTCCCAGTTGTGACCTATAATTTTGGGCTTTGCGTTGCCATTGCTTTTGCAACACCTCAGACACTTGTTCTTTACCTAATGTATCAATCAGCGTATCCAAGAAATTGATGGCAAACTGGTTATAGCTATCGGGAAAGCGATCACGTCCTGCCACTGTCAAAGCATACACAAACTGCGGTCTACCCATGCCCACCTGCTCGGTCGTGTGATAGATCAGTCCCTCAGTTTCTAAATCCTTTAAATGTTTGCGAATCGCTTGAGGACTAATATCTAGTCGATCTGCTAAATCTTGGGCGGTCACTTCGCCACGCTTGAGCAAATGTTGCAAAATATCTTGCTTAGTGTCATGTTTTGATTCAGACTTAGCATCACTTTTTTCTGCGCTCTTGTCTAACTGCTTATCTTGAGGATCTAGCGTTAAATCTGGCGTAATCTCAGCAACACCGATGGGAGTTTTCATGAAATAAGCTCCTGATGGCAATTCGAGCGTCTGCTCATCATACTTTGCATGATGAGACACCTTAGCTGGAGTTGTAAAGTTATAAAAAAATAGACTTTGACAACTTGTATGTTGTTAATGTACCGTACAATGAGTAAAGAAACAAGCAAGTTGTTTTAATTTTGTAAATTTAATGTGATTAATGTGAAGCACTATAACTTATAGAAGCTTTGCTGATTAGTACAAAAATATTTTTGAAAGTATTGCGAATTGCCACTTTCAAAAAATATGTCTGGGCTTTAAATAAGCGTAAAGCGCATGTAAAGCATTAAGTTTACCTATCAACTATCAGGAGCCTTAACTGACATGACTGCAACGGTTCAAGCACTTGTCAACCAACCATACAAATACGGATTTGTTACGTCTATTGAGTCAGACACAATTCCTCGCGGGCTTAGCGAAGATGTTGTCCGCATGATTTCGGCTAAGAAAAATGAGCCAGAATTTATGCTCGAATTTCGCCTCAAAGCGTATCGCCAATGGTTAAAAATGCAAGAACCAACTTGGGCACATGTGGATTATCCAGCGATCGACTATCAAGATATCGTCTACTATTCCGCTCCTAAGCAGTCTAAGAAAAAGGCAAGCCTCGATGAGGTCGATCCCGAACTGCTCGATACCTTTGAGAAATTAGGTATTTCCCTATCTGAGCAAAAGCGTCTCGCTAACGTTGCCGTTGACGCAATTTTTGACAGCGTTTCCGTGGCGACTACCTTTAAAAAAGATTTAGCCAAAGTCGGCGTAATTTTCTGCTCGATTTCCGAAGCGATGCATGAATACCCTGAACTTATCAAAAGATATTTAGCCAGTGTCGTTCCAATTACTGACAACTACTTCTCAGCCCTCAATTCCGCCGTATTCAGCGATGGTTCATTCGTTTATATCCCCAAAGGCGTTAAATGTCCAATGGATCTATCCACCTATTTCCGCATTAATAATGGTGAATCGGGACAGTTTGAGCGTACCCTAATCGTTGCAGAAGAAGGCAGCTATGTGAGCTATCTCGAAGGTTGCACCGCGCCAATGTTTGATACAAATCAACTGCATGCTGCCGTAGTAGAAATCGTAGCCCTTGATGATGCAGAGGTAAAATATTCCACTGTCCAAAACTGGTACGCTGGCGATAAGAATGGCAAAGGCGGCATTTATAATTTCGTAACTAAGCGTGGTTTGTGCAAGGGCAAGAACTCTAAAATCTCTTGGACTCAAGTAGAAACTGGCTCAGCAATCACTTGGAAATATCCTAGCTGTGTCTTAGTCGGTGAAAATTCCGTTGGTGAGTTTTACTCGGTAGCACTTACTAACAATAAGCAACAGGCAGATACAGGCTCCAAAATGGTGCATATCGGCAAAAATACCCGCAGTAAAATCGTTTCTAAGGGCATTTCCGCAGGAGGTTCCCAAAATAGCTATCGCGGCTTAGTAAAGATTTCACCAAAGGCGGAAGGTGCGAGAAACTATTCTCAATGCGACTCAATGCTAATTGGTGACTGCTCACAGGCGAATACCTTCCCCTACATCCAAGTCCAAAATAATACTGCCAGAGTTGAGCATGAAGCCTCCACTTCTAAGATTGGCGAAGAGCAACTCTTCTATTTCCAACAACGCGGCATTGCTGTAGAAGATGCCGTCTCGATGATTATTAGCGGCTTCTGTAAGGAAGTGTTTAATGCTTTACCGATGGAGTTTGCGGTGGAGGCAGATAAGCTTTTGGCTTTGAAGTTAGAGAATAGCGTGGGATAGTTAGTAGCTTTTAGCGATTAGTCTTTAGCTCTGATAAATATAGGACTTACGCAATAAGACTTTAAGCCCTCATCTTATCTTAGATGCAATCATGAATTGCCTCTAAGATAAGCAATTTTCGTAAGTCCTAAAATATTTAGTCATACAAAAAATTGTAATGCTGCAAAGTAACTTTTTTAGTAACTGTGTTGCGGGTGCTTCGCGCCCGCAACACAGTTACATTGCATGACTACCCAATAAATTAAAGCTAAGGGACTTGACAAGAAAAAAGATCCCACCGAGTTTGTATAGCTTCGACTTCGCTCAGCCAACGTTGGCTGAGCGAAGTCGAAGCAGTAGGTACTTTAATTAGTCGCAAGTCTCTAACCGCGAAAAGCTAATAAAAGACAATATGGAAGAAATCATAGAACTATGATCGCTAATTCAGAGAGGAGATACCCAGTCTACTTTAATGCCCATTAATGAGTTAGAAGAAATGAGCAAATTAGAACACATGGTTAGGACTTACGCATTGGGTAGATGTGGTGCGGGCGAAGCCCGCACCACATCTACCTCAATCCTAAGAAATTCGTTCGGTTTGCGTAAGTCCTAATGGTCATCTGGTGAAAATCAACTTTGAGCCTGCGAGGATGAGAACTAATGACAAAAGCATCGAGACGGTGCGAACTGGAAAACAGTGGCTACCTAATTGCGAACCGAACATGCCACCCACAATCGCAGGTAACGCCAACACCCACGCAAACGAAGGGATGGACTGACCACTACTAAAATAACCGACTAGCCCAGCAACCGAATTCACAAGGATGAACAATGCTGAAACTGCCGCAGCCGATCGCGTGTGTGCCCACCGACGGAATAGCAAGAGCGGCGTGAGAAAAATCCCACCACCAGTGCCTGTAAGCCCTGATAATAACCCGATGCCCGTTCCCACTCCAAACGATATCAGCTTGGTCGGCGGTGAAACCTCAAGCGGGTCGCTGCTGCGAAAGAACAGGCGGACAGCCGAGAAAAGCAGAACAAACCCGATCATCGGCTTGAAGATGGATGGAGGCAGGTGCATAAAGCCGCCGACAAACGCCGCAGGCACAGAGAGCAACGCGAACGGCCAAAACAGATTCCAAGAGAAATATCCCGCCCGCCAAAACTGAAACGTGCCAATAGATGCGACCAAGATGTTAAGGACGAGTGCAGTCGGCTTGATGAGTTCGGAGGCGAATCCGCACAGTGCCATCACGGCGATGTATCCCGACGCACCACCATGACCAACGGACGAGTAAAGGAATGCGACCAATGCGATGGCGAACGAGATGAGAGAAAGCTGGGTGTAATCCATTTGAGAGCGAGTATGACCTAACGAAACAGTTTATCAGTTCATACAGTGAGTCCATTGCAACGCTAGGCTAGAAAAGGCTTACATTCACTAGAACAAGCTGCATCTCTGGCACGGACAAAATACGATACCTCGTTTACGCCCATCAATCAAATGGTAAGCAAGGCTTCGAAGTCTGGCACGGACGAAGTACGATACCTCGTTCCCGCATAAGAGTTTCTATTTGAGAAGCATTTAGGCTTAATAGCTCAGAGAGTAAAATGTCTCTCCCGCCCTTAGTTTTGTATGTGATTCGCCAGATTATTTTCTTACTCCGACCACTTGATTGAGTTGTAGTGCAGACGGAAGCGACTTCATCGAACTTAAGAGTCTGGGAATTTGGCTTCCACCAGTATCCATCCTTCCAGTACATCTGTTGATCGTCTACTCGCAGTTTGTGAACAAAAAGCTGGGGAACATAGACAAGAAGTATTAATGAAATTGCAATTAGAGCGAGGAGGGGCATTCTCCCTAAACCAGTGGAGTATCTCCACCAGCAAATGGTTATCCAAAATACTCCTAATAGGCTGATCCAAGTGAAAATAGCTGGATATGAGAACACCATAATGCTTGCCCCAAAAGACTTTTTGAAGGTGTACCACTTTTACTTATGCCAATATAGCCTACTGATGTTTTTACTAGTACAGAAATATTTTTGAAAGTGTTGCGAAGCAACACTTTCAAAAATATTTCTGAGTTTTAAGTAAGCGCAAAGCACTGTAGTATATTAAGTAATAATAATTAACATAACTTTTTAGCATCCATTGTTTTTATTTCCTGACAAGGTTGAACTTGAGGAGCGCTCCTTAGCACGGGCAACAGTTCAGGTTCTACCACCTACTGTCAATATCCCGTCTGCGTTTCCCCAATATTTATCACAATATGTGCTAGCTGCCGTCTCACTGTTACAGCAGTGGCGCATTTGGTTTGCTTCTCTTTTTTTAGTATCTGTTCCCGTATTTTTTGAAGCCCCCCTCGTGCGCTATGCACCTTGGTTGAGCTTGATTTGTAGCGTTGGTTGGCTAGCGATCGCTAAGCATCTCCGAGAAAAACCCAAAACCAAAACATGGGGTAGCCTAGTCTGGGGTTTTAGCCTCACTTGGTTATGTGGCTCCCTCTATTGGGGGTGGCTACGTTGGGAACCCGCCTATCATGTACCTGTTGAAGCTTTAGCATTACCTTGGGCAATTTGGGCAACTCGACAAGATGCTTACCGCGTTGGTGGTTGGTTTTATATCGGCTCTCTTTTGGGAACTGCGATTACCGATCTTTACTTCTACATCACCCATCTTTTCCCCCATTGGCAAGCATTGATGCAGGTGGAGTCAGACTTGAGTCTCGCTCAGCCAATTTTAAAAAATGCTTTAGCTCTTGTGGAAACTCCTTGGGGGATGACTTGGGCTTGTATTCTTGCCGCATTGCTTTTAGTGACTGGTAATCGTGCCATGAGATCGCCGCAGATTGGCTATTGGGCTTTTGGTGGTGCTCTTCTAGGGACGATTTTTGTCGATTTACTCTTTTTTATTGTGGCAATCATAAATTAAAGGGGGGCGCTTTGCTCCCCCCTTTAATTTTAAGCAAATAAAAACCCAGCGTTTGGTGCGCTGGGTGCAGTCAGTTTAAGGCTTCATTGCTAAGTAGATTACTCGAACGCATTCTACTCTTACCTCACGCGATCGGGTGAAATTTACCTATCTAATCCATCGGTAAAGAATCTACTTTCTTAAATTCTCCATTCCAAGGGGCGAAGAATGGTAAGAACATCATCCCCGGAATTGCTAATACCAGCGTCAATAGGAAGAATAGAGCCCAACCTTTGCCATCACTGCCAGCAAACCATACGACTTGGTTGATGGCATCCCACGAGGGTATATTGCGCTGAATGAATTGGGCGGACTCTCCAGAAAATGGCGAAGCTAGGAGATCGCGCCCGACAGCAAACAAACTTGATAGTAAGGCAAACTGAGTTGCGGAAAATCTGGGATTGCACAACACCATTAAAAAACCTAAAAAGCCTGCGGTTCCTAGTCCTCCACAAAAGTTCTCGACATTAATGGCGGCAAGCAAAACATAATCATTTTTGCCAACTACGGAAATAGCATAATAACCAATATTGCTAATCGCTTGCAAAAATCCAAATACCCATAGCGATCGATTGACCCCAATTTTGCTTAAGATTGCGCCCCCCGCTAAAGTTCCGACAATCGTGGCGACTAATCCAATTCCCTGACGCACAGTGCCAATCGTGCCATCATCAAACAAAGTTTTTAAAAATGGAACTGCCATTTTGCCAACCATCGCATCGCTAAATCGATAGAAGATTGTAAATACAAGGATTAGTAATACTTTGGTCACACCTAAGCGCTGGAAGAATTCCTGAAAGGGTTTAACTACTGCTTCATCTAAGGTGATCGGACGGGCTTCTAGTTCGGGCGGTTCAGGCGCATAGATAGTGGCAATTAGTCCAAGGCTCATCACAATAGCTAGTAATACATATACCCAAGCCCAACCTAATCTACTTGCCAAATTAAAACCGACAAATCCCGCAAATAGAAGGGCAAGCCGATAGCCCAATACCCAAATCCCAATCCCTGCTCCCACCTCCTGAGTTTCTAAAACATCGGTACGATAGGCATCGATCGCAATATCTTGAGTGGCACTGAGAAAGGCAAGAATTAACGCTGCTATCGCCAAAATTGGCAAAGCTCCGACGCGCTCTGTCGGTAAAATATTACCGATTGTAAACATTTGCCAAGTGATCGCGACAATTGCGAGTACTAAACCGCCCTGCGTTAACAAAATCCAGCCGCGTCGTCGTCCTAAAAATGGTGGAACAAAGCGATCGATTAAAGGCGACCATAAAAACTTGAGGGAATATGGCAGTGAAACTAAGCCTAGCCAACCAATCGTACTGAGGTCAAACTTCGCACTAGTAAGCCATGCGCGGAAAGCATCATCGGTTAGGGCATATGGTAAACCCGATGCAAATCCTAATGCTAAAAGAGCCGCCATTTTGCGACTCTGAAAAACCCGAAAAAATTGGGTGATCGTATTCATATCAAAGAATTAGACTACAATATATATGTAAGCGGAGACGCAAGTTTCCGTTCACTCCTCACACCACATTCCGCCTGAGCTTATGAGCAGCAAAGGCGGTTTCTTATTTTTTGCCTATGGGAGGCAAATTAGGGTGTTGCCTGAGCTTATAGGCAGCAAAAGGAAGTTTCTTATTTTTTGCCTATGGGAGGCAAATTAGGGTGTTGCCTGAGCTTATAGGCAAAAAAGATAGTTTCTTATTTTTTTGCACTAAATTGTTTTTGAAAAATCCTATGTTGCGGTTCGCCTTACTGTCACTGTATTAGTGATCTTGGCAAGATAATTTCAAGCTAGTCTCTATGGTAAGCATAAATGTTACAATTCAGGTCTTTATCAAATTTTGGGTGCTAACTGTTATACTATCTACACACAAATTTTGACATTTAGAAGTTTTTAGTATTTAGGGAGTTAGCAAAGCATGTCATCAGCGATCGCAGTCACAGATGCTAGCTTTGAGCAGGACGTACTTAAAAGTGACATCCCTGTTCTAGTAGATTTT
Source organism: Pseudanabaena sp. M53BS1SP1A06MG (assembly GCA_020404105.1). Taxonomy (GTDB): domain Bacteria; phylum Cyanobacteriota; class Cyanobacteriia; order Pseudanabaenales; family Pseudanabaenaceae; genus Pseudanabaena; species Pseudanabaena mucicola_A. The sequence goes on along the minus strand of JADBWH010000141.1, from coordinate 23,141 downwards.
TGGGCACCTTGGTGTGGCCCATGCCGTATGGTTGCTCCTGTAGTGGAAGAAGTAGCTGCACAGTATGAGGGCAAAATCAAGGTTTTCAAACTTAATACCGATGAGAATCCTAGCGTAGCTGGACAATATGGCATTCGGAGTATTCCCACGCTCATGTTATTTAAGGGTGGTCAGCGCGTAGATGTAGTTGTAGGTGCTGTCCCTAGGGCAACACTATCTACCACTATTGAAAAGCACCTAGAAAATTAATTTATAGTTAATTAATTTTTCAAATCTAGTTATTTAAAGCTGTGATGTGGACTCAGCCTATGTCACAGCTTTTTAGGACTAGCTACTTGCATTTCAGAAACTTGGTACTATTGGGATCAATCAACTTCATTATCGCGAAACTAAGTTGTGCCGCAATCTAATGATTGTCGAAATTTTATCTGCTGACGAGTTGCGTCGGACAATCAATCGTCTTGCTTCCCAAATTGTTGAGGATAGTGATGATTTAGCTAATGTTGTTCTGATTGGTGTTTATACTCGTGGCGTTCCTTTGAGTGCAGCGATCGCCAAGCAGATTAATACACTTGAAAATGTACTAGTGCCTACGGGAGCGCTAGATATTACCTTTTATCGTGATGATCTTGATCGCATTGGCTTGCGGACTCCAAGTAAAACTGAGCTTCCCTTTGACCTCAATGGTAAAACTGTGGTCTTAGTAGATGATGTGATCTATAGTGGGCGGACTATTGGGGCAGCATTGAGTGCGATCCATGATTATGGTCGTCCTAAGGTGGTAAGGTTACTGGTTTTAGTTGATCGCGGTCATCGTGAATTACCAATTCATCCTGATTATGTAGGTCGGACTTTGCCTACCTCTAAAGATGAACAGGTAAAAGTTTTTTTAAGTTCCGCAGGTGATGATTGTGATGGTGTGGAATTACTGAAACCATAAATAAAGGGTAGTGCTGCGAAGTAATTTCTTTAGTAATTGCGTTGCGGGCGCTTCGCACCCGCAACGCAATTACATTTCATGACTACCAAATAAAGAGTCAATTTTGGGTGGTGCAGCTTCGCCGTGTCACCCAAAATTGACTCTTTATTTTTTGAAAAGCCGCTTGTAGTGAGAACTATATAGCTGTGATTTAGTCCCTTTTGTCATGCTTTTCTTTACGTGATTTAATGCAGGACTAATCACAAATAGTGTAGTTCTAGTGAGATTCTCAGCACGAGTGACCATAGCCATTTCTGATAGGGGAACTGTTAAAATCTTTTCATCTTCCCAACCTAAGCGATAGCAAATTGCGACAGTAGTATAGGATGGATAATGTTCGATTAATTTGGCTTGAACTTTATCGACATGATGAGCGCTAAGATAAAGACATAGGGAAGCTTGATGAGAGGCAAGTCTTGATAGTTCTTCTTTTTCAGGAACTTGAGTTCGTCCACTAATCCGCGTGAGAATAATCGTCTGGACGATTTCGGGAACTGTTAGTTCTACTTGTAAACGTGCAGCAGCTAATTGGAAAGCACTCACCCCTGGAATGATTTCAAAGGGAACTTCGGATTCACTTAATGCGATGATTTGTTCTTGAATTGCGCCGTATAGACTAGGATCGCCATCATGGAGACGGACTACTAATTTATGTGATCGCACTCTGTCGATCAAAATTTCAACTATTTCATCGAGAGATTTGCTAGCAGTGGGGATAATTTCGGCATCCGCGCGACAAAATTGCAGCATCGATTCGGGGATGAGTGAGTTCGCGTAGACGATGACATCGGCTTGGAGTAGCAGGTTGCGTCCTTTGACGGTAATCAGATCTGGATCTCCAGGCCCTGCACCAACGATATAGACTGGTTTGAACATTAAAATTCAATAACTAAAAATTATGCTAAGGCACACTCTCTATTATGTCATTGGAATCGTCTCCAGTAACAGAAAGTTACTGCACCTCACACTGTAACTTTCTGTTGATCTATAGAACTAATTTTCCTAGGCGATCGCACAATACCGTTTTAATATCAACTTTGAGATCTGTGTATTTTTGGATATAGGTGATCGCCCTTTGCGTAATCTGATCAGTAATATATTGAAAAATTGGGTGATCGCAGCCATTTCTAACCAATAATTTATGAACTGCTTCGGCAGTAGGCGATTGCTCGATAGCTTGAATAATCTCAATGGGTAAATTCTCATGGACTGCTGCTCTGACGAGAATGTCGATCCGTGCATCTGCTAAGTGACTGGAAGTATTAAAAATTCCACCTGCGAGTTTGAGTAATTTGCCGTGATAACCAATTAGAGTGATAGAAGTTACTCCTAAGATTGCTGCTTCAACTAACATAGCTCCTATCCAGTTAGCGGTCTGGACTAATTGCGAAGTGGGAAATCCTAGATTTTGGGCGACTTGATAGCCATTTGCACCGATGTAAAAAGCGATCGCATGGGAGTTAGCCGCTTTTGTGCGTAAGTCTGCGCGAAATTCTTCGAGTTTATCCTCTACTGAGAGTGGTTTAGATATAGCGGAAGTTCCTAATAATGATAAACCGTCAAGAATTCCAAACGCGGCATTGGAAGTTCTTTTTGCTAGTGCTCGACCTTCAGGTAAAATAAAGCGAATTCTTGCAGTCATATTGGCTTCTAGCAAAGGGAATAAATTAACTTCTGCTAAATCCCTTGCCAGTTGATAAATTGCAGGTTCACCACTAGCAGTTCTTCCTAACCCTTCACCAGCTTCGAGGATGATTCGCTGTTGCGATGCTTCTATTAACGTCTCTAGTTGTACCCATGCCCAGATAGGTGTACCTGCGGTGAGATCAAGATTATCCCCTGGGTCACTAATTGCGATCGCAAGGGCAGTATTTTCACTAATGATTGCACTTTGCGTGATCGTCACTTCCCCACTCATAGATTCTAATAAATCAAGAGTTACCGAAGGTGTAGTTTCTTGGCGCAATGCGAGAATGGCGGCTTTAGCAGCAGCGATCGCAAAGACAGGGAGGGTGTAACCAGATTTCATAGTTTATTGATAATAATCAGGACGTAATTTTTGTAATTGAGTATTGGTGTAATAGAAGTTGAGAATGCGATCGTAAGTAAATCCCATTCGGGCAAGATTATAGGAACCTGTCTGACTCATGCCGACACCATGTCCTAATCCGCCGCCAATGAAGGTATAACCAGTTAAAACTTTCTCTTTGCCTTGTTCCTTATAGATTGGCTCTAGTCTAAAGAAGGTGCTATCAGGTGGATCAAAGGCATCAATGATTTCATCTTTTTTGACATAGATTTTACCTGTATCCGTAGTGACTTCCATTTCAAGTACGCGACCTGACGGAGCGCGCTTCGTTATTTGCAATTGTTTAATCGCATTGAAATTAGTAGTAGTGTCACCTGAGAATCGCAAAAACTTTTTCAAAGATATTTGCAATTCATCCAGTGAGCCACTTTTACGCCAACGAAGCGTCCGCCAACCAACTTCATTAAATCCTTCTTGGCGATCTAAAAATGCTTTTAAATTCTTATTGTCAGAGATATTTGCAGATCGCTGATTTTCAGGACGATTAGCGAGATCCAATACTGATTGGAGATAGGGACGGGGTGTGCCATCCCAGAGATCGTTATAGTTGGCGGTAATACCTCCCGTTGTTGAGGAATAGAGGGCATCGATCACCCGATTGTTGTAAGTCAATACTAAGCCTCTGGTATCGGCTACAGCGCGATCGGCGACTTCAGTGGTATTTTCTAACCCGCGATAAACTTGGCATTGGGTATCGGCGCAAAGTTCATAGTCATCAGCTTTAAATCTTTGTAAACTGGCTAGAGCATAAGTTCTTGCCAAAATCGCTTGGGCTTGCACCGCAGGATAGGGAGCGTTATAGCCAATTTCATGGGGAACGACTCCGCGCACATAGGTTTCTAATGGAACGTTATTTACAAGGGTGAAACTTTGATGGGCATTGGGTTGGAGCTTGAGCGTACCAGCATAGGGACGATTACTAATTTCTGCTTTACTCTCGCGCTGATAGCTAACTTCCACAATTCCCGAACTGCTGCTCACATCAAGGCGATCACGATTATATTTAAAGTCTCCCACTGTCCATGAGGCGATCGCTTTTTGGGGCAGGATACGGCGATCAAGTTGGACGGTGAAATTACCTTGCGATCGCAGGGTATAAAACAGCAAATAGCGCAATAGCATTGAATCATAGACATCTCGCTTTGCCCAGACCTGCCAGCGTCGCGGTTGAGCAATTTCCGTTTGTACTCCCTTCTCATTCCAATGAAAGGCACTGGCAGCAGCATTCTCGAAACTGCGATGGTTACTGAGGACTAACTTTTCTTCGAGGATAGGTTGGGTTAAGGGTTGTGAGGCAATTTCGATCACGAGGCGATCGCTGGTTAAGGTTTGGGTACTTTTGCCATCGGCTGACGGAAAGATGAGGGTGAGTTTTCCGCCTGCTGGTGCTTTAATGGTGAGCCGATCCTGTGGTCGTTCTCCAAAACGCTGCACGATGCCAATCTTTAAAATCGGATTAATTTCAGCTTGAGCTTGTACCAGTTCACCAGCAGTCAGCGTCAACGAACAAACAGTCACAATTACAGTTTGACGAATAATACCGAGATTTTTTAGCATGTCAAGCTCAAAATGTCAGAAACCTAGACATTTTACACCCACGCTAGTTATACCAAATAAAAAAATGGCGTAGCCATTTTTTTATTTCAAAACCCTTACTAGGTTTAGGTTTTAAATCAAAAAAGTGTTATTACACTTTTTTGATTTGGTATTACGCTTCTAGTTTTTTAGCGATCGCTTTTAAATCTGGAGGAAATTAGCTAGAGTGAATAGCAATCAAGCTCTATCACAATTTCTTAATGCTGGAAGTCCTGCAATCAACCATTGATGGTATCGCTGTCGGCAGCATTATTGCCCTTGCCGCAGTTGGTTTAACGCTCACCTATGGCATCTTGCGCCTTGCAAACTTCGCCCACGGCGACATTCTCACCCTTGGTGCATACCTTGCCTTTCTTGCCAATACTACCCTCAAACTTGATATTTGGTTATCGATCGCTTTGGGTAGTGGTATCTCCATCGCCATAGTCTTACTCTGCGAAAAAATTCTCTGGCAGCCATTACGTACTAAACGTGCTACGGCAACCACGATGATGATTGTTTCCATTGGATTAGCACTGGTGATGCGTAATGTGATCGTTCTTGCTTGGGGCGCAAAACCACAGAAATATAATTTGCCAACTTTCCCCGCAATTGATGTATTCGGCTTAGCTATCACCCGCAATAAAATTGTTGTCATCATTGCCGCGATCGCTGTAATTGCAGGGCTGTACTATTTGCTCCAAAACACCAAAATTGGTAAAGCGATGCGAGCAGTTGCTGATAACCCTGAACTTGCCAAAGTTGCAGGTATTAATGTCAATGCTGTGATTGTATGGACATGGGTAATTGCGGGAGGCATGACCGCTTTTGGAGGCAGTATGTATGGACTGATTACCAACTTGCGTCCAAATATGGGTTGGTTCTTGATTTTGCCCATGTTCGCGGCGGTAATTTTGGGCGGTATTGGCAATCCCTATGGCGCGATCGCAGGTGCATTGATCGTCGGTATTTCCCAAGAGGTGGCAACGACCTGCCCCACCGCTTTAGGTGAATTGCAAAAATACTGTATTGGCACGGACTACAAACTAGGCGTAGGTCTAGTGATTATGATTCTAGTGTTACTTTTCAAGCCGCAAGGACTATTTAAAGGAACGATTTAAAAACTGTTTTAGATAGTTTAGGCGGCACTTCGCGCCGCCTAAACTATTTTTATCTTCCTAAAGCACTAAATAACTCTTGTAAACGACCTAAAAAAGAACCTGTCTTCTGTCCAGTTTTCTGACGGAAGATGCGATCGATATCGTCACTAGAAGGACGCTGTTCTACTTCCGAAAGAAATTGCATTCCCTCTTCAGTATTCACCCACACCTGCCATGTTTGCGGATAGCAACGCCATAATGCGCCAAGCTCTAGAGGCTTAATGTAGTAAGCAGTCTCGAAAGTACTTAAAAAGCGATCTCGTAGTCGTCTTGCAGAAAGTCCCAAACCGACCTCACTATTTTCAAGACGAGGATTGAGCATCACAAAGGGGCGATCGCCTGCTAGTTGCACCAATTTCTCAACCTGATCAACTTCAACGGAACTGGGTTCTACCAATAAAAAAGCTTTGTCTTCTTCACGAATCGCCCTACGACCTTCATTGACTCCACGTACTGACACATCAAGATCTATCCATTCACGTTTTGCTAATGCGGCTGCTCCTGCATCAGAAAAAATTGCGTGCCATGCATTGCCATAACACTCATTAAAACTACAGGCAAACTCATAGGCGATCGGCATCGATTTCAGCTCAGGAAAGCGCAAATCTACAAGAATACGTGTAGCTCCATCCGCGATCGCCTGATATGTAGCAGCGATCGCCTGCTCAGTCGTATCTTCTAAATTATTCGGAAGTAAAACGGGTTCAGTTGATTGAGTCATATTAAATAAATTGTTTTTAGATTATTGATTTTTTAGATTACAGTCCGTTGATGCAGAAGATTTTTTGAAAGATTTGCTCCGCACATCTTTCAAAAAATCTTCTGGGTTTTAAGTCAGCGTACAGCACTGTATTGATAATGATGCAATACACTTTGACTGTTACATCATTAAAAAACAAAAAAGAGGGGGACGCTTAGCGTCCCCCTCTTTTTGTGAATGGCAATTACATCATGCCACCCATGCCACCCATACCGCCCATGCCGCCCATACCAGCAGCAGCACCAGCATCAGCCTTTTTCTCTGGCTTCTCAACAACGAGCGCTTCGGTAGTCAAGACCATACCAGCTACAGAAGCCGCGTTTTGCAATGCAGAACGGACAACCTTTGCAGGGTCGATGATACCAGTCGCAATCAAATCAACATATTCACCCTTGAGGGCATCAAAGCCATGATTGAAAGGAAGTTGCTTCACTTTTTCAACAACCACACTTCCTTCGAGCCCAGAGTTATCGCTAATTTGGCGTAGAGGTGCTGCGAGAGAACGAGCTACGATATCTGCACCAATCTCCTCTTCGTTCTTCAAGGTTGCTTTGAATTCTTGTAACTCAACTGACAAGTGAGCAAGGGTCGCACCACCTCCAGGGACGATACCCTCTTCAACGGCTGCACGAGTGGAGTTGAGAGCATCTTCAATGCGAAGCTTACGATCTTTGAGTTCTGTTTCAGTTGCTGCACCGACTTTGATTATAGCTACGCCACCAGAGAGTTTTGCAATACGTTCTTGGAGCTTTTCCTTGTCGTACTCGGAATCACTGAGTTCCAACTCCTTACGGATTTGAGCCACACGTTTGTCAACATTCGGCTTATTGGCTGCATCGGCAACAATTGTAGTCTTGTCCTTGGAAATGGTGATCTTACGGATTGTCCCAAGTTGATCGAGAGTAGCTGCGCTAAGTTCCAAGCCAGCATCTTCAGAAATGACTTGTCCATTCGTGAGTACAGCGATATCTTGCAACAATGCTTTGCGGCGATCACCAAATCCAGGAGCCTTGAGAGCAGCAATATTCAGAGAACCTCTGAGCTTGTTCACAACCAAGGTTGCCAAAGCTTCACCTTCAACATCCTCAGCAATAATCACAAGAGGGGAACCAGTGCGAGCTGCTTTCTCTAGAATTGGAACGAGATCTTGGATAACGTTAATTTTCTTGTCGGTTAGAAGAACCTTGGCATTCTCGAATTCTACCAACTGACGTTCGCTGTCAGTGACGAAGTAAGGAGATATATAACCGCGATCAAGTTGCATACCTTCAACAACTTCCAATTCAGTTGTAAGGGATTTGGACTCTTCTACAGTGATTACTCCATCTTTACCAACCTTGTCCATTGCATGGGCAATCATTTCGCCAACTTCAGGATCATTCCCTGCGGAGATGGTAGCGATTTGGGCTATTTCCGAATTGGAATCAACTGCCTTAGCTTTATCTGCAATCACACCAACCAAGTGAGCAACTGCCTTTTCAATACCGCGGCGGACACCCACTGGGTTAGCGCCTGCTGCAACGTTACGCAGACCTTCACGAATAAATTCTTGAGCCAAAACAGTAGCACTAGTAGTACCATCACCTGCTACATCATTGGTTTTAGAAGCAACTTCGCGAATGAGCTGTGCACCAGCATTTTCTAAAGGATCTTCTAGTTCAATTTCCTTAGCAATACTAACTCCATCATTAATGATTTGAGGTGCACCATACTTCTTTTCGATAACTACATTACGACCTTTAGGTCCAAGAGTGACACGTACTGCGTCAGCAAGTGCATTAACACCACGCTCTAGGGCGCGGCGAGATTCTTCATCAAATACTACAATTTTAGACATTTTAGTTATTAAGGGTAATGGGTAATTTGGGAATTGGTTATTGGGCTGTTAGCTTTTAGCAATTAGCTTTTAGCTCTTTTAGATTGCTTCTGGATGAAGAGTTTTGAAGGCTAATGGATAACAGCTATGAGCTTTATTCAACGATCGCAAGAATATCTCTTTCTGCAAGCAGCAAATAATCTACGCTGTCAATTTTGACTTCAGTGCCTGCATACTTGGAGTACAGGACTTTATCGCCTGCCTTGACCTCTAACGCAACGCGAGCCCCTTTGTCGTTGCGAACTCCAGGACCAACGGCAGTTACTTCACCGATTTGCGGCTTTTCTTGGGCTGTGTCTGGCAAGAAAATACCACCTACAGTTTTTTCTTCTTTAGTTGCTACTTTTACCAATAGGCGATCGCCTAGGGGTTGCAATGTACCAGTGTTTAGGGTTAACGATGCCACTATAGCTATACCTCCATAAAAATCTAATCAGTGTGGACTTTGCAGGTTGTGACTTACGGTGGAAATTTGTCTTGCCTTAGTCACACATTGGGTGCTTTAGCACTCTGTCTCACTGAGTGCTAATATACTGCGAAAAGAGTAAGTAACTAGATCGGCTTACCGTACAAACTCAAGAAGCGATTTTTGGGTCGCGGCTTACTGTACAAACTAAAAATCGGCACTCGATCAACCTTTGCTATTCAGGTAGATATTCTTCATCGGTGACTTGATCGGGTGTAAATGGTGATGCTGCGGGAAAAGTCTGGCTTGGTAGTCCTGTTTCGATCGCAGCAAGTTTTTTGGCATCTAGATAAACATCAGCAAACTCTTGCAAAAAATGTCTCTTGAGGCTAGGACTATTTTTGAAAGCTTTGCGGATTCTCTGACGATGTTCAGTTAGGGTATATAGCCAACAATTAGAGCGTTTTTCGGGTTGGTATTTGTATTTGAGTAAATGCATGAGGATAACTTTTAAATTGCTCTCTAGAGCTTGTTTTTGACTATTACCCATGTCTTCAATTTCTTCAAGCAAATTCTCCAAGTCCAAATCTCTAAGGTTGCCTTGACGCAGCAATACCAATGCTTGCTCTATCCATAGACAAAAGTCATCTTCATAGAGATCATGATGGGATTTGATTTGCGTTTTGTCTATTTGCGTTTTGTCTGATGCGATCGCCATATTTACCCAGTTGAACGCTAACGTAATCCTAGCATTAAGGCTTTGGAGTCGGTAAAGATCGCATCTAATGGTATATCCCAAGGATCATGGGGTAATTCATCTACATAAAACTCATCGAAAATAATGCCTACCTTCAATCCTGTGGAGTGAGGCAACCAACGATCATAAAAGCCGCCGCCGTAGCCTAAGCGATAGCCCAAGCGATCGCCAGCTACCGCAGGGATCAAGATTAGATCAATATTTGCTAAATCTATCAGTGGTAAATCAGGATGCGGCTCAAGGATATTAAAAGCTCCTAATTGCATCTGGTTAGAGAAATCAGCGATCGCTACTTGATGCCACACCATATCTTTTTCGATACAACGCGCAAATCCCCAATTCTTTTTCGGGAAGCTTTGCCACAGTGGACTCAAATCTGGTTCTTGCCGAAAACTAGTAAAGGCTAAGACATTTTGTGCTTGTCGGAATGTTTGCCAGTTGTTAAGGCGATCGCATAGTGCTAGGCTTTTTTGCTGCCAAACTTCACGGGGGATGTGGCGACGTTTAGTAAGTAAGTCTTTTCGGAGCCGTCGTTTGATTTGGCGCTTGTCTTGCTGAGTATCTGTAATCGATTCAATCACACTATCGTAACTTGCATATAAATAAAAATTAGGGACGCAGAGCGCCCCATTCGTCTATGTAATTCCTACAATTGCTTTTTTGTAGGCAGGGCGATCGCTAATGCGTTTGACATAGGCATCGATCGCGGGATAATCGGCATAGGATAGTTTCAACATCAAAATTCCATAGCCCAGAATTGAACCAACTGCCACATCCGCAACAGAGAAATTATCACCTGTGAGATAATGTTTGTTTTCGAGAACTTTATTTAAAGCACTGAGCAGGCGAGGAGTTTCCTTTTCACGGCTTTCGGCAACAAACAAGCCAGTGCCAAGGGTGGCATTAGCAAACAACACCCATTGAGAGGCGATCGCTCTTTCCTGTAAAGTTTTCACCTGTTCATATTTATCGGCGAGATAGAGCAAAATTGCACCCGATTCCCATAATTGAAAATCACCATCAGCGATCGCAGGAACTTTGCCGAAGGGATTAATTTGCAAAAAGTCAGGTTGTAAGTGCTCACCTGCTTGCATATCGAGAAGTTGGAATTCATAGGGAGCTTGAATTTCTTCTAAATACCATTTTACAATTGAAGCTCGACTTCTCGCGCCACCATAGAGTTTAGTCATAATATGGGAATTGAATATAGAAATGTAATTGTGCGGTCAATATCAATATTACTACAGATTGCGTAGAGGTGTTTCCTGCCCGTAGATAAACTTACGCTCTAACTTATTGCAGATGAACCACACAATGATCGCAATGATCGCAACAGTAGAACCGAGCGCAATCGTTAAGAGGTTAGCAGTGAGGAAATAGCTAATTAAGGGGGTAACTGTCCATGCGATCGCCGCAGTGATGATGCTTGCGGTTTTGAGCGATCGCACAGTTCGCAAAGCCTGACGACAACTGGCACATTTAGAAGTATGGGAATGATAACGCTCTAACAAAACTTCCTTTGCAATGGGGGAAGTTAACCTTTGTCCTACAAATGGATCAGCTTCATAGCGATTCAACCATTTCCGTAGTTCTGAAACATAAGCATCAGCAGATGTTGGTAAATAGCAAGCCTTAGCGTAATTATCGCTGTTTTCGGGTTGAGCAAGCGCTTGCTCTAGATAACGTTCTTGATAATGCAAAAAGATTTGATCATCTTCCAGAATGCCATTCTGTCCAATATGGGAATACCAACGGGGTGTAATACTGATAAAAAATCTGGGAATAGCAGAATTGAATTGGAAAGGGAAGCGGGCAAACATCCGACATTCACCTTTGCGGGTGGGAGTAGCATAAACCACTGTCATCGTTCTGCCAAATTGCTTGGAAGTGAGGTCATGCCACATTAATGAAGGTGCAATAAAAGTCGTATCCTGTTTTCCTAATTTGCCACGTCGAGGACCTTCTGCCCAAGTACCATTAAAGCCATGTTTATGAGTTTCTAGCACTTCTAAAAACATGGGAGAAGCATTAGCCCGATTGCCCACTGATTTATGATGCGTAAAGGGGAGATGACTAGCATCAAGGACATTTTCTAAAAGGGTAATTGCATCGTAGGGAAGATCCCGAAAAGTACCAAATAGAGTCCATTTCTCTGGCTCAGATTCAAGTGGATCGATGATAGGGATTTTGACATTGGGGGCATTTTCAGGTTTGCCAGCATAAATGAAGAGCATTCCCTGACGTTCTGCGGTAGGAAGTGACTTCACACAAGCACGTTTTGATCTGTGGGCATCGCCACTTTCTGGCTGTTGAGGAATGCGATCGCAACTGCCATCTCCCTTAAATGCCCAACCATGATAGGGACATTCGAGTAAACCATCCTCAGCAATTCTCCCTTCCGATAGCGGGACGAGGCGATGGGGACAGCGATCGTCAAAGGCTTTCCATGATTGACTCTGACCATCCCACCAAATTACAAGATCTCGTTCCAGTAAGGTAAATTTGTGCGGTTTCTTTTTATCTAAATCTTCTATATAAAAGACGGGATACCATACCTCTTGCCAATCAAAACGATGCGGATTTATTCCTCCCGCAGGCAGGATTTGTAACTGTGAATCGTTAGCTTTGGTATTTAAAGAGTGAAGTTCATCTTCCAGTAGGGTATTTGCAGTCATGGGTATAGCTCTAGACCTGTCAAGTTGTAAAGTGCGAATTGTAAAGTTATGTATAGTTTAGCCTGCGATCGCCTAAAGCTGTATCTTCACTAATATAGAAGAGTGGCGACGATTTCCGTCGCCACTCTTCTTCTAGGCTTTATTTGTACGAGATGATGCGTTTGTTACAAAAAAATGATAATCTTAATAAAAAGTTAAGTTTTGTTGCTCCCCCAATCCTATGCTTCGTCTCGAACACATTCAGAAAATTTATCCCACTGGCGAAGTCCTCAAAGACGTTAACTGGGAAGTCAAAACAGGCGATCGTATTGGTTTAGTCGGTGTCAATGGGGCGGGAAAATCAACACAGCTCAAGATTATCGCAGGGGAAATTGAACCAACCGCAGGGCAAATCGTGCGCCCTGCAAGTCTGAAAATTGCCTACCTCAGCCAAGAATTTGATATCGAAGAGACTCGTACTGTCAAACAAGAGATGTGGCAAGCATTTCAGGATGTTCGTGAAATTCAAAAGGAATTAGCGATCGTGCATCACCATCTGGAAAACCTGAAGGATGGTGAGGACTATGAGCCGATTCTCAAAAAAATGGATCGTCTCCAGCGTCAGTTTGAAGATCACAATGGCTATGAATTGGAAAGTCGTATCGATAAGCTCTTGCCCGAACTAGGATTTAAAACTGACGATGGCGATCGATTAGTCAGTGAATATAGCGGCGGTTGGCAAATGCGGATGGGCTTAGGCAAAATTTTGCTGCAATCGCCAGATATATTGCTATTGGACGAGCCGACGAACCACTTAGACTTAGAAACAATTGAGTGGCTTGAAAAATATTTGCGATCACTAAGTACACCGATGGTGATCGTCTCTCATGACCGCGAATTTCTTGATCGCCTCTGTACCTCAATTGTGGAAACTGAGCGTGGTGTATCTACCACCTATTTGGGTAATTACACCTCATACCTCAATCAAAAATCTGAAGCCAAGTTGGCACAGAGTGCCGCATTTGAGCGGCAACAAAAATACATCGAAAAGCAGCAAGTATTCGTTGATCGTTTTAGAGCAAGTGCTACACGTAGCACACAAGCCAAGAGCCGCGAAAAGCAACTGGAAAAAATTGAACGGATCGAATCCCCTGAGAGCGATGTGCGGACTCTCAAATTTCATTTTCCACCTGCATCTCGTAGTGGGCGTGTCACTGTCGAAATTAAAGATCTCACCCATGCCTATGGGGATCAAATTTTATTCCTAGGCGCAGATCTGGAAATTGAAAGAGGCGATCGCGTTGCCTTCCTTGGACCTAATGGCGCAGGCAAATCTACCCTACTCAAAATGGTTGTGGGTAAAGAAACCTACAATGAGGGCGAAATCAACCTTGGACATAATGTCTTAATTGGTTATTTTGAGCAAAACCAAGCGGAAGCACTCGACTTGCATAAAGACGTATTTCATACTATTCATGATGATTTTCCCAAAATGACTCATGAAGAAGTGCGTGGTGTATTGGGTAAATTCTTGTTTAGTGGTGACACGGTATTTAAATTAGTCCGTGATCTCAGTGGCGGTGAAAAAGCACGACTTGCCCTTGCGAAAATGTTGCTTACCCCTGTCAATTTCTTGATCCTTGATGAGCCAACTAACCACCTTGATATCCCTGCCAAAGAAATGCTTGAAGCAGCTTTACGCGAATATGAGGGTACGGTTGCAGTAATCTCCCATGATCGTTATTTCATCTCCCAAGTGGCGAACAAGATTGTCGAAATTCGGGATGGTGATCTTGTCGCGTATGCAGGTGACTATGCTTACTACCAAGAGAAAAAGGAAGAAGAATCGCGAGAAGCTAAATACAAGGCAGAAATGGCAGCCAAAGCAGCTAAAGATGCCCTAAAGAAAGAAAAGGAGCGAGCCAAACAAGCCGAAAAACGTCAAGAAAAGCAACTACAAAAATCTAAAGCTAAATAATCAGCCATCATCTAATTAGCTCACTTACAACCCAGAAGCGCATATAGCGTTTACCAGTCTGGTGAAGTACAGGTTAGTTCCCCCGCCTTTGGCGGGGAAACTAACCAATGTAATTCGCTTGCTTGAAAAACGTTATATCAATCTCGTAGCAGTAGTCCTAAAAAGGAAAGGATTTATTTTGGTAAGGATGGGCGGCACTTCGCGACGACCATCCTTACCTATTTTGGATTGCCCTCGTAGCTATCAATGTAAGTTCTGTTTTTGTTTTAATTATGAATTTTAGGGTTTATGGAAAACTCACTCCGCAAGGGAGCATATTCCATAAACCATTTAGAACTACCTGTAATTTTATGTGGTTATAGGGCAAATAGTTGTTACTTCAGTAATGTAACAGCATAAAATTAAACAAAGGGTTTTCTGATGAACAAAGAAGACGCAACCATGATTTTTAAATATAAGCACAATCCCTATGTTGGATCACTTTGCTAGGAAACGCAAACTAATAGAACGTTATTCCCAAGGAGACAGAAACTTTGAAGGAATGGATTTGATGGGATTAGATTTAAGCAAAGTTGACCTGAGTAATGCAAATTTACGTAATGCTAATCTGGTCTCTGCCAATCTATGGGAAGCAACTCTATGTAACGTTGATCTATCAGGTGCGGACTTGTCAAATGCCGATCTTTGTGGTGCTTCGCTTTTAAACGCAAACCTTAGTAATACCAAAATCACTCGCACAAACTTTAGTTACACAACCTTGAGTGGCACTAGTTTTGACCATGTGAGCTTAGATGGTGCAAATTTACAATCCTCAATTTTAAACTGTACCAATCTGCGTAGCAAAAACTTGGTCAGAGCAAACCTGCAAAAAGCCTATCTGCTAGAAGCGAATCTTTCTAAATCAGATTTGAGTTATGCCAACCTGCATCATGCTTTTTTGTTTAGAGCCAATTTAAGTCGGGCGAATTTACAACACGCTAATCTCAGTGAAGCTGATTTGAGTGAAGTTAGTCTACATGGAGCAAACTTAAAGTGGGCAAATTTCAGTGAAGTAGATTTGCGTGAGGCTGATCTTGATCACATTGACTTTAGTGAGATCAATCTTCGTCTCGCTAATTTAAGTGGACTAAACTTGAGTAATGTTAATTTCAGTGGTAGCAATTTAAGCAAAGCAATTTTACGCGGTACGATATTACGTGGAGCTTGTTTCAAGTCGGCGAACCTATGGAGCGCGGATTTAACTAATGCGGATTTGACTAATGCAAATTTGACTAATGCAGATTTGTATGGGGCTAATTTAGCTGGCGCTAACTTAGAAGATGCATTGCTAGATGTAGGTTGGCGAAATGGGGTCAAGATTTGCTAGACGAATTTAGCGGATGGGAATGTCTCAATGCGAATCTGTCGATTATGATTGCTAAATTACTAAGAATGTCTTGATGTTTATTGTATGGTTACTAGCTTTACTATCAAAGTATAGATAATTCAAATAAAAACTACAGTTTCGACTTCGCTCAGCTAGCTTACCCCGATGGCTAAGCGAAGTCGAAGCATATATGCCAGTTATTTAAACAAATATCAACTCATAAAAAAGCAATAATTAAAAAAACAATAAATTGTGAAGAAAGTGCTTGCTATATTTAGAGACAATGAAAGAACTATTCAGTTTTCAAGATCCCAATTTATTACGCATGGCATTAACCCACCGCTCCTATGTCCATGAAAATCCGAGCGTAGCCGAGGATAACGAGCGGCTAGAATTTTTGGGGGATGCTATTTTAAATTTTCTTAGTGGATCATACCTCTATCGCCAACATCCCGAATTAGGTGAAGATGAATTGACCCGTCGGCGGGCAGCCCTAGTGGATGAAAAGCAACTAGCTAATTTTGCGATCGCATTACGATTAGATACTCAAATTTTGTTAGGAAAAGGGGCGCTACGTGATGGGGGCAATAAAAGTGATAATCTCCTCAGTTGTGCCTTTGAAGCAATGATTGGCGCATTATATCTAGATCGTGATTGTGATGTAGAGCTATTACGCCCTGCGGTGGAAGCTCTGTTTGCTTCAGTACCACCTGAGTTAGTGAATACTCGTTCCGATCTTGATGCGAAGAATCGCCTACAGGAATGGGTGCAGTCCTACATTGGTCATACTTTACCTCGCTATGTCACCGAAAAAGTGGGTGGAACTGATCATACGCCTGAATTTGCGTCTAAAGTATATGTTGGCGATCGCTTATATGGTCAAAGTCTGCGAAATTTTTCTAGCAAGAAAGAAGCAGAACGCGCTGCTGCGCTTGATGCCTTAGAACAAATAGAGAGAATGTTATGAGTCAAGATTGCTTTTTGTAAATCTTGGCAAGGAAAAACTATGACAGAAGATTGGTTGATTATTGGTAAAATCGTCTCACCACAGGGACTCAAGGGTGAAGTAAGAGTTTTATCCTATTCTGATTTTCCTGAGCGCTTTGAAACATCTGGCAAGCGTTGGATTGCACCCTCAGAAAAAGTAGAACCCCAAGAAGTAAGAATGCTATCTGGTCGTGAGTTGACTGGTAAAAAAAATCTATTTGTAGTACGTCTTGAAGGAATTAACGATTGTGAACAAGCTGAGGCTCTGCGTAACTTTATGATGATGATCCCTGCTAGCGATCGCCCTTACCTCGAACATAACGAGTATATGATTGCTGATTTAGTAGGTTGCCATGTTTATCATCAACCAACAGGTAAGCTCCTAGGTGAAGTGATTAGTATTATTGCAGCAGGTAATGATTTGCTAGAAGTTCGTAATCCTGAACATCAAGAAATCGCATTAATTCCTTTTGTCGAAGCGATCGTTCCCTTTGTTGATATTGATCAAAAAAGAATTGAAGTAACTCCTCCCCTCGGACTCATCGATCAGTGGCTAAGTTCTGCCTCTTAAGTTTGCGTTATGATTGAAATTATAGCTGTGTATTGCTTTCTAAATTAATAGAATAAATCATCATGATTCCAGAATCGGGCGAAGGTTTTAAATCGGGTTTTGTCGCATTAGTCGGGCGACCCAATGTGGGTAAATCTACTTTGCTTAATGCTCTCATTGGTCAAAAAATTGCGATTACTTCACCTGTTGCCCAAACGACTCGCAATCGTTTACGGGGAATCCTGACATTACCCACAGCGCAAATTGTGCTAGTAGATACACCTGGAATTCATAAACCACATCATTTGCTAGGTCAAACCATCGTTAAAAATGCTATTGGCGCGATCTCTTCCGTTGATGCAACAGTATTAGTCGTTGATGGTAGTGATCGCATGGGAACTGGCGATCGCTTTGTTGCCGAAACTATTTTGCAGAGCAAGGTTCCTACTATTCTTGGGGTTAATAAAATTGATATATTAAATGAGATTGCTGCGAGTGAAATCTTGACTAGCTATGAGAGTTTTGCTGTTGAGCATGGTTGGCTAGTTGCTAAGTTTTCGTCAGTGACAGGAGAGGGATTAGAAGCATTACAAGCGATGATGTGCGATCGCTTACCAGAAGGTCCCTACTACTATCCACCAGATCTAGTCACTGATCAGCCTGAACGGTTTATTATGGGAGAATTAATTCGTGAACAGATTCTTTTACTAACTCGAGAAGAAGTTCCCCATTCCGTTGCAGTAAGTATTGATCAAGTTGATGAACAGCCTAAGATTACGAGGGTGATGGCGACTGTCCATGTCGAACGTGATTCACAAAAGGGAATTTTGATAGGTAAGAAAGGACAAATGCTGAAGGAGATTGGGACTAAAGCCAGAGAGCAGATGCAGAAATTAATTATGGGTTCTGTTCACTTAGAAATCTTTGTCAAAGTTCAACCCAAATGGCGCTCATCACGATTTCAACTATCAGATTTGGGATATCGTGTGGAATAAATTTTCCAAGCCTTGAGATGTGCATTGTACATCCCAAAGCATAGATTGCGATCACATTAAAATTCATTGCCATAATAGATTCTGACACCCCACATTCCAACAAGAAGGATGAGTAATAAAATATCGCGAGGAAGCAATCTTAAAGGATTCCACACCACAAGGTGAGTATTAGGACTGGTAAAACCTCGGACTTGCATGGCGCTAGCGGTTTGCTCCGCACGGATGAATAGATTGTCGATCAGACGTTCGGCAAGGATTAGCCAAATTTGAGTAGTGCGTTTAAATCCTAATCTTTTCCAGTTAATGGAACGGGTACGGATAGCTCTAGCGAGGTTCTGTACCTCTTCTAAAACAAGGGGAACAAAACGTAAGGCAAGGGTGAGCGTGAGTACTACTTCTACAATAGGAACTTTGAAGAATTTTAAAGGTGCAAATATCGAGGCGATCGCCGCCGTAATTTCTTCGGGAGCCGTAACTAGCAGAAATAGGGTTGGCGCATAGAGATAGGTGAAAATTAAGGTACAGACCCTCACACCTAACTCGCGGGATCTGCGCGTAATGGTGATACTGCCTGCTTTCCAGAGCACATAATTATAGGAAGTTGGCTGTGGTAATTTGAAAGTTAAAGGCGAGGTGATACTTGGTTTATCATTACTAATACTCACTTCAGGAATCTGGCGGCGTGGCTGCACTGTAGCATTGAATCCATCGGGAGAAATCGTAGCGATCGCAAGAGTCATAAAAGCAAGTAACAGCAAAATCCCCATCTGCTGTTTCCATACCCGCATCGGAATCTTTGCCGCAAGGGTCAGAATGATCAGTAAAACAGCGATCGCAATCCGCCAAAATTCATTTGCTTGAATTGGTGTTAATAAAAAGGTGAGTAACCCAAACAATTTAATGCGTGGATCAAGTCGATGCAGCCATGTAATGGGCTGTTCGAGATAGAGTCCGATAGGAAGCGATCGCAGTATATCCACTTATATTCTGATATTTTTCGAGAATTTTGTTCTTATAATTTACAATACACCAATTAAGATGAGCAGCAAATCTTTGAACAATAGCGCTTTGCAAGCAAGTGGATTTGTTTTACTGCTAAAGGTAGAAAAAATTTACTTTACGAGACTAAGCAATATACCCTAAACAAATTAGTGCAATCCAAGAGTATTTATAGCGTAGTTTCAAAGTTTACTGGGAGCGATCGAGTCTACTACTCTAATTCTTCCTGACTGAATTGCGGCAAAGACTGAATTAATCTGATAAACTTCTTGGTCAGTGAGTTCAATATTCTCAAATAAACTATTATAAATTGCTTTACTAAGATATAGATAGCTTTTACGATTAATGATTCCTGATTGCATAATTCGCAGAACGACTTCATCAATAGTAATTGTATTGGTGGATCGACCTCGGGTAGTATGTTCAGGTAAGTTAAAGTCAGCAATCTGATTATCCGTATCCATGGATGTGGATTTTGAAGAATCATTAGTTTTCTCAAAAGCAGTGTTTGATAAATTTGAAGGTGTTCTACTGGGTAAACACCTATTAATTGCGGATTTCAGCATTTCAGGATCGAAGGGCTTAGTCAAGTAATCATCTGCACCAATTTCCATACATTGCATGACGCTATCCATTTCTTCAAAAGCAGAAACGATGATTACAGGAATATTGCATAACCTTGGATCTTTTTTTAAATATTTCAGTACTGCATATCCATCGATCTCAGGCATCATGATATCTAGAAAAATCAAGTCATAGGCATTTGACTGAATCATCGATAAAGCTGCACGACCATCCACTGCAATTGACAGATTAAAATCTTTTCTAGACAAGCGTCTCGCCAACATATCTCGACTTATTTTATTGTCATCAACAATTAATATTTGGAAGTTTTGTATTGCCATGTTCCTAACCTTACTTATGAATTGTGAGACCATACCTTGACGTGACTTCTTCCTTCCCTTTTGGCATCTTACATTGCAAGATCAGTTTCTTTGATTACTTGCTAGGAAGTTGTCAATTTGCCAGAAGGGTTAATTGTTGAGATTCCTAGGCTAGCAGTGACAAAGGTCTATTGAGGCTTTGAGTAGTACAGGAATATTTTAGAAAGTGTTGCGAAGCAACACTTTCTAAAATATTTTTGGGTTTTAAGTAAGCGTAAAGCGCTGAATTATTTTGACGTAGGCGAAAAGCAAGTCAGCTAGGAACGGTGCTTTCACTAAGTTAATTTAAATACACAAAGCATTGTATCAATTTTTAAAAATATTACTCAAGGCAAGAAAGACTGGGTAAACCAAGTCTTTCTACATCTAGCCTATTTGCCCATGCCTAGTTGTTGTGCTTTTTGGTAAACCTTTCCTTCTGTCAAAAGTGAAGGTGCAATGACAACTTCCACTTGTTGCATTTCACGAATATTAGCTGCTCCTAAAGTCCCCATACTAGTTTTGAGTGCACCTAAGAGGTTATGTGTCCCGTCGTCAAGTCCCGCAGGTCCCCGCAAGATTTGCTCTAGGGAACCCGTTGTACCTACCTTGATGCGAGTACCGCGTGGCAATACGGGGCTAGGTGTTGCCATACCCCAGTGGAAACCACGTCCGGGGGCTTCGGCTGCTCGTGCAAAGGGAGAACCAATCATTACGGCATCTGCACCACAGGCGATCGATTTACAAATATCTCCACCTGTGATCAAACCGCCATCGGCGATAATAGGAACATATTTGCCTGTTTCTTTAAAAAAGTCTTCGCGGGCAGCCGCACAATCAGCGACAGCCGTGGCTTGAGGAACACCAACTCCAAGTACCCCTCTAGACGTACATGCTGCACCAGGTCCAATGCCCACAAGTACGCCTGCGGCTCCTGCTCTCAACAATTCTAAAGTGACATCGTAGGTAACGCAGTTGCCCATAAGTACTGGAATGGGCATTTCTTGACAGAATTTGGCAAGATCGAGAGAGACTAGTCCTTCCGCAGCAATGTGAGTGGTAGATACTACTGTTGATTGTAAGAAAAATAAGTCACAACCTGCTTCCGCGGCAATTAATCCATATTTGAAAGCATTAACGGGAATGCTGCTAGCGCAAGCAATACCACCTTTCTCTTTAATTTCGCGGATACGTTTTTGGATGAGTTCGGGCTTAACGGGTTCAGCATAAAGCTGTTGCATCAGTGAGACGAAATCTGTAACGCCCACAGATGCAATTTTTTCTAAGATTGGCTTGGGATTGTCATAGCGGGTTTGTATACCATCAAGGTTGATTACACCTAATGCTCCTAGCTCAGAAAGTCTTACAGCCACATCGACATCGACAACGCCATCCATAGCACTGGCAATAATCGGTATTTCTCGTCGAATTCCCCCAACTTCCCAAAATGTATAGGCAACGTTGGGATCGAGGGTTCTTCCTCCCGGTACTAGTGCAATTTCGTCGATGCCATAGGCTCTGCGTGCAGTTTTACCGCGCCCAATTTGAATGTCCACTGTTTGTTCTCTCTTCTTTAGAATTTAAATTTAGGTTATTGCTGATTGTAACTACATGTCATTTTGTGTCATTAAGTTACTAATTCGCCAATTGCCATCGTTGACGTAAGCATCTTGCGTTCAAGATTTACGTGAAGGGTTCATGTTTTAAGCAGCGATCACTTGGGGATTACCACTAAGGTTGTGCTTAGTGTTACAGAAAGTCTTAATAATTTCTTAAGATACTGTTACTTATTGACTAATGATAGCTAATTAGTGCTGTGACAAGTTATTTTTTAAGATGAAGTGCAAATATCCCATCCTAATAAAATAACAAACCTTACCGATGGCTGAATTTTTTAATACCTATGGTTTTTTAATTGTATCGGCAATTTTTGGGGCAATCCTAGGAATTTCTGTTTATCTACCATTAATGGCAGGTCAGTTATCGCTAGCAACATCGGGGTTTTATTCCTTGGGTGGGTATATTGCTGCGATCGCCTCCACAAAGATTTTAATTACGACCACAGGAACTTTGTCAATTGGCTGGGTACTAATCGAAATGTTGGTGGCTGGTGGAGTGTCAGGAATATTGGCGGTAATTTTGGGAATTCCTGTCTTACGTTTACGAGGAATTTATTTAGCGATCGCTACCATTGCCTTTGTAGAAATTTTGCGCGTGGTATCTCTGAACTTAGAGATCACTGGTGGTGCGATCGGGATTTTTGGTATTCCTCAGCCATTTCAAACACCTTTAGAATATTTGTGGATTGCTTTGCCACTACTGGGCTTAAGTATGGCTTTTATGCATCGTCTAGAAAAAATTCGCGCTGGGAGAGCCCTAATTGCAATTCGGGAAGATGAACTTGCTGCGGATTCAATGGGGATCAATCCTACTTATTACAAAGTTTTAGCCTTTACTCTTGCAGCAGTTTTGGCTGGCATGGTTGGAGCGGTGAGCGCACACTTCTTAAATACATGGAATGCGCGTCAAGGAACTTTTGATGCCAGTATTATTTTCTTAGCTTTTGTCTTAATTGGTGGTTCGCGGACATTCTGGGGACCTGTGGTTGGGGGCATAGTGCTGACCGCTTTACCCGAATTTTTAAGAGGTATGGCAAGTACTGGTGTTCCATTATGGCTAGGACAATTTCTCAAGGATGGACGTTTAATTATTTTTGGGGTATTGATTGTAATTGGTACAATTTTTTATCCAAAAGGGATTATTACACCCGAATTTTTAGTCTGGTGTAAACATACAATCCATAAATTATTTGTCATGGACAAATCTAAAAATAAGCAGGGAATTTAAGCTCGATTGTCTCTGCAATATAGCAATCCTAAATGGTTTCTGGAAGCGCACCAAGAATGACACAAACCCAAAAATCTACAAATGATTTAGGATTGATATATTAACGCGAGTTCTGGATAATTTGAAACAGGTTTTGAGAAAGGGTTTGCTACGCAAACCCTTTCTCAAAACCCAAAAGTAAAAGCCTTGCTTAGCAAGGCTTTTACTTTTGGGTTTTCAAAATTTGCCAGCTTAACCCGA
>JADBWH010000140.1 GCA_020404105.1 Pseudanabaena sp. M53BS1SP1A06MG | reverse complement strand
GTCGCATCAGCCAGATTAACTAGAGCATTTACACGGACATTAAAAGCAAAGTCATTAAAAGCAACATCACGCCCACGATTCGAGTCATTATCCGCAAGACTCTGCGTTGTGTTATTAATTAATTTGAATTGTCCGATGCCAGATCCAGTATTCGAACCAGGACCACCAATAACTGTACTCGGACCCAAACCATTAGCAGGATCTACCCCCACTCCTCGGAACAGGTGTACTGCTACCGTGGCATTATTGCCAGCAGCCGAAGCATCATTACTGAGGGAGTTGTCACTAACCATGGCATCACCTTCAACAAGATTCCCCCCAACGATGATTTTGCTATTTTCTTCCTTGTAGTAGCAGGAGAAGGGACTGCTAACCTGAAACAGCCTGATTGGAGCACTTTCAACCCCTAGCATGAGGTTTCCTGCGGTATAAATCCTTCCATTCAGGTCAAATCGAGCAGTACGTGAGAGTTCTAAGTCACCTTCAAACCAGACTGCATGATTGTTTTGTGGCGTTCGCCCACGGTCTTGTTGTAATTCCAGAGCGCTAAAAGAGGGATTACCACTATAGACTTCAAAGTTACCACTAGCTTGTTCGGCGGTAGTTAAAGGGCTACTAGGATCATTAAGTGGTGTGGTAATAGGAACAGTCAGTGCATATACAAAGAAACTCTTTTTGAGAATGTTATCCGATGTCGTTACCCAACCCTCTGTCGTACTAGCACCAGTACTAGCAGCATTTACACAAGCACCACTTACAACCCCATTATCCATTGGCGGTGTACGAACTTCGATCGGGCTTACTGCTCGAGTATTGAGGTTAGTGGCTAAATTGCGTGGTGTGGAACGGAAGAGAATGCTGTAAATAGCGAAGGAGTCAAATTTGCCATTGGCATCGGTGTCAACTGGAAATTTCCAAGCAGTACTGACAACATCATTGTTAGAAAGGAGAGATGTACCCAATGGGAACCAGTCAACCGCAGTACTAGATGCATTTGCTGCGGGGTCGGCAAGTTGCAGACGCACTTCATCGGCAAAGGTGTAGTTACCTTTGTCCTGAGTAATTGCCTGATAGAGTGAAGACTCAGGTGGAGTACCGCCAGGGAGTGTGGGATCTTCGAGGAGGGCGCTAATTTTTGCTCTGGCGCGATCGAGAATGGCGGTATTAGCGCTGCGATAAACTTGTTCGACTCTAGTGTTTGATGCTTCGCGAGCGCGATCTGTCGATCGCGCCACTGTCGATACCACCAGCAAGGTAGTAACTAGAGTCACCATGGTCACAGTTGGTAAGATGAAACCGCCCGCTTTGCGTTTTTTGCCACTACTACCATTGAGTAAAAGACGGATAAAGCGACGACTAATCCGAATTGGGCTACCGATTTTATTTAACCATTTTCTAATCTTGGCGAGAAATTCGGCAAAAAAACGATTGAGTTTGCGGCTTTGCTTAGAGTCGGACATAAAAGTTTCTACCAACCTGACTGAAATATATTACCCAAGCAAGTTGTAAAAATTGCAAATATTTTGTTTTGTGAATGAGGTTTCCCCTTGAGACGCTCTTGAAATCAAGAGAAAGTCGGCGCGATGCGCCGCCTTTCTCTTGAGGGGTTTGCTATATTACTTGTCTAGTGCCAAGATGATTAGCTTTCTGAGCCACCAATGACCAATATGGCCCAATCCCCTCTCAAGCTAGACGCGCCAAGATTTTATCTAGGATTAGCGATCGCTTTAGTTTTGCACCTATTATTAATCAGCTTTCCTGTAGCCTTTGGGATTGATATGAATCTCTTTAAGGCTTGGGCGATAGATCTAGTCCAGCAAGGTTTTGCCAATTTTTATAATTACTCCAATTGTGACTATCCACCCGCCTATCTTTATGTGTTATGGGCGATCGGCAAGATTTATCAGTTTTTTGATCCATCTCTGAGTCATAGTGATGGGCTATTACTGATGGCGATGATCAAATTACCGTCCACATTGGCAGATATCGGTGCAGCATGGTTAATTGCCAAAATCCTCAAGCCTCATACCACATTGGAAAAAGCGTATCAAGTCGCACTCATTTATGCCTTTAACCCCTTGATGTTATTTGTGTCGGCAATCTGGGGACAGATCGATGAGGTGATGGTTTTTTTGATGTTAGGAGCTTTTTATTTAATTCAACAAAATTATTTGGTGAGGGCCGGGTTATTAATAGCGGTGATGGTGATTATAAAACCGCAGGGATTATTCCTCGCCCCCTTTTTACTGCTTTCTCAATGGTTTCGGCAGGCTTGGTGGAAATGGGTGGCGATCGCTGGGGGGGGATTAACCTTAATTTGGCTCTTGATTTTACCGTTTTATGGAGTGAAGTCCTATGGTTGGGCTACGCCATTTGTATTACTCTATCAACGCTTACAGGATACAGCCAATTATTATGACTTTGCCTCAGTTAATGCCTTTAATATCTGGGGATGGGCAAATTGGGAACGGGACTATACGCAATTTTTAGGAATTAGTTACAAGGTAATTGGTTTAGCCTTTTTGGGAATCCTCTTAGTGTGGTTAGGGATCTTTCTCTATCAACAGCGTCATTTTGCGGCTCAGGCGATCGCCGTTGCCACATTATTGATCGGATTCTTTATGTTGCCGACGCGAATGCACGAACGTTATATGTTGTACGGATTAGCTTTTTTGGCGATCGCTATAGCGCTATTTCCCATAGTGCAGTGGCTCTACTGGGGCTTTACCCTCACGGGAGCGGTCAATGTGGGCTATGTGTATCTGCGCTATAACCATGAAGCTTTATTTAATACCATCCCTGAAATGTTCTTTCAGGGCTTAATCTACTCAATGAGTGCCTTAAACATCATTTTGTTTTTAGTACTGCTCTCCCACACATTCCGATCACACACCTTGCCAAGCAAACAGTTAGCACTATGAGCTATGCACCTATGACCCATTCTCTATCTTTGTCTGTAGTACTGCCTGCTTATAATGAGGCGGAAAATATTGGTCGGGTGATTGCCAACGCTGTAGATTATTTAAGTGATCGGCAAATTCCCTACGAAATTATCGTGGTAAATGATGGCTCCACCGATGCAACTAAAGCGATCGTTACCCAGTTATGCTCACAAAATACAAAGATTCGCCTAATTAACCATCCTCACAATTTGGGTTATGGCTCAGCTTTACGCAGTGGCTTTGATCAAGCAGTCAATGAATATATTTTCTTGACCGATGGCGATGGTCAGTTTGCGATTAGTGATCTGGATCGTTTTATGCCATATATCGGCAACTCTCAACCCAATTCACAGATCGTGATTGGCTATCGGGCAAAACGTGCTGATGCATTTGTGCGATCGCTTAATGCTTGGCTATATCACCAGTTTATTCAATGGGTACTGGGACTTAAGGTTAGAGATATTGACTGCGCCTTTAAACTATTTCCTCGCACCATTTACCAATCCGTGAAACCAATCACATCCGACGGGGCTTTATTCAGCGCTGAATTTCTTGTGAGATTGCAGCAATTACCAAATATTGCACCAATTATCGAGTTACCCGTGCAGCACTTCCCCCGCAAATTTGGTGTCGCTACAGGTGCAAATATCAAAGTTATTCTCAAAATGTTTTGGGAATGTTGGCAACTGAAGCAATCCTGTCGGGACTCAACTCAAATCCAGTTAAAGCCTGACCAACTGTCTGGCATAAACCAAATGCGCTGATAGAAATCTTTAGGGAGAATGGGAAGTCCTAACCAAATTGGCATAAAGAAGAGTTGGCTGATGATCACGGTGGCAATAATCCCATAACCGAGATAACGGAGTTTCCCCTTTTGTTCTAGCAGTTGATAAACCACCCATGCGAGGGCGATAAAGCTAAAAACTGACGCAGACATATAGTGGTATAGGAAGAGACAACGCTTGACGATCAGCCAAGGAACGTAATTTGCGAAATATCCTAAGAGTAAATAATTGTTGCTGCCGATGTTTATCGATTTCTGTAATTGCGGGCTAAGGGAGCCAAGCGTGATACCAATGATCGCTAAGGTGGAAAGCCACCACAGGAGAGGATTGCCCAGACCTTGAATGACAAAATAATACGCATCCCGATTTTGGAAATAGTAACCCACTGGTCTTGCTAAAACTGCCCAAGAAATTGCTGATGAACAGTAGGGATGGGCGGGATGAGCAGGGTCAATACTTGTGACAATATCAGTGGAATGCCACCAGAGAATATGTTTATGGATAGCCACAAGAAAGTGGGGAAATGCAATTATTGATTGCCAGATATTTTCGCCAGAGGGGACTCCCGAATTCAATATAAATAGAGGAATCCATTGGATTAAATAAAAAGTGATCGGCATCACCACAAAACATAGTGGATATTGCCACCAATGTAGTTTGGTGATTTCAGCGAGTACGCCGATTTGTGGGAGTTTTTGTGGGAAGAATTTAGCGATCGCCACCACAAGTAACAGCAATAAAAATACCAACAGGCTAAATCCTAAGCCATTCCATTTCACCGAAGCCGCCGCCCCTAACATCAGTCCTGCAAGACAGAGTAAGAAGGTGCGTGATTTGCCTTGCTGGGCTAAGCCCGTCACCAAAAATATTTGGGAGACTAATCCGAAGGATACTAAAAAGATATTGAGTAAGGCTAAGCGTGACTCGACTAAAAATAGACCATCACTAAAAGCGAATAACCCTGCAAGGAGTGCAAAATTGCGTTTGGTGGTCAGGCGATAGACTAACCCGATAACCAATAGGGGAAGAACTGAACCAAAGCTCGCATCCCAAAAGCGAAAGCCAATTTCATTCTGCCCAAAGAGCAAAATCCCCAACATGATTAAATATTTGCCGAGGGGTGGATGCCCTTCCCAAGTAGGATTCCCTTCTAGGTATTCCTTAGCATATTGACCAAACAGCGATTCATCAAATACAGGATAGGGGATTGTGCCTAATTGCCAAAAATGCAGAAATAAGGCGAGTGCGAAAATCCCTAGACTTCCTGCTACTAGATACCAATCCCATCTTAGCGATCGGCTTTGGTCAAGGCTATCAACATTCTGATTGAGAATATTATCTAAGTTTGGCATAATCTTCCTGTAGAGTCCGTAAAGGTTTTGAAATTAAAAAATGGCAGAGCCATTTTTTAATTTGGGATTCAGTTTTGGCTGGATTTGTACCATGTGCCTACTGCAATCAACACCGCTAACCCCATGCTACTAGCCAATAAAGGTAGCACATCATCACTAGTTCCCATTTGTACCCCTGTACTCCCCAAAAATACAAAAGGGGCAATTCCCAATGGTGTACCTAGTAAAGTTCCTATTAAATAATCGCGACGCTTGATCGGACTCAAGCCTGCGGCAAAACTAACTACTCCATAGGGAATGATCGGCAATAGTCTCGCGGCAAAGGAGTAGGCAATACCACCATCCTCAAGCTTTTGGCTAATCTTTGCCCAACGCTCATCATCAGCACTAAAGTTTAGCGATCGCGCCAAGATAAAACCCAGTAATGCTGAAAGTAATGCTCCTAGGGATGTTAGTAATAATCCCACGACATTGCCATAGAGTGCTCCACCTGCAATATTAAAAGCGGTCACGGGTAAGATAAGTAACGTAGCGATCGCGTAAGTAATCACAAAAAACGCATAGCCCCATATTCCCGATTCTTGGGCGATCGCCTGAATTTGATTTAGCAGATCTATATTGACAAAAGCAAGCCAAGCCGTAATTGCGGTAACAACAAAAATACTAATTAAAAACTTTTTATTCATAGTTACTCCTCATTTCAAAACAACAAAAGATTAGTTAAACTAAAGTATATTTTTTACCCAAAACAACTAAAAATGAAATGTCCTCTATGTGAAAGTACACAATTTCAGGATCATGGCAAAATGTCTAATGGTGATCGCAAGTATCTTTGCTTAGTTTGCCAAACTTTTTTTACTAAACCTATCCTTAAAAATCACATAAATAGAGAAAAAAATAAATTTCAACCTCTTAATATTAATTTCATTAAATCGGGGAATGACCAAAACAAAGATAATAATTGGGCAAAAGTATTCAATTTGCCAACAAACAACACTAGTAAGTTTCACTTAGGATTGGCAATAGCCCTAATTTTGCGTCTATTATTGCTCTTTTTCCCCTTAGCATTTTGGATGGATATTGCTTATTTTAAGGATTGGTCTATAGCCTTGGCACAGCGAGGATTTTCGGATTTCTACAACTACTCATATTGTGACTATCCACCTGCGTATCTTTATATATTGTGGCTTATTGGCAAAATTTATCAATTTTTTGATCCTACTCTAAGTCGGGATGATTTGTGGTTTATGGCAATGATTAAGTTGCCGAATATATGTGCTGATATTGGGTCAGCATGGTTAGTTGCCAAAATCCTTAAACCTCATACATCTCTTCACAAAGCCTATAAACTAGGGCTCATCTATGCCTTTAACCCAGTGATTTTATTTGTATCAGCAGTATGGGCACAGACTGACGGAGTGATAATTTTTTTCATGTTAGGAGCATTCTATTTAATACAAAAAAATCATATAATTAGAGCAGGAATGCTAATTGCATTATCAATAATTACTAAGCCACAAGGACTTTTTTTTGTACCATTTTTAGTTCTTTCTCAATGGTTTCGTAAAAGTTGGAAGAAATGGTTAACCCTTACAGCTTTTAGTTTAGTATTGATTTGGATAATTGTATTGCCATTTTACGGAATTAAAGAACATGGTCTAATCACTCCATTTTTAGCATTATATCAAAGATTTCAAGATACTGCTAATCGTTACGATTTTGCATCATTGAATGCTTTTAATATTTGGGGGTGGGCAAATTGGGAGCACGATAGTATCACTTTTTTAGGAATTAGTTATAAGTTTATTGGGCTAATCTTTTTTGCCAGTCTGATAGGGTGGTTGGGCATATTTCTTTATCGACAAAAGCATATTACTACTGATGCTCTAGCCATATCAACATTACTAGTTGGATGTTTTATGCTGCCAACAAGAATGCATGAACGTTACATATTATATGGATTAGCATTTTTATTAGTTACAAGTACCTTGATTCCAAGAATCAAATGGCTCTACTTAGGCTTTACACTTACAGCAACAATCAATGTAGCCTTTGTTTATTTGAGATATAACCATGAATCTTTCTTCTTTACAGTTCCAGAGATATATACTAAGAGTATAGTTTATATAGTAAGCATATTAAACACAATTTTCTTTGCTTTCTTGATTGACCAAACTATTAGATCATATAGATCTTCAATACCACTATATAAAACATCAGAACAGTATCAACAGAGTAACGTAAAGCTACAAAACACAAACAAGATTATATACATTTATAGTTATATTAAATCTTATTTTTGTAGTCACGAATCTTTAGTTACGATTTCAATCTTATATCAAATTGTTCTAGTCTTAATGACTGTAAATAAATTAACAGCATATTATCCCGATATAAGTTGGGATGAAGCTCTTCATCGCTTTAGTTACAATGATTCTCATCATTACGTTTTTCTTTCACAACATGGCTACCAGAGTAATGGTAAAGGTGTAGAATTTATTGTCTTTCCTCCTTTTTATCCTGTGATGATTTACCTATTTTCATTTTTATTAGGGAATCCTTATCTAGCAGGCTTAGTGATATCAAATATTGGTTCAATTATTGGTCATGCTGCATTTGCAATGTTCCTTTCAGAGTCAGGTGTTCAGAAGCCCAAAATGTGGAGAATTATGATTATCCTTTTTCTAACACCAATTTCTATCTATTTTAATATGGTTTATACAGAGGGGCTATATTTAGCAGAAACAGCTTTACTTCTATATTTTTTAGAAAAAAAGAGATATTCTCTGGCAGCAATTGCTGGTTTCTGTGCTGCTTTGACTAGATCTATAGGAATTTTTTGTGTCATTCCATATCTTGCCCATTGTATTGAGAACAAATTATGGAAAACGCAGAAATATGTTCTAGTTCAATCTTTACTAATCCCAATGGGAACTTTAATCTACTTTGGGATTAATACTTGGTTATTTCATGATCCTTTTTACTATAGAGTTTTTCTAAAAAACATTTGGAACAAGGAAGTTGCAAACCCTATAACACTATATATATATAATATAGGAAGCATAATAAAAGGAGATTTGATAGATACTATTACACTTTATATCGATCAATCTGTAACTGTTATATTTCCAATAGTTGTCATACTATATATCATCTCTATAATTCATAAGCGTAAAAAAATATCTTATGGATTAATCTTATGGAGTATAGCGCAGTGGTTAGTCATTGCCAGTCAGTCTTTTTGGCTATCTAATACTCGCTACATTAGTTTAATTTTACCTTTTTACATCATGCTTGAAGAAATTGTTGGTGATTTTTCTAT
The DNA here is from genome assembly GCA_020404105.1 of Pseudanabaena sp. M53BS1SP1A06MG. GTDB lineage: Bacteria > Cyanobacteriota > Cyanobacteriia > Pseudanabaenales > Pseudanabaenaceae > Pseudanabaena > Pseudanabaena mucicola_A. The sequence continues at coordinate 2,320 of JADBWH010000140.1, read as the reverse complement.
TTCCTATTGGATTATTTTGATTTCTTTTGGTAGTCTTGCAATGTATGGGATCGATTTATTTGCCAGAGCACAATGGGTATACTAAAGATTTCAGCACTAGACAAACCCTGGTCTTTAAATTAGTGATAAGCGTATTTGCATTATTTTCATTCGTGTAAAATGGTTATTTCAGATTCCACCCCGAATTACCAGTCCAGTGTCTAATGGAATCAGTCCTTTTCTCTCAAGAGCTATTGCGAGTCAATGTTCATAGTCTCTATCAACGTACCGATTTCTTTCGCGCTCAGACATTTGTGCGTTTATTAGGATTTCTTGATCGCAATCCTACTGAAACCGAATACCAACAGATGTATGCAATATGCCTTTGAATTGCTGCAACCCGTTAACCGTCTATTGGATATTTGGTGCGGGCACTCAGGGCGATCGCCTGAATATGTGGAGATCAGTCAATGGTCGGATGAGATGTGGAATTCAGCAACGATTCATTTGCATCCTGTTTTGCGAACCAATCAATTTTTCCAAACCCTCGATCAAGCGATCGCCCACATGCGCCCTGATCCCAATCTACAAAAATTACATCGATCTGATCCTGATGTACTCACCATAACTCTCTGCTTGCGATTTCTCTGGCATCGACCCTATAAATTTGCAGAGCTTGTCACCTATTGGTGTAGCCACAAACCTAGACTAGAAGCCTATCGCCAAGTTTCCAGCATTATCGGCGGCTCAGTTGCACCCGTTGGCAAACTCAGCGATCGCCAAGCTCAAGATGAACTCAAATTTTTATTAAATGAACTTGTTTTGGATCATCTGGTTCTCATTGAATTACCATCCTAGTTTGACTACCCAATAAACTCCCCATACATTGACAATCACAGATAAAGCAATTAATGTCCATGCCAAGGCTTGAGGCATTCTTTGTAGACCACTAGCGATCGCCACAAATAGAAATGGCAAATAATCAAGGGCATAGCGATAGCCAAACTGCACCCAACCCGTTGCGGTATAGATCATCGCAGGCAGAGAAATTAAAAATGCTGATAATCCCGCCAAAATCACAAACACATCAAACCATTTAGCCGCAAATAGAGCAAAAAATGCAGGTGTCGTTAGCCAGATATTCATCCCTTCTGGTTTTGGGCGGATAAATGGGAATTGCGGTAAGAACTCAGGCATTTCTGTAAAGATCAGCTTGATATGCTTAGGAATATAGGCAAAGTTAAACAAACCATATTTATGAATCGCAGGTGCTTGCACTGACGAATAATAGTTTTGCAGCATATAGCCTGACTCCATCGGATCTCCAAACCTTGCCCAGTTAAACCAAGACTGGAATAAAAAAAGTGGCGTAAACCCTGCTCCAAAGCTGAAGCCTTTTTGAATCCATTTTTCGGGACGTTCCCATAGTAGCCAACCCAAGAAAAATAGCGCTCCCAAGATTGTCGCCTGACGCGAGAGAAAGGCAAGCCCCATAAAGAAGCCCATCAGCACAAATCTACGTTTCCCAAAAAATTCCACTAATGCTAACAACATTCCCCATTCAGCAACAACATGGGCATAGAACCAAATCGTACCAATAATGCTGGCGCTATAATGCACAGTTCCAAAGCCATAGAGAATGGTTAAGCCAAAACGCATCGCGCCTTGAACAGTCATCCGCCCTAATAATATCCATACTAAAAAGACATCGACAGCCCCAAACAACATACATACTCGAATTTGTTCTGTGGCAATTCCCCAAATTGCCACAAAAGGCATCAGTAAAATTGATGGCAAAGGTGGATTAGGCAGATAGATTTTGTCTTTCCAGTAAATTAAATCTACATAATATTCTGGCAAGTTAAGTAAATCGAGTCGCCCTTGCAAAAATCCCCAAGACTGATAGACAAAGTGCTTATACCAATCTGGATGGACAATATGCGATAAGAAATAAATGCCAAATGGAACCAAAATCCATAGAATTTCCCACAAGAAAATCTGTTTAATGCTTTGTTTCTCAGTAGAGATTGTCGTAGTCATATTGTCAAGTTGAGCGATAGGGGCTGTAAACTACTAACAAAAGATGTCAAGTTGAGATAGGCAGTACTATAGCCCTGCATCCAAACACCACTGCAAAAGTTTGCCAGTTTAGAGAAATTCAGTTGGCTTAGGAGTATAAAAGATAGTCCGAACCACAAAACCGATCGCCAGACTGCTACTTGTAAGGATGCCCAAAATGATGAAATTTTTAATAGTGCTTAATTCGAGGTACTGGATTTGTTTACCAATTAAGGTGATCGTCGCAGCGAGTAACCCGATCGCCAAACTAGCAATCCAACTT
>JADBWH010000014.1 GCA_020404105.1 Pseudanabaena sp. M53BS1SP1A06MG | reverse complement strand
GGTCGCTTACCTAGGAGCATTTTTCGTCTTGGCTTTGATTACCTGCGTCATATCATCTTTGACATCCATCTCAATTCCGAGGCTTTCTTCAACTCCATTAAATTTTTGTCCTGTACTTAATGTGAGTTCGGGATAATTTGAAACAGTCTTTGAGAGAGGGTTTGCTACGCAAACCCTCTCTCAAAGACCAAAAGTAAAAGCCTTGCTTAGCAAGGCTTTTACTTTTGGTCTTTTAAAACTTGCCAACTTAACCCGAACTCACGTTACTTAGATCTGCAAAATAGAAATACAGCCTATTTGAGTTTGGGCAGTACAGCAATATTTTTGAAAGAGGCGATTCGCACTGTTTTTAAAAAATTTCATGTTAATGTTTTACGTCTTCAAGTGAGCGCAAAGCACTTTAAATCCAATAAGCCTCACGAATTAGAAGGTTTAGTATGAACTTGCTGACTTTAAGTAGCTAGACATAAGTAAACTAAAAACCGAGAAGTTTGATCCACCCGCGTAGCGGGCGGATCAAACTCTGGTTTTAGGTTTTAATTAAGTCGAGCTACTTACTGCTGAAAGTACTGTATTAAAATAATTTTCAAAAATCATAGACATTAGAGCAATCACCCTCTATCATAAATGATCGCGACTTTTTTGGCATTCCTCATGAACGCTGTTGAAATCATACGCTCAATTGAAGCGGAATATATCAAAACAGACCTCCCCCAAATCTATGTGGGAGACACTGTGAAGGTTGGAGTTAGGATTAAAGAGGGCGGTAAAGAACGCACTCAGCCCTACGAAGGTGTCGTTATTGCAAAGCGCGGTACGGGGATCAACTCAGTTGTTACCGTCCGTCGCGTATTTCAAGGAGTAGGAGTCGAGCGAGCCTTCTTGCTACATTCTCCAAAAGTTGAAAGCATCAAAGTAATCCGTCGTGGCAAAGTCCGTCGTGCTAAGCTCTATTACTTACGCGACCTTGTTGGTAAAGCAACACGTCTTAAACAAAGATTTGATCGTCCACTGTAGAGCCATTTATGGTTATACTAGGTTTCAAATACTGTTTTGATATTGTAATTGATGCCTGAGATATAGCTGGTAACTATCAAAATCTTGTTTTCATAACGTGCGTCCTTAGTTCAGTTGGTAGAACGCAGGTCTCCAAAACCTGATGTCGGGGGTTCGAGTCCCTCAGGGCGCGCTTCACCATCTTCACAAGCCCCAAACTAATATCAGCTTAATTTTAAGTTTGCTCAAAGCTATAGTTAAGTACATCGCATTTTCAAAGTTTGCAAAAGGATCGCACGAGTTGCCGCTATGACCAAAAACGAACTAAAAGAGCAACCTAAGGAAGCATCAAAAGAAGCATCAGATAATTCTGATAATGCTAACATGACTAACTTTTTTGCAGAGACTAAGGCTGAGTTTAGCAAAATTGTCTGGCCGACCCGTCAACAATTAATTAGTGAATCTGCATCCGTGCTTTTAATGATCGTTGCGGTTGCAACTTTTGTTTATTTAATTGATGCTTTGTTTAGAGCGATCGCATTGCAGGTATTTCAATAATGTTTACCGAAGACATCGACCATTCATCTAGCCACGAAGAATCAGACGTAATCTTTCAATGGTACGCTGTTCAGATTGCTTCGGGTTGCGAAAAAAAGGTCAAGTCAAGTCTAGAGCAACGGATAAAGACCCTTGATGTCGAAGATCGGATCAAGCAAATTGAAATTCCGCAGACACCGACCGTCAAGCTTAGGAAAGATGGCAGTAGGCTTACATCTGAGGAAAAGATTTTCCCCGGATATGTACTGATCCAAATTAAGACTGTCAGAAACGAAATCGGACAACTAGAAGTTGATGATGACGCATGGCTTGCTGTCAAAAGCACCCCCCATGTAATTAACTTTGTCGGCACAGAACAAAAACGTCACTACGGTCGTGGTCGTGGTCATGTTAAGCCTCGCCCATTGACTGAGAAAGAAGTTGAACGAATTTTCCGTGTCACTGTCGAACAAGAGCCAGTCCTTAAAATTGACATGGCTCAAGGCGATAAGATTAAAGTGCTCAATGGTCCATTTAAAGACTTTGAAGGTGAAGTAGTCGAGGTTAGCCCAGAGCGCAATAAACTCAAAGCACTTCTCTCAATCTTTGGAAGAGACACGCCTGTAGAACTTGAGTTCAATCAGGTACAAAAGCAAAACTAAATCATAAACAAAGCTAATTAACTCAAACTTTGGTTTGCAGATTTTTTAGTGTTTTTTAACGGCTATTATCAAAGTGGCTCAGAAAGTAAATGGCTAAAAAAGTTACAGCAATTATTAAGCTAGCACTCAATGCTGGTAAAGCAAGTCCAACACCACCAGTTGGTCCCGCTTTAGGTCAACATGGTGTCAACATCATGATGTTTTGTAAGGAATATAACGCTCGTACTGCTGACCAAGCAGGTATGGTTATTCCTGTAGAAATATCTGTTTATGAAGATAGAAGTTTTACCTTCATTCTCAAAACACCTCCTGCATCAGTTTTAATCCAAAAAGCTGCGGGTATTTCCTCTGGATCTGCTGAGCCTAACCGTAAAAAAGTTGGTTCAATCACTAGAGATCAGCTTCGTCAAATTGCTGAGACTAAGCTCCCAGATCTCAACGCCAACGATATTGAAGCAGCGACAAAAATTATTGAAGGTACTGCTAGAAATATGGGTGTTACTATTACAGCCTAGTTCTAGCGTTCAAAAGCAAGATTTATCAATAAATCTTAAATGAGTTTTAACTGAAATCAAAATATTTAGCTGGGGGAGGAAATTAGATTTTCTGATCGCACCCCAAAGGAGTAATTCATGACAAAAAAAGTATCAAAGCGTCTTAAGGAAGCTCGAAGCAAAGTAGAAGAGCGCCCTTATGCACCGATTGAAGCCTTAGAGCTAGTCAAGGCAACTGCAACCGCAAAATTTCCTGAATCTGTAGAAGCTCACGTAAGACTGGGCATTGATCCTAAGTACGCTGATCAACAATTGCGTACTACAGTAACTTTGCCCAAGGGTACAGGACAAACTATCCGTGTAGCTGTAATTGCCCGTGGTGAAAAAGTTGCTGAAGCAACTGCTGCTGGTGCAGATATCGCGGGATCTGAAGAATTAATCGATGAAATCAGCAAAGGTAGATTAGATTTTGATTTGCTAATTGCTACCCCGGATGTAATGCCTCAAGTTGCTAAGCTTGGTAAATTATTAGGACCTAGGGGCTTGATGCCCTCACCCAAAGGTGGTACGGTAACTACTGATTTAGCAGGTGCGATTAATGAGTTCAAAGCTGGTAAGCTAGAGTTTCGTGCCGACCGAACAGGGATCGTCCATATTCAGTTTGGCAAGGCTGCTTTCAGCGCAGAAGATCTATTGCTAAACCTGAAGGCTTTACAAGAAACAATTGATCGTAATCGTCCTTCTGGAGCAAAAGGTCGCTACTGGCGATCGCTCTATGTATCGGCAACAATGGGACCTTCCATTGAAGTTGATGTACCTGCATTGCGCGATCTCAAGCTTGCCGAAGCATAATAAAGCCTTTTTTAAAGCCATTCAAAATAAACTTTTTTTCCATAGGAACAAAAGTTTACAAAAATCTAAGTCTATTCGTTGTAATCAAGCCTAGAAATAAATTTCGACAACTAAATAGCTCCATAGACAGCAGGTGCTAATGGCTTAATTTCCTGCCGAGGTGATTTAAAAAAATTCCTTACTGGAATGTTTTTAGCCTCGGTCTGCGAAAAGATGAGGCTTTTTTAATGACTTTAAAGATTTATCAGGTTAGACAAACTTTTACTTTGTAAAAGTTTGTCTAAATCTAAACCACAAGGAGGTGCAAACTACATGGGTAAGACCCTAGAACAAAAAAAGGCGTTAGTTAGTGAAATCAGCCAAGAGTTTGATGGAACTAAGCTGGTAATTGTAATTGACTATGCAACATTGTCGGTAGCTGAAATTACGAAGCTCCGCCGCTCACTCCGTCCAACTGGCACGGTGTGCAGAACAACTAAGAACACTCTGCTCAAGCAAGCAATTTCAGATACTCCTGAATGGCAACCTCTAGAAAAATTTCTAGTTGGTCCCTCTGCTTGTCTGTTTGTGAAGGATGACATTGGTGGTGCAGTTAAGGCATACCAAGCTTTCCTCAAGGAATCTAAGAAAACCGAACTTCGTGGCGGTGTCTTAGAAGGTCGTGCTTTGAGTCCCAAAGACTTACAAGCGATCGCCGATCTACCTTCCAAAGAAGTACTCATCTCGCAAATTGCTGGCGCAATTAACGCCGTCACGGCCAAGATTGCGATCGGTATCAAAGAAGTTCCCCAATCTTTGGGACGTGCCATCAAAGCTGTTTCCGAAAAAGAAGCTGCTTAATGAGGTGATTAGCTATTAGCTATTAGCTATTAGCTCAATCTCCACAAATAGCTAAAGGCTAACAGCCCCAAGCAACCAAACCTGAAACCTAATCTTAATTAACTAAAGAGAAAAACTATGTCCGCAAAAATCGACAGCATTATTGAAGAATTAAAGACTTTGAGCCTTCTTGAAGCTTCTGAACTGGTTAAAGCGATTGAAGAAACTTTTGGCGTTTCTGCCGCTGCTCCTGTTGGAGGTGTAGTAGTTGCTGCTGCTGGCGGCGCTGCTGCTGTTGAAGAAGTTGAAGAAAAAACCTCCTTTGACTTAGTACTTGATGAAGTTCCTGCTGATAAGAAGATCGCTGTCCTGAAGATTGTTCGCGAAATTACTGGCTTAGGGCTTAAGGATGCTAAGGACTTGGTTGAGTCTACACCTAAGACCATCAAGGAAGGTCTACCTAAGGCTGACGCTGAAGCTGCTAAGAAGCAAATCGAAGAAGCTGGTGGTAAGGTTTCTGTCAAGTAATTGTTGGCAAAACTTAGTTTTCTTGAATGTCCTCCTTGGTAAGACATTCAAGACCAATAAAGGCACGCTATCTATGCGTGCCTTTATTATTTAAGATTGTGAGGTGAGCAGTGCTTCACAATTATTTTGTATAAGTATATTTTGTGTAAGTATTTTGATTTTATGAATGATCCCTTATCAGAATTATTTACGGTAATTGTCGATCGCCGTGAGCATCCTCAAGAAAGCTCATATACTTGCAAACTATTTGCGGGAGGAGATAACAAGATTTTAAAAAAAATTGGCGAAGAATCGGCAGAAGTGGTGATGGCTTGTAAGGACGATGATCCTGATGCGATCGCTGGTGAAGTCGCGGATTTGTTTTACCACACCCTTGTGGCACTAGCTCATCATCGCGTTGATTTGCAATTGGTATATGACAAGCTAGCGCAACGTCGCTAAATCTGAGTAAAAAAACTACTTAGTAGTTTTTTTACTCAAGTGCTAGAAATACTTCTTAATGCAGTAAGATTACTCATGAGTTACAAAGGGTAGATTGCTGTGGCATCGAATAGTGTAGAGCGTTCTGGTTCTCTAGCTGGCAGTATTTTAAAAGGCACTCTCAAAGCTGTTGGTGGCACATTGCTGGGTGTTATCATGATAGGGGGCGCAGCAATGGCAGGTGGACTTGTGGGATTAGCCCTCAGCTTTCGCGATTTGCCTGATGTCAGAGTCCTCAAAGGCTATGTTCCCGTTGAAACCACCTATATTTACGATATTAATGGCGAGTTGATTGCGCGTTTGCATGGGGATGTTAATCGCGAAGTCGTTACCCTTGATCGCATTTCACCACATTTAAAGCGATCGGTTCTTGCGATGGAAGATGCCTATTTCTATACTCATAAAGGCATCGATCCCAGTGGGATTGGGCGTGCTATTTTAGCTAATTTTAGTGCGGGCGGAACTGTTGAGGGTGGTTCGACACTGACTCAGCAATTAGTCAAGAATTTATTTTTATCGAACGAGCGTAGCCTTAACCGCAAGGTAGCGGAAGCAGTTTTAGCTATGCGAGTAGAGCAAGTGTTCACCAAGGAGCAGATCCTTGAGATGTATCTCAACCAAGTATTTTGGGGGAAAAATACTAATGGAGCTGAAACTGCTTCTCAAAACTATTTTGGTAAATCGGCGGCTGACTTGAATTTGGCCGAAGCTGCAATGTTGGCAGGGACGATTCAAGCCCCTTCAGTATTTAATCCTGTTGATAATTTTGCGGAAGCGAAAAAACGTCAAGGTTTAGTACTTGATCGACTTGCCGAGCTGAACTGGGCAACCCCTGCGGAAATTAAAGCGGCTAGAGCACAAAAGATTGTGATTCGGAAGCAGGGGATTTCCTACGAGGCTAGTCGTGTACCCTATGTGTCACAAGCTGTTACTGCCGAGTTAGAAGAAAAATTTGGAAAGGATGTCGTTTTACAAGGTGGGCTGCGCGTCCAGACGACCATTGACTTAAAGTTACAGCGTATTGCCGAAGAGGTTGCTAACGATGGACATAATGATTTGGTTAATCGTGGAGCCTATGCTGATCAATTAGCCTTAGTTGCCGTCGATCCGCGTACTGGATTTGTCAAAGCCTTAGTTGGAGGGGTAGGTGATTTTGACAAGAATCAATATAATCGTGCGGTCTTGGCAAGGCGACAGTTGGGTTCATCATTTAAACCTTTTGTCTACTATGCTGCCTTTGCTTCGGGTAATTACACTCCAGACTCAGTGACTGACGATAGCCCGATGACTATTCCTGATGGGGATGAGCCATATGTGCCTCGCAACTATGACAACAAGTTTTCGGGTTCGATTAGCATTAGGCAGGCGATCGCCGTTTCTCGAAATATTCCTGCATTGAAGTTAGGCTTAGAAGTTGGTAATGAAAATGTAATTGCTATCTGTCGCAAATTGGGTATTAATAGCCCCATGAAGCCTGTAGTTTCTCTCCCTCTTGGTGCAGCCGATGTCACACCGATGGAAGTAGCAGGAGCCTATGCGGTATTTGCTAGTGGTGGCTATAAATCCAAAACCACCTTAATTGCCCGCGTGACTGATCGCAACGGTAATCTGATTTTAGACAATACCCCCAAGCCTGAGTTAATTCTTGATCCGATTGCTGTTTCTTATTTGACCGATTCCTTGCGAGGGGTCGTTACTAATGGTACAGCTACAGAAGCGCAAATGAGTGATGGTCGTCCTGTTGCAGGTAAAACAGGAACAACTTCTGATTTCCGTGATGCTTGGTTTGTGGGTTATGTGCCCCAGTTAGCTGTTGCTATTTGGATTGGAAATGACGACTATTCACCAATGGCAAATGGGGTAACGGGTGGGGTTTATGTCACTCCGATTTGGCGTAAATTTATGGAAAAAGCGTTAGCGGGGCAACCAATAGAGCAATTTCCTGTCCCTGCAGAAATTCAAGAAAAAGAAGGCGGCAAAAAGAAAAACTAGATATATTTGATATTGAGACTATGCTATTAAGAATATGCAATTATCAATTAATTCTCAATTTCTACTCGTTTTACGATTGCTAGCTTATTCAGCGCTCATTTCAGCATTTATCAAATATATTGTGCCTCAGTCGTCTATCTTACAGGGCTTAAGTATCGATACGATGAATATAGCTGCCTCGGTTGCTGTTACTATACCCGTAGCGGTATTTGCAGTAGTTTTGTGTTTAAAGCGTTAATTAAAAATAAAGAGCGCTCTCATCACTTTTACTTCGGATCAAAGCTTTTGGTCATTACAAAGCAATTACGACCATCAGATATACTTTCATAATGAATATTGTCTGCGATCATTTTTGCAATAATTAAACCTCTACCACCCGTGGGAATATCATCAATGTTTTCAAAATCTCTATTTTTTTGAGCTTCTTTAGATAGCCTTTCGACTTCAGCTACTGGGTCAAAAGGTTGTCCATAGTCCCAAATTTTCAATTCCAACAAATTCTCATCTGTATTGATATCTAACTCAATATCAATAGGTGTTTTCACGTCTAACCCATCGTGGGCATAGGATACCACATTCGTAAATATCTCAACTAAGACCAGATTACACTGCATCCAAACGGTTTTGGGCAAGAAATTTTGGAATTGCAGAAACCACTCCTGCAAGCTTGCAAGAGCATAAATATCACTGTTAAACTGAATATTATAACGCTGTAACACTGATGATTTTATCTAGCGGTTTGAGCTTAAATTTTATAGTAGTTCTTAATTTGCTTATCCAGGCTAGAAATTATAAAACCTTTACAGCCTATTGATGCTTTGAATAGTATAGAGATATTTTTGAAAGTGGCGCGATTCGCGCCACTTTCAAAAATATCTCTGGGTCTTAAGTAATCACAAAGCGCTGTATCTAAAGAAGTCTTTATCATTTACATCAGTGTAGGGCTAAGTTAAATCAAAAAATTATTGACGGTTGTACCAACGCATTAATACACCTGCAAGTTTATCTGAATCATGGCATACTGTGCCGTTGCCTTTTTCCCGCATGACATTGGCAATTAACACTGGACAGGCTATCGCCGCAAGATTCTCTCGATCTAGATGTGTTAAGTGAGATCCAAATGAGGCGTAATGTTGTAGCGATCGCTCAGAAGGCGATTGCTTTTGAACTAAAACTACATCAAATAATCTTACCCCTGCTAACTCGTCTAAAACTCGCACGTAATCAGACACAGCATAGCCGTCAGTTTCACCTACCTGACTCATGATATTACAAAGATAGATCGATGGTACGTTGCGATTAATTAATGCTTGAAGAATTTCAGGTACAAGTAGATTGGGAATAATACTGGTATATAAACTACCTGGCCCAATCACAATTAAATCGGCTTCGTTAATATCTTCAATTGCCTGTGGTAAGCCTTTGGGGTTAATAGGTTTACAGCCAAAATGTTTAATTTTACCTTTAGCTTCAGGAATATTTGATTCTCCCTCCACATAGCGCCCATCTTCAAGCTCTGCCCATAACACCATATGCTCAAGGGTGGCAGGTAATACGCGCCCCCGTACGGCTAATACTTGAGAGCTTGCCGCGATCGCCTTTTCGAGATCCCCCGTTACTTCACTCATTGCGGTGAGAAATAAATTACCGAAACTGTGACCGACTAGCCCCTCACCTGTTTCAAAGCGATATTGAAAAAGCTCAGTAACTAATTTTTCTTCATCAGCTAGAGCTGCGAGGCAATTACGAATATCCCCTGGGGGTAAAACGCCATGCTCACGACGCAAGCGACCAGAGGAACCACCATCATCAGCAACCGTGACGATCGCTGTGATATTAGCGCTATATTGCTTGAGTCCTCGCAATAAGTTGGACATTCCCGTCCCCCCTCCAACGGTGACAATTTTGGGCCCACGATTGAGTTTGCGGTGAGAAACTAGTAACTCTAATAACTCCTTATCTTGATTGGGCATCAAAACTTGAGTAATTGAACCAAGAGCCCTTTTTTGTCCTAACCAGAGCAAGCCAAGACCAACTACTAGGGCGATCGGTCCGCTGACATTACGGGGCAAGATCGCCACAAGAGTATCAATCGTTGTACCGATCAAACGGGAGATAAATAAAATGGGTGTTAATCTTGCGGAAATGGCAATTCCTAGAACGATCAAGACTATACCGATAATGCTAACTAAAAGCCATCTTTTGACTAATAGTCCTGGTAAAAACCACTGAAATCCCCGCAGCCACTTTCTCTGTTTTGTAGCTGGACGATATCGACTTGCTGGTTTTTTTTTGACGGACTTCATCTAGGCTCCTGTTTTTAATATCCCGAAGTACCCTGTTCTAACAACCTGTAATGTGTACTAGCACTTCACGGGTATGCCCCAAATTGCGATGCTCCCATACAAAAATTCCTTGCCAAGTACCGAGGGCAAGTCTACCATTAGTGATCGGAATTGTTTCTGATGTTTTGGTCAGGGCGCTGCGAATATGGGATGGCATGTCATCTACGCCTTCGGAAATATGGCGATATTGACTAGCGTCTTCGGGGATAAGCTTGCTAAAAAATGTTTCTAAATCTGCTAACACATCGGGGTCAGCATTTTCTTGAATAATCAAACTTGCCGATGTGTGTCGCAAAAAAACATTACATAAACCCATTTTTATACCTGATTGCAAGAGAATGGCTTCTACTTGACGGGTGATATTGTGCAGTTTTTTACCATTGGTACGGATAGCAATATTCTGCTGCACAATATTTAAAGTTTGTTGTTGATTGGCGATCATAAATTGTCTCTATTTTCAAGGATTGAAGGCAATTCTCTCTTCTGGAAAGAACCTTATTTAGTATCTAAAAATGCACTAACTATGGACAATGCTACCACTGGGGCGGTGGTGGCGGACAAGACCCGATCGCCCAGAGATACAGGTATAAATCCCGAAGCAATCGCCATATCTTCTTCTCTAGCAGTCCAGCCTCCCTCGCAACCCGTTGCAATGATGATTTGAAAAATTTGAGCTAGATGATCTGCCACTGGTAAACGCTCATAGGCATCTTGTAAGCTAGACAGTAAATGGGTAGCATCAGGATGGGTCACACAAATATATTTCAGAATTTGTGCAGATGTGGGTGGGTGATCGCCCAGCCATGCCTTGAAGGATTGCGGCTTGTTAATTTTAGGTACATAGGTACGCAATGAAAGCTCGGAAGCTTCTTCGGCGATGCGTTGCCAGCGATCGCGTTTTTGATTACCGATTTCCGTACCTGATTTGATCACTGTGCGATCGCTAAATAATGGCACGATTTGACGTACACCTAATTCCGTCGCTTGACGAATTATTGACTCGATATTGCTACCCTTGGGCATGGCAACACCAAGAGTGATCTGCGTATCTAATTCGGAATTATTTACTAATTTGTCAATGATTTGGGCATGATCCGCATCAATAGACAACTTTGTTAGCCACCAATTACCTTGGCGATCAAGGGCAATAAATTCTGCACCGATATCTAATCGCAAGACATTATGTAGATAATGTCTTTGCTCCGAAGTTAAGGCGATCGCGCAATTAATTTCTAAAACTGTTTCAGTTTGGTGTTCCTGTAATGTCACCCTTTGCAATCTGCGTTTTTTAGTTTGAGAGATGGGTTGAGGCAATAACACGAGACAGATCCAAAATAATTATCAAAAAGCACTTAGCGTATTTTGATAATTATTTTGGACTAAATAGCCAGCCTTTTTTCCAAAAATAAAATAATAGACTTCCAGAAATAGCAAATATTGCTAACCAAAATAGGGGATAACCAAATGGCATTTTTAGCTCAGGTAAATTTCCTGGTACGCTGGTATCAAAATTCATACCATATACCCCAGCAAGAAATGTGAGGGGAATAAACACTGTAGAAATCACCGTTAAAAACCGCATGATCTCATTGGTGCTATTGCTTAATGATGAGAGATAAATATCCATCAAGTTGGCGGCGAGTTCTCGATAGGTTTCCACCATGTCGATTACCTGTACGGTGTGGTCATAACAGTCACGCAGAAACACCCTTACTTCGCTGTCAATTAACGGACTTTCCTCACGAATTAAAGAATTAATGGCATCGCGCTGTGGCCAAATGGCTCGTCGCAGTAGTAATAATTCACGTTTGATTTTATGGATTTTATCTAAGGTCTGACGAGTGGGCTTTTCTACCACTTCATCTTGGAGATCTTCGAGGCGCTCACCGTAGTCCTCCAACACTGGGAAAAATCCATCAACGATCGCGTCGATCAGTGCATAGGCAAGATAGTCTGCTCTTTGCGATCGGATCACACCACGATTGCGGTGAACCCGTTGACGCACTGGTTCAAATACATCATTTTCAGGTTCCTCCTGCACTGTAAGTACATAGTTCTTACCTAAAATCAAACTTACCTGCTCGTCATAAAAACCCCTTCCATCTTCACGACTTGTCACCATATGTAAGATGATTAGTTCTTGATCCTCAAAGCTCTCAACTTTAGGTCTTTGGGGAATATTAACAATATCTTCGAGTACTAGCTCATGGAGGCTAAACACTTTGCCAAGACGTTTTAAAATATCTTCAGATCCTAAACCTTGGACATCCATCCATGAGACAGAATGGCTATCGAGGTAAGGGATGCATTCTTCAGGAGTTGACAACTGGATACCGATCGCTTCATCAGGATTGTAATCAATCAAGAAAATATTGGGGACGCTGGCATCTTCATCAATGATTAATGTCCCTGGTGGACTCCCTGGTTCGGGTTCATTAAAGTCATAAACTTCTAATTCTTCATCACTGTCTAAATCGTCTTCAATGAAACTAGGCTTAAATCTAGCTGGATTGTGAAGCATAGAGGCATAATTCGTGAAATACAATTGCCAGTGTGCCATATTGTTACAGCTAGTTTGTCAGGGAAATTGCTTTTAAGTAGCTATGCATAAATAACCCTCAAGCCCCAGAAGCGTGGGTTGACCGCTAAGCGGGCGACCCACACTTCTTTTTTTGGGGTTTAATTATGCCGAGCTACTTACCAAAAGCCAACTTACTAAGATCACAGTATTTTTTATGAAACTATTGAAATCCTCCACTTCTTTCCCACAATTTAATAAATTGCCTTTCGGAGTACTTACCTCTTTTGCTTTGCTCGGTACTAATTTGATGAGATTTGCAGACCATGCGATCGCAGGACCTTTGCCCGACAGAATTTTATGGGGGAATCCGACTTGTGATGTCAGTACTGCAGAAATTTTGCGTAAACATGAATTACGAAAAGCAGCTTTGATCAATACTAAGGATCAAAAATCGCAGACCCAATATCGAGAAATCATTCAAAAACATAAATCGGCTCTCCAAGCTTGTCGCGATCGCACAGCACCGCAAACCCAAGCCACTTGGATCAGGCTCTATCCTAACGATGTTAAGACAGGGGTGCTAGAGGATGTCTTTGATAAGATTGCTAATCGGGGCTATAACCAAGTTTTTGTGGAAGTCTTTTATGATGGGCGTGTCCTGCTACCTGTTGCCAATAACCCAACACCTTGGAAATCAGTCATGGAGGAAGCTGTCAAGTCAGGAGAAGTACCTGCGGACTATGATCTGTGGAAACAGTCAATTGCGATCGGTAAAGAACGGGGCATCAAGGTTTATGGTTGGTCGTTCGCGATGAATTTTGGCTATGGCTATAGTGAAGTCAAAGGGCGATCGGGGGCATTTGCCATCAATGGTAATGGCGAAAACAGTATTGCCAAAACTAATTTTGATCGCAAGCAAGTTGCAGATGGCAAAGCTTTTTATGAAGATGCTTATGAAGCCGATCATCTATTTATCGACCCTTATAGTCGGACAGCCAAAGATGATTTACTAACAGCAGTTAAAGCGCTCATGCAACGTCAACCTGATGGTATGGTATTTGATTACGTGCGCTATCCGACTAATATCACGGGCGAATTAATCGATAATGTCAAACAGCTGTGGATTTACGGCAAATCATCACGGACAGCATTACTCAATAGTATTGATAATCGCAATGTGCGCGAGTTGATGGCGCTTTATCTAAAAAATGGTAATCTCACGGCAAATGATGTTGTGGAAACCGAGAAGCAATTGGCTAATACCGCTAGAGTCAAGCCCACAAGTATTAAAAATCCTAGGGAAACAGCCGCGATCGCCGAAAGTTTACTGTGGAATATTGCCACAAATCATGCCTATCAAGGGGTGATTAATTTTGTCACCACAATTTCGGCTCCCCTTAGGCAAAATAATCTGCCCATTGGTACGGTATTCTTTCCCAACGGCAATCGCACAGAATTAGGTAGATATGAAGCAAGAATGCAGCCATGGGATCGCTTTCCGCAATATATGGAACGCCATCCCATGACCTATGCCCTCTGTAATGATGGGAGTTGTGTCGCTGAGCAAGTTTCTGATGTAGTGCGTCAATCATCACCTGAAACCTTAGTCTGCCCAGTTTTAGCGGGAACTTGGGGTCAGAGTTTTGATGGACACCCTAGCTTTGAGAAGCAGATGCAAGCAATTCGTGCTAAAGAACCCCAGATTAATTGCTTCAGTCATTTTGTCTATTCATGGATGGAACCTGAAAGCGATCGCCTCCGTAAAGCAGGTAAGGCAACAGGTTTAGAAGCAGCAACTATTCCCAATTAAAATAAGAGAGCCACACAAAGTGCGGCTCTCTTATTTATTTGAGTTCTGATAAAACTTTGCGAGTTTGGGCTAAACCATCGATATTACCCTGTTGGTTAAATAACCTCTCAGCAGTTTCGAGGTTTTTGCGAGCTTCAGTTACCCTTTGCTGTGTAACGAGTAATTTACCCAAAGCCAGATAAGTCTCGGCTTCCTCAGGCTCTGCTTCAATAATTTCACGATAGGCGACGATCGCTCCTGATAGAGAACCTTGTTGAATATACAGGTTGGCAATCTCTCGTTGCAAGTCGATTAAATTATTAGGAGAGATATTCTTGGCAGTGGCGGCTCTCCGCAGAGAGGTAATCGCATCAGCATAATTACCTTGACTTTGTAAAACTCTTGCGATCGCTAGATTGGCTTGTGGATGACGCGGATTAACTTCTAAGGCAAGTTTGTATTTGGCAAGCGCATTTTCGTTTTGATTTTGCTCTGCAAAGAGACCACCAAGGGCTACTAATACATCTGCATCAAAAGGGGCAATTTTATCAGCTTGGCTATAGATGGCTACCGCACCTTCGCGATCACCTGATAGCTTCAACACATAGCCCAAATTGAGATAGCTTTTGACATCATTAGGAGAAGCGGCAATTGCTTGACGATAGATCTTGGCAGCTTCAGCGTAGTTTTTTTGTTGAGTCAACAAAAAGCCGATACTGTTATAGGCATCAATATTTTGGCGATCTAGGGAGATGGCTCGCCGATAGGCATTGATGGCATTGGGATAGTCCTTAATCCTGACATAGACAAAACCTAGGGCGTTAAAAGCCTTAGCATTAGTATTATCTAACCGCGTTGCCCTCTCTAAAGCTGAGATTGCTCCTGAATAATTATTTTGTTGGGTGAGTAGGAAGCCAAGACTTGTCAGAATTTTAGAATTTTTCGGCTCTAACCGTGCAGCTTGTTGATAGGCTGCGATCGCCCCAGAAATGTCATTTCTTTGCCAAAGTTGTCGCCCCTGCTTGATCCATTCCACCGCATCTTTTTGGGCTTGAGCATAGACATTGTTATTAATTGGTATAGCGATCACACCTGTGATCGTCATTATTAAGGCGAAATGAGAAATTCTATATGTAAAAGTTTTAGTGTGACTAAACACGGAACTAAACAAGGGCATAAGCTTTTGAATTATATAAATGAATTGTGATAGTTAGGTGACTCATCTTGACTATCAAATTCCTATTGAATTTGGATTAACCTCTTCCATATTAACAATCTCAACGGAGTTTGGGGCATTACGTGCATCCTTAAAATCAGTGCCTTCAATACTTTTGAGAGATGATAAATAGGTTCCTGTCAAATCTGCCCCAATTAACTTAGCATTGGCTAGATTTACCCAATTGAGTTTGGCATTCGTCAGATTTGCGCGACTGAGATCTGCGCCTGCGAGATTTGCACCTGTGAGATTTGCACGACTAAGATCAGCACCTGTGAGATTTGCTCCACGTAGATCAGCACCATTTAAGTAAGCACCTGTCAAAAAGGCATTCGCAAAGTTGGCTCGACATAAACGTGATCGCGTCAGATTCGCACTAGTCAGGAAAGCATTAGTAAAATTTGCTTCTAATAAGACGGCATCACTTAAATCTGCTTCGATTAAGAAAGCTTCCGAAAGATTTGCTCCGATTAATGAAGCCTGTTCTAAGATTGTGCCATTAAGATTAGCTTGGATCAAAATAGAACCACTCAAATTTGCCCTGATCAAATTTGCTAGATTTAGTTCTGCATCCTCTAAGTTAGCAATGTCAAGCGTAATTTCTTCAAGATCTGATTCGATAAAGTTTGCCCCAGATAGGTTTGCCCCGGTTAAGATCAAGCCAGTCAGCGATCGCTTACTAAAGTCGCGATCACCCTGAGCGTAACTTTCGAGAAGTTCTTTGGCGTTCATAGAGTTAATGACACAGTAAATATTTCCACATCAAATCAGTCAAAAATTTGTGTTGACTCCCTAAAGCTTTAGGGACGATAACCCGTAGCTAAAAGCTGAGCAACCGACTTGGCATGGTAGGTCAAAATCAGATCGGCTCCTGCTCTCTTCATACTGAGTAGAGTTTCAAACATGACCTTCTTCTCATCGATCCAGCCTAGTTGTGCAGCAGCCTTAACCATCGCGTATTCGCCACTGACGTTATAGGCAGCTACAGGCACATTGGTAGCATCCTTGACCTTGGCAATAATATCCAAATAAGCCAAAGCAGGTTTCACCATTACGATATCTGCACCTTCTGCAATATCCAAATAAACTTCCTTAATCGCTTCACGAGAATTTGCAGGATCCATTTGGTAGGTTTTCTTATCGCCAGACTTTGGTGCTGAGCCGAGTGCATCACGGAAAGGACCATAATAAGCAGAAGCATATTTGGCGGAATAGGCAAGGATACCGACATTTTCAAAGCCAGCATTATCTAAGCCTTGGCGAATTGCTCCAATACGCCCATCCATCATGTCTGAGGGAGAGACAAAATCTGCACCTGCGGCAGCTTGAGAAACTGCCATTTTGACTAATACTTCAACAGTCTCATCATTAAGAATTATACCATTGTCATCAATGATGCCATCATGTCCATGGGTAGTGAAAGGATCAAGAGCCACATCAGTAAAGATAATCACATCGGCAACTGCTGCCTTAATCGCTCTAACTGCACGCTGAGCTAATCCTTCAGGATTAAAACTTTCTGTACCTGTGAGATCCTTTTTCTCTTCAGGAACCGCAGGAAAAAGTGCGATCGCCTTAATTCCTAATGCATAGTTCTCTTCAACTTCCTTGACCAATAGATCGAGCGTAAAGCGATAGGCTTCAGGCATTGAAGGAACTTCAACACGATTATTCTCTCCTTCCATTACAAACATGGGATAGATAAAATCATCTACAGATAAATGATTCTCTTTAACAAGACCACGAATAGAAGGACTGCGGCGGAGGCGGCGAGGGCGATGTGTGAGTTGCATTGATGTTTCTTAACGTTTCTTAATGAATTTGTTTGAAAAACATATATTTTTATTCGTGGATTATATCAGAGTAGTTCACCTGAAATGATCGGACTGAATTAGGATAGGTAGGACTTTGCGCCGCTTATACTGGGATAGATAGTTATGGTGATTAGTTAGCAATTCAAGTATGAAAGCATTTGTAGCTGGAGCCACAGGACAAACAGGACGACATATTGTCTCCGAATTAATCAAGCGTAATATTTCTGTTAGAGCTTTGGTTCGTAATTTGGAACTAGCGAAGCAGGTTTTGCCAACTGGAGTAGAGTTAGTCCAAGGAAATGTCCTTTTCGCGGATACTTTGCCAGAGGCGATCGCAGATTGTGATGTTTTGATATGCGCGACAGGGGCAAAGCCAAGCCTCAACGTCCTTGAGCCATATCTCGTCGATTTCATTGGTACAAAGAACTTAGTCAAGGCTGCTAAGGCAAAAAATATCCAACATTTTGTGATCGTCTCATCCCTTTGTGTATCGAAATTTTTGCATCCCCTCAATTTATTTTGGCTAGTGCTGTTTTGGAAAAAGCAGGCTGAAAGATATCTGCAAGATAGCGGTTTAACCTATACCATCGTCCGTCCAGGGGGGCTACTCAATCGTGAAAAAGAAGGTGGTTTAGTCCTAGTTGGTGCTGACACTCTCTTTGAAGGCAGTATTCCCCGTACTAAGGTTTCCCAAGTAACGGTAGAGGCTCTATTTGAAGATAATGCCAAGAATAAACTTGTTGAGATTGTGGTTAACGCCGATACACCTGATCGCCCAATTGCTGAATTATTTGCAACTGTATAAATAACTACTTAATGTGAGTTCGGGATAATTTGAAACAGTCTTTGAGAGAGGGTTTGCGTAGCAAACCCTCTCTCAAAGCCCAAAAGTAAAAGCCTTGCTAAGCAAGGCTTTTACTTTTGGGCTTTTAAAACTTGCCAACTTAACCCGAACTCACGTTACTTAAGATGTCACTGAGTGACATCTTAAAAATTTGGAAAATATGACTAAAACTGGGTAGTCATGCAACACAATTACTAAAAAAATTACTTGGCAGCACTACCAATCTTGTAACTGCTTTAGCGTTGTTTGCTTGGTATAGATTTCACTGGTTTGAGAGGAATGTTATTGGCTTGGAGCCAGTCTTTACCTACACGCACCGTGATGTCTGACTCGATATCACCCGTAGACTCAACTAAGACCTCACCAATACCCAGTGCATCGCGTAATTTTTCGGCACTAGCGCGATCGCCATTTTGAGCAATGATCTGCGTCTTTGCAATTGGCTTTGTCCAACGATCACTAGCAGCAAATACTTGAGCGTATCCCGCCCTAGAAAGTACTGTGGTCGCTTTTTTTGTGCCTTCAGGCTGAGACATACTATCTTGAATTGCTACCCTCAAGGACTGGGAGTTATTATCAGTGCTTGGATCAGCAGACTTCATTAATCCAAAATTTTGAGACATTAACTTGGCAAGCAGTCGGTTATCCAAAATCCAATAGCTGAGATTATCAAATTCTCCAGGGTTGCTAAAGCGTCCAGGAGCCATATGCATCTGAATACTCTTGCGATCAACTTTTGAGGTGTAGCTAGCAAGGGCAAGAACTTCTTCGACAGAGAGGTTTGTGTCGATATTGTCCTTAACGATGGCGAGGATCTCTGGAAACTTAGTAATGAACTCAGGATTGAGTTTTTGATCGATAAAAGCACGGAAAAAAGCCTGCTGACGTTGCACCCGACCAATATCACCAAGATCATCATGGCGGTAGCGCATGTATTGCACTGCCTTACTACCATTTAGCTTTTGTTGTCCTGCATTGAGATTGATGTACAAATGCTGGCTATCATCTTGATACTTCAGCTTTTTTGGTACATAAATATCAATACCGCCAAGGGCATCGACTAACTTACCAAATCCGTTCACGTTGAAGCGAATATAGCGATCAATAGGGATATCGCCTAAAACTTGGCTTACGGTTTGGGCTGATAAAGATGCACCACCTGCGTAGTTGGCAAAGTTAATCTTGGTGGTTCCTACCCCCTGAATATTGACACGACTGTCTCTAGGAATTGAGAGGACAGCAACTTTTTGAGTAGTAGGATCAAACCGAATGAGCAACATAGCGTCACTCATGCCATTGAGGTTGTTATCAACCTCAGCCAGATATTTGCCCTTTGGCTTTGACTGAGCATCAGGCAAATCAGATGTGAGCATGATTGTCCCCAAGACCAAAATATTCACAGGTCGAGTTAGTGTCGGGACACCAGCGATCGCAGAAGTCATGCTATCTGAATTACGGTTAAACACAGCAGCTTCATCTACTGATAGTTGTCGCTGCTGAAAAGGACGACTACTTAATACAAATGCTAATCCTGCACCTAGTCCCCCAGAGATCAGCGCTACAAACAACACTAGAAATAGTGTCCATTTGTGACTTAAGAAATTCTTCTTGGATTTGGGCTTACGTGCCAAACCAGTCTTTTGTCTTAGATTGATGGGATTTGTTGCCACGGGTAGGAAATACTCCTCACGACTGAATATTTGCTTCAGCGATCGCCCAGCCATGAGCAAGGATGGGACTCAACACACTTAACACACTTTGTCAATTATGATCTTTAACGATCATTTACGATATGTCTCAGGAATTTTACACAGGGTGCTTGAGACTTTTAGACTAATTTGAATCTAACTTTAGCACTGTATCGTAATTTATCGTTACAAATCACTAAAAAGCTTATATCGCAAAATCTTTAAAATCAAATTATTCCGACGGATGATACTATACTTTGGCAAATATAGAGCAATTCGTAATTGGCTTTAAGATAGAGTCAGGAGTCCTTAACCATAGAGGTAACACCATTGAAAGGTCAACCATCTTCCAATAGATCTCTAAAGGTCTTGAGTATGCTGACAGCGATCGCCCTAGCAAGTTGTGCGTCCTCGTTATCAAATAAAGCCTCTGCTCCAGCCAATCTCGCCGACTTGCCTGAACAAGCTCCCAATGCTGACTTCGCAACACCTGCCAAAGCTGCTATCCCTCGTCCGCAACTGATTAAATCGGCTGACATCTCGATACAGGTAAAATCCATCGAAGACACGACTAAAGCCATATCAGATTTGGTCAAACAGCAACAGGGCGACATTTTAGAACTACAGGACTTTCGCACTGGCAGCTATGGCATTGCTCAGTCAGTGTCTCTCAAACTCAGAATTCCCCAAGAACGTCTTGATTCGGTATTAGAGACGATCGCACAGTTAGGTATTGTCAAGGGGCGATCGCTTAAGGCTGAGGATGTCTCCAATCAATTAGTTGATTTGCAAGCCCGCCTCAAAAATTTGCGTCAAACTGAGTTGCAGTTACAGGAAATACTCAAGCAAACTGGCTCCGTCGGTGATGTCCTCAAGGTGACGCAGGAACTCAGCCGTGTGCGGGAAATGATCGAGCAAATTGATGCTCAGTTAACCAATTTAAAAAATCAGGTTGCCTATTCCACAATTCAAGTCACTCTTTCCTCTGCGATCGCCACGATTCCGCCTCAATCCGATCTTGGTACGCAAATTCAAAACACTTGGAATAGTGCAACTAGTTCCTTAGTAGGTGTCAGTATTGGTTTATTAAAACTAGCGATCTGGTTATTAGTCTATTGCCCTTATTGGTTAATTCCCCTAGCTATTTACCTATTCCTACGCCGTCGCCGCCGTCAACTCCTCCAAGTCCAAAAGCCTGACTCTGAAGCAAATTCAGACTAAGTAAGTGATAGGATAATAAAAATTGTGGGGAACAAAGAAAAATGGCGATAAATATTAAGCATATTGATCAAGAAAATGATGTTATTGAAATATTTCCTGACGGAAGTAACACTCTTTTTTTGGGAAACAAGTATATTCGCCCACCTAAAGATCTGCTAGCTCTTATCTATCAATGTGTAGCTAAAGGTGGGGTTGGCGCGCTATTTAGTACAGGTTTACCTGCCCGTTTAATGAAAGTTGATCAACCAAAATGGCAAAAAGGAAGGGTGGAAATCACAATCGAGTTTATTCCAGATGAAACAATTGAAGACGAAATGACTCAAGACGAATTGAGTAGTCTTAGAAATCAAATTGACTGATCGATAGACAAATTTTGAAAGACTTTGAGCAGGATAATGTAGTCAGAATTAACCAACAGCTTCTCAAAACAATTATGTATACAAAAAATTCCACTGAAAATTTACTATCACGAATTACTTTTAGTAAAGAAATTCTTTGTGGCAAGCCGACAATTCGTGGTTTGAGAATATCAGTAGCAATGATCTTAGAATTACTAGCAAAAGAAGCTTCTATCTCAGAAATTCTGGAAGACTATCCAGAATTAGAGATAGCTGATATTCATGCAGCACTCCTATACGCTTATCGACTTGTTGCTAACGAAGAAATTGTGGAACGAGTCGCATCTTAAAGTATGAAATTTCTTGTAGATGTTAATGCTAGTGGTGTTTTGTCAACACTTCTTGTAGAGCTTGGTCATAAAGTTGCTTGTGTAAAAGATGTCAACCCAAGAATGGGTGATGACGAGATTATTGCTTGGGCTGTTAGAGAAGAACGTGTAATTGTTACAACCGATAATGATTTTGAGCAAATGATTTGGCTACAACAAAAAAATCATTGTGGTGTTCTACGCCTAGAAAATCTACCGAGAGCAGAACGAAAACAGTTACTGCAAGAGGTTTTGATTAATCACAACCAAGACTTAGAATTAGGAGCAGTGGTGATTGCTACTAAGCAAAAAATCAGGATTCGTCGCAAACCATCTAATGATCAAGTGCAATAGTAAGTAACGTGAGTTCGGGATAATTTGAAACGGGCTTTGAGAGAGGTTTGGCGTAGCCAAACCTCTCTCAAAGCCCAAAGGCAAAAGCCTTACTTAGCAAGGCTTTTGCCTTTGGGCTTTTAAAATTTGCCAGCTTAACCCGAACTGACGTTACTTATCTGAGTGTAGCGATCGCCTAAACTGAAGACTGACATATTTTTATTTTTTATCGAGATTTTTGAAAGATCTGCAAGTTGGTTATGGAAGTTAGATTTCGAGAATGTGATTGGTTTGACTTATGGATCTGGATAAAATTTAATGAAGCTCCCTCACAGCAAGAAAAACAATTGCTAGACGAAGTATTTAATTCTTGGTTTTTACTTGGTAAATTGGGCGGCTTCAATGCTTGCAATATGCAGGTTTTAGAATCTGGTGTCGATGTAAGCTACTTTGACTATGACAACCAATCCGCCGATGACGAGATGATGTCAGTGATGCATAACATGACTGATCTAGAGTATGAAAACGATTGGGCAAGGTGCTGGGTTGACTTAGGAACTGCCGATGCGATCGCGATCGATACACTAGTTAATGCTTTGCGCCAGTTTGATAAGGAATATGTGGCAATCGAAGAGGTCATTATCGGCGGACAAAACTCTGACTGGTTGGTTGAACCCAAGAGTCTCGATGATGAGGATTATGATCAATAAATAGTTTACAGAAGCGTATCCTCTGAGGGGGTAAGCTTCTGTAAACTTCTTTGAAATACAAAACTTAGAGGAAATTCAAATGCGCGTCTTACATACAATGGTTCGGGTTGGTAACTTAGAGCGATCGCTAGATTTTTATACTAATGTCCTTGGCATGAAGGAATTGCGTCGCAAAGATTACCCAGATGGACGCTTTACCCTTGCCTTTGTGGGCTATGGCGATGAATCAAGCAATGCCGTTATCGAGTTAACCCATAACTGGGATACTGAGACCTATGAAATTGGTACTGGCTATGGTCATATTGCACTAGGCATGGAAAATATCTATACAGCCTGTGACGCAATTCGTGAAAAAGGTGGCAAAATCACACGCGAGCCTGGACCAATGAAACACGGCACGACAGAGATTGCTTTCGTCGAAGATCCCGATGGTTACAAAATTGAATTAATTCAACTTAAGTAAACTAAGAGGGCGTATCACGCCCTCTTAGTTTTTGGTAGAAATTGTTATAAGCTAAAAAGCTGCACATCAGTAGCCCCGTTATGCGTAGTAGACCCCGATATAATCCCTCTTGGCATACCAAGCGCAAATCATCTTGGTTGCGAAATACTTTACTCCTCATTTTTATTGGTTTGCCATTGATATTAATTTTGGCGGAACTAATTGCTCGAGGAGCGATTCTGGCAACAGGTAGTACCAATCAAATTGCCCCGAACAAGATAGTGGCGATCGCTCAGTCCTACGCTTTCAAATTACAGGATGCTAATGGCAATAGTTATCCTGGGTTACCAGATTCAGGTCGTCTCCAAGTGCGTCGTAGCCCTCTATTAGGATATGAATTAATTCCTAGCCAAAGTAGTGATTATTGGCAGATTAATGATCAAGGATTCCGTCAAGATTCTGCTGTACCGATTGAGAAACCTGCGGGTGAGATTCGCATATTTTTAGTTGGTGGGTCTACTGCTTTTAGTAATATGGCAGATAAAAATCAAAAGGCTCTGGCATTTAAAGTCGAGAAATTGCTCAACGATCGCGTCCGTGCTCAAAATAGCAGCCCTGAAAAATTTAAGCCTAAAGAAACCCCTTATTTTGCCGATCAGATTGAAGCAATGCGTGCCTTACCCCCACGTATTCGTGATGGTAGCTATCGAGTCATTGCGGCGGCAGTCCCTGGATATACCTCTGGTAATGAGCTTGCTTTATTTGCACATAAGGTGAGTGCCTATAGTCCCAATGCCCTAATAATTTTGGATGGTTATGAAGATCTGCGATCGCCCAGCAGTCAACCAGCCCATGAGATTGGTAATGTTGATCAATTGTTGCGCGATCCAATCGCTCAATATCGTCAGCATCAAAGCCAACAATTTAAGAACTGGTTAAATTCGCTGTATCTAGCGAAAGCTTGGCAAAAATGGATTGCTCCTGTTGATATTCCGACATTTAGTTCCGACTATCAAATTTTTAGTGCTGAACAATTTAGCAAAGATCCAAAAGAGCTACAAAAGAGAATTGATCGCTATGTTTACAATACGCAACAAATACTTAAGTTAGCAGGTGATATCCCTACTCTAATCGTGCTTCAGCCAGAGATTACGGGTAAACAAAATGCTCTGACTAAAGAAGAAGAGGGCATTCTCAAATCCTTGGGTAATGACTATAGTGATCGCGTGACCAATGCCTATAATTTTGCGGAAAAAACTCTCAGTAGTAAATTACCTAATACCAAATTCGTTAGTTTCTATCAGCTATTTCAATTGAATAACCAACAAGCTTTTAGTGACCCCATTCATCTTACTGAGGCAGCTAATGATAAAGTGTCGCAAAAGTTGTACGACAGTATCGAGCAGCTATTTTCAGTCCAGACTGTCCCAAATTCGCTAAATAGTGACATTACCCCTCAATCTTTTCCTACACCTCAACCAACTTCCACTCCTGAGCCACCTAAACCAACATCTACGCCTAATAGTCTATCGGAAACACTTCAGCAAGTTCAGAGACAGTAAAAAATAGAGGACATACCCTTGGATATGCCAGTTACTTTTTATAGCGTTTACCAGTCTGGTGAAGTACAGTTTGTTTCCCCGCCTTTGGCGGGGAAACAAACCTATGTCCCTCGATTGCTTGAAAAACACTATAAAAGGTTTTCAGAATGAGAGTTACTGAAGTAAACTATTGAAGTTAATGATTTTAATAAATCTTTATGGTAGAACCAATTTTGTCGGGCATTTGCCTCGGTCTTATTTTCATTACCCTCGGCGGACTGTTCTTTGCAGCTTACCAGCAATACCGTAGAGTCTAGCAACATAAAGCAAAAGAGGCGCAACGCGCCTCTTTTGCTTTATGCATCTGTTTTTTCGGTCTGCTCTAAATAGCGGCAAATTTCATTAATTTTCATGCGGTAAATATGCGGCCAGCCACCGTTAGTCTCAATGTCGCGTAAGAGATTAAACAACTCATGACGACTGATTGGTAAGGCAGGTTGAAATAAATCATCCCGAATCCGTTTATGAAGAGTTTCTAAGATCCGCAAAATTTGTAAAAGGCTCTCTGCGTCACCTTGATAAGCTTGAGAAATTTGCAAAATGCGATCGCTGAGCGACTCTAGCTCAGACAAATTAGCAGTCTGCCCCTGTTGTGATTGGTTCTGTGATTGGATTTCTGTTTGTGCCAAGCTAAGTACCCTCGTGCGCGATAATATGGTGATTGGAATTTTACAAATTAAGTCTTTAGTTAGCTAACCTCTATGGCTAGTCTAAAGCAACGCCAACTCCTTAACGATCTCAATTTAAAATCCCAAACTTAGATCGTTTTTTAACAGATTTGAGAATATGCGGTACAAAGCGCTGCGTATTCGAGGTCTAAATGTTACCCGTTAAATTAAGAAGAGGTTATTTATGAAATTTCGTAGTTTTACGAAAGCCATTTTTACATTGTGTATTAGTTTATGTATGTTAGTAGCCAGTGGTGTATTTGCTAATACTACTTTTGCGGCTGTCCCCCCAGGTTTGACCTATGACCAAATTGTAAACACTGGCTTAGCCAACAAATGTGGCGATATTCTGGGAACTTCTCGTGGTGGACGCAACTTTATTTCTATTGGTGTGGGTCAGTCTGTCGAAATTACTGACCTTTGCTTAGAGCCAACATCCTTCTACGTAAAAGAAGAATCTAACAATAAGCGCAAAAAGCCTGAGTTTGTAGCTAGCAAGTTAATGACTCGTTCTACTTCTAGTCTTGATTTCGTAAAGGCAACTGTTACTGGTAATAGCGATGGTAGCTTGAGCTTAGTAGAAACTGATGGGCTTGATTATCAACCAATCACTGTCAAAATGCCTGGTGGTGAATTGGTAGCGATTTTGTTTACCATCAAGGGGTATAAGGCAACTACTAACCCTGGGGTCAATGGTCTAACCACATCCGTTGACTTTGTTGGTACAACTGATGTCCCTACTTATCGTGGTTCTGGCTTTATCGATCCTAAGGGTCGTGGTCTAGCGATCGGTTATGACGCTGCTGAAGCTTTACCTGCAAAGCGTAATGCTTTCGATAACCGCAGCGTTAAGGATGACTCGACCTCTAAAGGTACTCTATCCTTGCAAATTGCGAAGTTGAATGCGGATACTGGCGAAATTGCTGGTACTTTTGAGACCGAACAAACATCTGACAATGACCTCGGTGGGGTTGAACCTAAGGAAGTAATCATTCGCGGTGTATTTTACGGTAAAGTTAACGCTTAATTTTATCCCCAAAAAAGAGGATTCCTGTCGGGAATCCTCTTTTTTAGTTACTGCAAATGCTTTTTGAAAAAGTCCAGAGTATAGCCAATTTCTAGGACTTGGTTACTGCGTTTGCTGGAGCCGTGACCTTCATCGGGAAAAATGACGAGCCGTGAGGGAATTTTTTTCTGTTCGAGGATTTTCTGAATTTGGATTGCTTCACCGACGGGAACACGCGGATCGTTTGCACCTTGGATGATGAGTAATGGGGCTTTAATGCGATCGCTATAGGTCACTGGTGATAGCTCAATTAAAGCATCCCGATCCTTAACGGGATCGCCATATTCACTAATTCGTAAAATGCGGCGATAGGGAGCAGTGTTATTTAAAAAAGTGAGTAAATTGCTAATACCGACGATGGATACACCAGCATCATAACTACCCGCAAATTTAGACATGCCGATTAGTGCTGAATAGCCGCCATAGCTACCGCCGACGATGCCTATTTTGGGAGTGATGCCGTTGACTTGCCAGTTTTTGCGGATATAGATTGATGCATCTTCGATGTCGGTGATTACCTTGAGGCGATCACGTCCATTATCCGCATTGAGCCAAGTTTTGCCATAGCCATCACTACCGCGCACATTTGGATCGGCAAATACAAAGCCTGCATTCACAAATAATTGGGCATAGCGATTGAACCCTGCGGTACTTTGTCCTTCTGGGCCTCCGTGAAAATGCACAATTACAGGGCAAGGCTTTTCCAGAGGATTTTGGGGAGTATCTTCACATTGGGGTGATCGATAGACAAACATCGGAATTTTTGTCCCATCTCGCGTGGTGTAGGTTTCTAGCTTAGCGGCTGTAAATTTACTGGTATCAACTTCAGGAGTGCTTGGCAAGACCCATTGCGTCAGTTTTTTCGTCTGCCAATCATATACATAGCTAAGTCTTGGAGCTTTGGCAGTTTCTACGCCAATAGTGGTGAAGCGACCATTTCGAGTCGTGTTACCAGTATAAATATGATCTGCATTCGCAAATTCAGGCAGAGCGATCGCCTCATAGTTATTGGCAGCGATCGCCTTAACCTTTGTGTAACCTCCGTCATTAATTGAGTAGAGAATACGTTGACGTTGATCATCGATATCAAAGCTCGCCACATCCGCTTTTAGCTCTGGGGTAATGGGTGCAAATTGCTTATTTTTATAACTGTAAAGCCGACGAAACTCACTAAATTTGGGAGTTAATACTAAATATTCGTCAGCATTTACGCCATACTGAATGCCATATTCTTCCTTTTCGTTTTGACCAATGAGAGGGGTAGTGGCTCTTGTTTTAACATCGTATTCGTAATATTCCTGTGATTGGCTACCCGTTGCTTTGGCAAAGAGAAATTTCTCGCGATCACCTGTTTGCGGATTCACATACACATCGGCAATCCACCAAATCCCGTCGCCGCCAGAAATTGCTACTTTCTTTTTAGTTTGCAAATCGTAGCGATAAATTACATTGGAGTCAGGCTTAACGTCATTGGCACTGAAATAAATTGTGCGGGAGTCATTGCCAATATATTGGAGTGAGGTACGTACACCTGCGAGGTGCTGGATGACTTCTAACTCCCCGCCATTAGTCGATTGCAAATATAGTCCGGGGTTTTCTTCACCTTGGCGATCGCGAGATAGGATCAGATACTTACCATCAGGAGTCATCCCTGCGATCGTTGTGGCATCCTGTCCTCCCGTCACTTGCACAGGAAATTTTTGTGCCCCATTGAGCCGCCATACCTGCACTGTCCCTGTAATCCCCCAAGTAAAAAACATCCGCTTGCCATCTGGTGTGACCATCCCTAACCCCGGCGATCGCACATCAAGAATGGACTCAATCGGACGAGTAACGCTAGGAGGCAGTGCTGTTGGTGCATAGCGTTTCAGAATTGCAGGATCGAGGCTATCTTTACCTAATCCTGAATATTGCGCCTGAGTAGGTAATACCGCAACTACTAAATTCGTGATAAAGATAAAGATGAGTACAAATCTCTTTTTCATACTTAGATGCATTAACTCAGTTACAGGCTCTACTTTTTTTGGTCGCATCGCAGTTATTGAGGTCATACTAGGCTCTGCTGATGGTTTGAAAATTTAGCCTAGCTAGTAGAGTAGCTTCTGTGTGCAGCATATATCAATCTAAAGTCGAATTCTTCTAAAACTTGTTATCTGATGGGTAGTGCTGCAAAGTAATTTTTTTAGTAATTGTGTTGCGGGCACAAAGCGTCCGTAACACAATTACATTTCATGACTACCATCTGATGGTGCATAGAAATTATCGAAGAAATAGAGCTTACTGCCGCAAAACTAATTCTTCAAGCCGTAATAAAAATGCTTAGTACTGGTGCAGAATTCTTACTTTAAACAAGCACATAGCTATTTTTTTGAGATTTAAAGTAGAAATACTCATTCAAATCTGCCATCAAAAAAATTATATATTTTCTTAATGATTAATTTTTGCGATTTTTATTACCAAAACCTTCAAGAAGATTGTCATAGAAGCATTACAGGAATCAGTTAAGACATTGTTAAATTAATATTTTATTCGGGATCGCTATAACTCTTTCTCAGCAAGATGTATAAGCTAATTTACTTCAAAAAGCTACCATTGATAATTGAAGCAATTAATAAATTGCATTTAGTAATTTTGGCAAAGCCAAATAAGATATATGGACTCTTCAGGTAATTCCATTACAGCTTGTAAATTGTGTCAGCATTACAATCCTGAAGGAAGAAGGGGTGGTTTTTGTGGAAGATTAGCTGTTCCTGTTAGCGCTACGTGGGATGCATGTAGTTTAGCAGCTCATCCTTTTGAGCCATCTTGGCAACCTACCGATGAATTTAGCTCATATTTACATGATGCTCTCTATGAAAATCTGACAATTAGCCATCACGCAGAAATGTCAGAAATGCAGGAGACTTCTGGGCGATCGCTTAGTTTTTTGGAATGTTAACTGAGCAAATATTATTATTTATAAGCTGTTGCTGATTAGTTTGGGTTAAGTATTAGTACGTATTACTAGTGCTTAGTCTCAGGCATATTTGAAAATATTTACCTAAAATACTGAATAAAGTTGAATATGGTTGTTGCCAATTTATTCAACTTTATTTACTAGTTTAAATGACTATGCTGGTATTACAAACTGTTAAAGTTTGAAAAATTTTTTGAAGATTTTGCTTTGCCATACTTTTAAAAACTTTCTGGTTTTAACTTAAATCAGCGCTCTGTAATAGGCACTAAGCTGGCTACCTCAATTAGTAAAGTGAATAAATTAGGAATGATTGCGGGGTAACTAGCCTTACAAAGCTCTGTATGTTACGCTAAATCAATAATATTTTATAAAAGTTAGTTTTATAGGACAACGTGCTAGCTAGGGTTTGGAGTGCTACAATTTTAGGCATCGATGCAGTTCAGGTAGGCGTAGAAGTAGATGTATCGGGTGGATTACCTGGCATCACCTTAGTAGGGTTGCCTGATACAGCCGTACAAGAAAGTCGTGAACGGGTAAAAGCTGCTATCAAAAATGCAGGATACGCTTTCCCGATGCGAAAAATTGTGATTAATCTCACTCCAGCCGATCTCCGCAAAGAGGGACCCATCTTCGACTTACCAATTAGTATTGGTATTTTGGCTGCTTCCGAACAAGTTGATCCTCAATTATTAGGTGATCACTTATTTTTAGGTGAAGTCTCTCTCGATGGTTCCCTGCGACCTGTATCAGGCGTACTACCGATTGCGGCGGCGGCGAAGCAATTAGGCATGATTGGAATCGTTGTGCCTAAAGAAAATGCTCAAGAAGCGGCATTGGTCAAAGATTTAGCAGTGTATGGATTACAAAGTATTAGCGAGGTTGGTGATTTTCTAGCGCATCCCGAAAAATATCAACCCGTAGTCGCCATCCCTGAAATGAAATGGCTTGATAGCGACTTTAAGTTGGATTTAAAAGATGTCAAAGGTCAGCAACATGCTCGCCGCGCCCTAGAAATCGCCGCTGCTGGTGGACATAATTTAATTTTTGTTGGTCCCCCAGGTTCTGGCAAAACTCTATTAGCAAGACGCTTACCTAGTATTTTGCCAAATATGAGTTTTGACGAAGCACTAGAAGTCACTAGAATTCATTCGGTAGCAGGGCTATTAAAAGGTAAAGGGTTAATTAGTGATCGTCCCTTTCGTAGTCCTCATCATTCTGCATCAGGTCCATCACTCGTAGGCGGTGGCAGTTTCCCCCGTCCAGGAGAGATAACTTTAGCGACAAACGGGGTGCTTTTTTTAAACAAGTAGACAATACAGAGTTTAATATAACACTAGGGTTTTACTTAGTTTTATGAAAATTGGATACGCAAGAGTTAGCACAAGAGAGCAATCGGAAAACAGTCATGCCCTTGAACAGCAGATAGCAAGATTAAAGGCGGCTGGGGCAACTGAAATATATAGTGATGTCGAATCTGGCTCTAAAAACTCGCGCCCGAAGTTTAAGCAATTAATTGCCGATTGTAAGCTAGGCAGAATTTCTGAGGTAATTGTAACGCGCTTAGATCGACTTACGAGATCGTTGGTTACTCTCCGCAAAACAATCGATCAACTGAAAGATGCAGGTGTAAGTTTAGTGGCTCTTGATGACAGCATAGATACTTCGACAGCAGTAGGAAAATTTCATTTGAATATGCTAGGTAGCCTTGCGGAGATGGAGGTCGATCGCCTATCAGAAAGAGTTCGGCATGGCTGGAAGCATCTAAGGGATCGCAAAGTTGCCATGAACCCACCTTTTGGCTATTGCAAAATCAATGATAAACACACACTCGATCATCAAAAATTCTTATGTTTACTTAGCGATCGTACAGAGATGTCGAAAGCCGAAATTGCTCAAGATATTATCAATGCCTTTTTCCAAGAGCGATCGCTACGTGGCTGCCTCAGAGTAATCAATCCTAAGTATGGAATTTTTACGAGTGCCAATAATAATCATGGCGAAAATATTGGCGGTGTAACTGCAAGGGGACTTTTTAGATTTTCGATAACTGGCTTGAAAGATTGGCTGATTAATCCCGTTTTACAAGGGCATCTTTGCTATTTGAAAAAAAGAAATGGACAAAGACTGGACCGATCGCAGTGGCAGATCTTTAGGAATACCCATGAAGCTTTGATTACTGAACAACAATCAAGGGAAATTGATGAGATTCTTGCACACAATAGGCAAGTTCGCGGCTATGGCACACAAGCGCAAAGATTCCCTTTATCAGGGTTGGTATTTTGTGCCGAATGCCGAGCCGCTTGCTACTCCTGTGCAAGCAGGATTGGGACAAGCAAAACCGAATTTCACTATTATTTCCAATGCAAAAATGCCCAAACAAGATCCTGCAATAATCGCAAGTTAGTCCGTCAAGAAAAATGCGAAGCGGCGGCGATCGCATCTCTAACCCAACGTGCTAGCCAAATTGCCGATATTGCCGAACTTCCACTAGAACGAGTTGAGCCTGTGGAGTTGCGAGAATTGCGTGGTCAATTGGCTGTCTTGGAAAATCTCGGATACAATCCTGCGATCGCCACAGCAAAGGAACAACTTAGGGCGCAAATTAGCAACTTAGAGTATGGGCTGACTGTGGGCGCAAACATTGACACCAAGCTAAGGGATGCTCTGATCGATACCTTTGGTAACCCAGTATATTTTTCCTCACTTCCCCTAGATGAAAAAAAAGCGATCTATCGGGCTTTGATAGATCGCATTGTGGTTAAGGATGGTGGGGTGGTGAGTGTGGAATTAAAGATTTAGTCATCATCGCGCTGATCGTAATAACTCTCTGGCAATCCGTTATCAGATACATATTTATTTAGGGCTTCAATAAATTCGGGACTGGGCTTTATACGAAGATCATTCCACTTGATCAATACTCCCTTGAATGGCAGACCGTGGGTGTTCTCGAAAAACTCTACCAATTCCTGCCAGTTGTTAAAGCCGTCATCTTTTGCAAAGCTATTTAAATATTGGATAGTTTGCCAACGGTTATCTTGGTGTGTGATCAGATATTCCCTATGAATTTCCACATCATAGGTTTTTACACAAGTAGCCTCACCCAACTTCTCACGCTGTGGCGATCGCTGTTTCCACCATAGATAAAGTGTTTCACCAACTTTAATCGGATCTTTACGAACTGCCCTGATGGTTTGACACTTCGCGCCGCTTAGAATCTGTTCGCGAAATACCGAAAATGATATACCAGCCATGTCTATAAATCCTCTGTATGATTGCAGTTTCCACATTTCCAATGCTTACCAGTGAAGTCGGACTTCAGTTCTTTGAACATCATGCGATCACACTGGGGGCATTTTTTTAAGGAGCTTGTGAGGTCAATATGTCCTCTGAATTTTGGTCTACGCATAGGTTTTAAAAAAGTGATTGTTGTTTAGATGTACTCGTAAATTCCTGAATAGCCTTGTCTACTGCAACCTCAGCAGCTTTGCTTTGGTGCAAAATGTCGATGCTTTTGGATTTGAAATATTGCTTTTGTAGCGATCGCATTTGCTCGACGGCGGCGATAAATTCGTGAATGTCGCACTGTTCAATAAATCTTGGTTGTGTCATGGATTTAAAAGGGGATGTCATCAAATGTGTTTTCAAGCTCTTGATCAATTCGGTTTCTTGCCTCATTCAGAGCCTCAATACAGCTTTCTGAATAGACGGTAAATTCAACTTTGGGGCGATATCTAATTACTAGAATTGCTCCGCCTAAGCTAGTTTTGTAAGCTTCCATAGTCCAGCCTCTATAGCCTTCAGTCCAGAGGCAGCCACCAATAATAATCGGATTACTCATGATTTTTTGAAACAATAAATTTCTAAAAATTTGTCAAGTTGGGCGGGGTCTACACGAACGATCGCAATGTTATCGATCAATTCCTGCAAGATTTCCTCAGCAGAAATAACCTCATACTTGTCCTCTAAATCTTCAGGGTTAAGCTCACCATTTTTGATCTGGTCAAGAAGCCTTAAATGACGTTGGGCATGTCGTAAGAGTCCATTGATGTCGCATTTCACGATTGTTTACCCTGATAAATGGCTAAACAATCAATACATAGATCGCGGGTGATAACAGATGATTTACCTTTGCCGCGCCGACAAACATAGGTAGTGCCAACTGTTTTGGCATGGCGATCGCACATGGGGCGATCGCAGGTTCCAGACTGAGGATTAATTAGCCGATCTGCCAATAATCCATCACAAAGTTTTGTCTCTGGGAGACTGCATAGATAGCAAGTCATGACTTAAACTTCTCCTTCCAGTTTTTTAAGGTAGTAATTGCTTCTTCCAGTTCAGATAGTTCAAATTGAATTATGCGATCGTCGTTTTCAAATTCAATTCTTGGATTGCAATCTTCATCAATTAGCTCAATTGTTGTAGGGATTACATCCCATTCTTCGCTCTTCCAAACTTTGGTATTTATTACAATTTTCATGATTTAGACAACCTCTTAATTTCTTTTTCAATTTCCTGTAGCTTTTTACCAGCAAGATACTGGGCGATCGCTGATTTATGAGCGTCTCCATCAAACTCACCGATATACTTAGATTTCTTTTTCCCCCACTCATCACGGGGTTTATCCGATTTCCAGCAAGCTTGTTTAAAAGCCTTGCCAGATGGTCGAGACCATTCGATCCAAATACCTTTGGGGCTTGCACCTGATTGAATTAGGCGATCGCGTTCTTGGTGGAGTTGTGCCAGGCGATCATCGAGCGAACCCACTAGAACCTCATCCATGCGGGAAATTGCAACGGATTTACTGGGTTTCGTGGCGATCGCATGGTCGGAATTGGCTAAATTTGTCTCCTCGATGTAGCTAAAATCTTCGGAATTGTCTGTCGAGAAATAAGACTCTTTTGAGTACAACACTTGCACAGTTGATATCGATTGATCTTCCAAGCAAGTATCTACTTCTGATTCTTCCTTCTGTGTTGCGATCGCATCCGATAGACACTGTGTCCAGTCCTTGGGGAAACCGAACAGAACACACATCATTTCGGCGCTCAAAACTTGGGTACTTTGCAGAAACCCGTTGTCTTTCAACCATTTCTCGCACCTGCTCTGACCAGCGGGGCGACTGCGCTTGGTTCCCTTGTTTGATGTCAGGGTAGGCAATGATAAAGATTCTGGATCTTTCTTGGGGACTTCCGAACCAGTTAGCCTGCAAGATTTGCGGATCATCCCAACGATATCCGACCATTCTGAGTCCTCCAAGTACTGCTCGTAGTCCTGTAGAGACAAGGCTTGATGGATTTTCAATGACTGCAAAACGTGGTCGTCCTTCGTCAATGACTCTGAGGTATTCAAACCATAATCGAGATTCTTCGTGGTTAAGCCCTGTTCTGGTTCCACTATTGGAAGTTCCTGTGCATGGGAATCCACCTGTAAAGATGTCAACTCCTTTGGGTGGATGGTAATCGCAGATATCACCGTAGATGCTTGCTTCAGGGAAGTATGTTCGACAGATTGTTTGGGCATCTGGGCAGATGTCAACTGCCGCAATGGTTTTAATTTTCCCTGTTTCCTGCGCTGTTTTAGAGAATGCACATGCTCCACAGAATAGGTCAATGTGTGTGAGCATGACTTCTGATCTATTCCGAACTGTTGACCCAGACTGTTTTTGCATATTAGGATTGCTCCTTTGATTTCAATAATTTCAAGGTTTTTACCGCAATGATTTGTATCTACAAATTGACCAATCTCAAAGCTTGAAGATTCTGTTTTGCGAATTGGTTGCACAGCATTCCCCAAACTCTTTAGAGCTTCGGCAAATTCTAGGGGGCGATCGCCAAAATAAAACAATGTTTGATCGTGTTCATTGCCCGATCTCTTCTTCCCATTTTTGTACTCAATTTCTGAGTAGGGATTGTAGAAAGGTATGCGCTTATTTGGGTGAAGGTACGCTGTGCAAGCATCCATGCATTTGTGAAACCATTTAGCACTTGTGGAACTATTCACAAGCAGTAAGGTTTCACCGATATGGGCATAGCTCAAAATCTTGTCGATGATTCCATCACTCGAAAGCTTGCGATATGGAGGATTGCACCATTTACGTTTAAAGCTAGACCAGTCTTTGGTTAGAGCGTTGTCGGCTTTAGTCCAGAAAATCTTAGCGCGAACCGTTCTTTGAGCGATCGCATTAGAAAACGGATCAAGATCGAAACCTCCTAAAAAATCTCGGCATAAATCCAAAACATAGGCAGGTGTATAGCACTCATTACCCTTTTCGTTATCTGGGATATCGTAGTCAAAAGGTAATTCGATTTGAGATTTCAAATACTCATCTCTTGCCTTAGCGATCGCTGCTTCTTCTTCCGCTTGAATTTCTTCAAGAGATTTACTAGGCTTTGGCAAATAATCAGGAGAGCAATGATTTAGCTTATTTAGTGGAACTGTGACGATCGCACCATCTCCAATATCAACACTAGCTTTACTTCTAGAGATTTTAGTAATTACCCCTGTTTTATCTGGATTGCCTTGATAGACGCGATCGCCTACCTTAAGCTCTGGTTCTAGGGGGATGTCAGCACGTTCTACGATTTTGCAGGCACTAGGATCAAAATAAGCCTGTCTGCCATTGTCCATACGCACAACCCAACAGACTTGGTTCGACATACCCAATACGGGCTTTGTCCCCAAAAAAGTGCCTTCACGAACTAGGCAATCTAGCCTGTAATTTCCAAAGTTTGCATCTTCAACAATGCGATCGCCTTTATTTGGTTGAATAATTTCAACTGCAATTGGTAGCTCTGATTCAACAATCATTCCACTACCTCCAAATTTTTGATATTGCACGAATACTCAATTGTTGAGCCGTACATATCGACTTCTACAACTGCAAACTTGACATTGCAAACTTCTTCAAATCTAAGCAGCTTGGCAATTTTTCCTTTAAAAGCAGTGCGTGACCGCACTGTACAACCCTCTACTAATTCGGGTTTGCTTGATTCCAATTCAAGAGAATCGGTAAATACTTGTCTAGGTTTTGTTTCGCCATCAAACAGAACCATGCAAAGGATCTCATCAATGATGCTGGTAACTTCACCATGTAGATCGCCGCTAATAATTCTGGTTCCAACTTGAAATTGAGCGACAACAATTTGCTTGAGTTCTAGCAAGCCTTTTACAGCTTCTTCAACTTTCAGATCGACTGGGGCGATCGCTCTTGGCAGTTCCCCACTAGAACTATTTGGAGTAATTGAAAAAATATCTAACTGCATAAATACTTCTCCCGTAACTGATTAGCCAAAATTGGATTAGTTTTTTCAATAATCGAAAGCCTGTCTTTTGCCGCGTCGAAATCTTTGCACTTCACCATTGAGGCGATCGCATTTTCGACACGGAAAGGATCTTCAGCCACAAGATCTCTGGTGGGAATTGGTGATGAAATTGGCGGTTTAAACTTCGCTTCCCACTTTTCCCAATCGGCTTGGGTGAATCTTTCAAAATATGCAGTCCGATTACGCGGTGCAAAGTTCATAGATTTCAAAATAAAATCTTCAAGCGCACGGCGGGGAGAATCACCATTAATAGGGTTTGTCTCTTCTTCAGGTGTGTTTGTAAGTTCATCACCTTCATCAAGGCTTAAATCTTCATTTTCGAGATCTAATTTTTCTTGCAAAGTTGCGATCGCCTCTTCCTCAGAAATTTCCTCGCTATCTGCATTTTCAAAATCAAAAAATTCATCAGATCGATCTGGATCATTATGAGTCTTTATGAGATCAGTATGAGGGGGAAACAATTCCGCTCCCTGAGCCGATTCTGTGTCACGCGATTCCGTTTTTCCGAACCGAGAGTCCGTTTTTCCGAACCGTTTTTCCGTTTTTACGGACTTTTGAACCGCTTTTTCGGACTTCCGAACACATGAAGTATTTGTGATATACACATCGGTATGCCTGAAATCAAACCACCCTAGAACCTCAAATTTTGCGATCGCCTGATGATATGCAGTTTTACCAATGCCAGTGGCTAAAAGTATCTCTGCAACCTTTAACTTGATTGGGCGATCGCCAAATGGATCGAGTTGCAATAGGTAGAAAAATAATTTGCTTTCAACCTTCGACAAGCCATGCTTAGCAATACTCTGGACGACTTCAGGACGCAAACTGTAAAAATCTACGTCGATCATCGCTTAGTCCTCCTCCCAAATCTAGGCATAGAGAGGGGTTTGCGGGTCATGTACTCCTTACTGGTAACAACAGTTGCGTAGCTATGGGCAACTTGGATACCATGTTCTCGGAGCAATCTCAGATACTCTAAATAATTCTCCTGAGATAGAGAAAACTCTGTGATTTGTGTCATTTTAGAAACTGAATAAAAGTTTGTGTCCCGATCGCTTATGTGACCGGGCTTTTTTTATAGATGCTCGTCAATTTTTGCGCTGATAAATTCAGGAAAAAATTGCACGTTGTTCAAGAATTGCTTGGCGATTGTCTCTTCACTAAATAGGAAAGATTGGGTAACACAGCCGCCGCCAACATGGAGAAAATAGCAATTTCCTCCTAGTCTCCCCGCAAGCTGGTCAATATCAGCACTAGATCTATTCAAATCAACTGAAACACTTTTACGCGCTAAGCTTGGACTGCACATGATTATCACCAGTAATTGTGTGTACGATCGCCTTCTCTTCACAGGATTGGGCGATCAATTTTGTTTTAACGAGATTTTCAAATAGAAGGCGATCTCTTGGTGAGCAGATTCCACTAGAACCGATTGCCATTGACCATTCAACGCAAACTAATTCGCTAGCTTGATTGAACTTCTCAGCAGACCTACGCAATAGAAGAGAGATTTGCATCTTTTACCTTCCTTAATACTGCGATCGCTTCATCAACAATGGAAGATTCGTAAATGCCTCTAGAACTTGCCGATTCTTCAATGAACTTGGCAGTCTCAGGCAGTACGAGCATAGTTTTCTTGGTTCTGGTTACTTCTGATCTAGGTCTAGCCATAGGTTTTCTTAATTTGTTGGTAAGACTTCCTAACACTGTTGGTAAGTGCTACTAACAATATAAGCTAGTTTTTAACGTTTAGCAAGCGCTTATAATGGCAAGATTGATCGAGTTTGAATTAATGGATGATTCTGAGGTAAGACTGAGGCTTTCAGAGATTCTTAAGCAATTGCAGGGTGAAAGATCAGCCCGAAAATTTGCTAAAGATCTAAAGGTTTCGCATGTAACCTTAATGTCATGGATTAACTGTGAGGCATTCCCCAAGCGGGAAAAGTTAGAGGATATTGCTAATTATCGAGGGCAGACTTTAGATGACTTACTGGCGGATCTTCGGGGCGATCGCGTGGTAGATATTTCACCAAAGAAGGCAGAAGACTTGTTACCACTTACCAATAATTTGAGTCATGCTGAGGCTTTTCGATTGGCTACTCTTTTACTTGAAAGGGTTAAGAGTGCGATCGCTAAGCAATTAAGTTAAAAAAATCCCCTAGAAATTTCTAGGGGATCGACTTAGATATTGCGGCTGCTGAGGCGATCGCTATTTTATAGATGCTTTGTATTCATTCATAAATGCGATAAATTCTGCCAAATCAGATTCATTTAGGGATCTGACTGCATCCTTTGCAGCTTCAAGCTCAAAAGAATCGTCTTCCCGTTCGATTTCAAAGTTTATAGGCTCATTTGAAAGATCAATTTCTTCAGTTTCAATGCCAACACTTTTAAAAAATGATTCGAGATCTTCAAGATCTGCCGCTTTGTAGTTGTCACCATCTACGTCAGAATCTTCGTCGCCATTTTTCCATTGAATCCTGAATACAAGAGGATAGGCTTCATGGTGAGGCAAGATCTTCCAAACCTTGGCGATCGCTTCGGCTTCAGTCTTGATTTTAGCAACAGTTTTTCTCATGGATTTTCCTTTTAAATTAGTTTTTCTGTTGTGGTAGCTATGATCGAGAGGTTGCAACCAACAGCTTCTAGTAAAGAATTAAAATTATCCAATCGTGGCAAAGATTTTCCACTGAACCAAGATTCAACTAGGCTAGATCTAGAACGATGTTTGCTACCCGTAACTTCTTCATATTTATCTGTTAGCCGCCTTATCCACTTATCACCCCACTGCTGCTCGGCTCTTTGTGCGATCGCATCTAGTTGCTTTTTTGCAAGAATTCTTGCATTAGTTGTCTCTGTGTTTGTATCAGTTTTTTCTAGCATTAGCAGCATAATCATGTCCTTTTGTATCTGAAAAATTATAAGCGATCGCAACCTGTGCGATCGCTTAATTGCTACTTGGTGCTGTAAAGGTAAAGTCCTAAACCAAACTTAGCGCAAGCTCTACGGAAAGCCATAGATTCAGCATTACTTGAAGGATCACCATAGGCAATCTCGCGCTCAATTACTTCACCTGTAACTTTATCGGTTTTGTTTTCTTTGAGCATCTCTGTACCAGTCGCCTCGCGCCACACCAAACCATCGGCGGTAGGTATCGTTAGTCTTCCCACAAGAAAGATGCGATCGGCGGTGGTTTGAATGTGCGTAATTTCCCAGCACCAACCACGACAATATTTATCGAGAATTGGCGGGATATATTTCCAAGAAATGAAAGTAATTCTATTTCCCTTTAAGCTCTTGGTTTCAAGGATCTTGGGAGGCAATGGGCGGCTTAGAGCAGTGACAATTTCCGAAACTGCTAGCGGTTCTAGTGGGCGCGGTAAAATTTGAACTTCAGAATCAGTGTTTGCGATTTTCAAACTGTTATTAATGTCCATAAAATTAATTCTCCTTTTAAAAATAGTTGTGCAAAGTGACCGAGCTTTTTTAAAGTTATTTAGGCTCTGGTCATGGTAGTTAAAGTCGATTTTTTGCTTTAACTACCCGACCCTATAACTTTAAAAAAGCTCTAAGTTATCTAGAAATCATCCTCATAATTAGGATCACAATCTTCAGGCTCTGGATATGTCACAGGCTGTGAGTCAATCCATTCTTCATATTCAGTGCCATACATTTCCCATTGCTCATCGCGCCATTCAAGCAAAGTTTCCCAGTAAGAATCAGGCATGATAAAATCTCCGAAGTATAAAAATTTGAGTGGTTTCAGGCAGTTTAAGGACTTACCTGAGGTCACTTTTTTTATAGGCGACTAACTTTTTTTCGCATCTCAAGATCGCGATCAATCTCTATCACCTTGGGCGATAGCTCCTGATCAATGCACTTTCCAAAGAATGCAAAAAGGTCATCAGAAATTAAAGCCAAGTTGCGAATTTTGACTTCAAATGGTGACTTAAGGCGCTTGGATAATCTCGCTTCGCAATGACCGTGATACTTATCAAGCAAAGGGAATTTGTATTTCGCAAAATCTGCAAATTTATCAGCCTGTGCAGAATTGGGAAAGCCAAAATAGAAAGACTTAATTTCTTGGGAAGATTTAATTAAAGTCCCTTGCTTGTCGAAAGTTTGTACAGCCTCAGAGACATAGCCAATCCTTTCAGATTGCTTACATTGATGGA
The DNA here is from genome assembly GCA_020404105.1 of Pseudanabaena sp. M53BS1SP1A06MG. GTDB lineage: Bacteria > Cyanobacteriota > Cyanobacteriia > Pseudanabaenales > Pseudanabaenaceae > Pseudanabaena > Pseudanabaena mucicola_A. The sequence continues at coordinate 4,068 of JADBWH010000014.1, read as the reverse complement.
CTGTGTAGTTTTTGTGGTGTGTACGAGTCTTCAACTCTTCAATATCAAATTGAGAAGAGATGACTTTAAAAGTAATCATGATCGAATCTCCTTAGTATAAAAATTTGAGTGGAATAGAAACTCATCACATAAAGCCCGTGAGTATAGGCATTGCCACCTATGTATCCTCTGGGGGCTAAGGCTACCCGAAACCTGTATTAGATTTAATCTAATTGTATCAGTTTTCAGATACAAAGTAAAGCTTTGTTAGAAATTGGTTGAGATAGAAAAACCTTTTAAATAAAGAAAGTTAATAAATATGAATAATAAATAAGTAACTGAAAACAGATACAAATGTGTTATAATAGGTGAAACCAAACAAGAGGGCGAAGCCATGACTGAGCAACTAGCACTAGACCTAAACCAAACCACGCCCGACTGGGTGCTAAACCAAATCGAATGGGCGCAAAATAGAAATGGTGAACTAGTACTGCGAGTGCGTGCGTGTCACGGGCTGGGCGCATGGCTGCGGGAAAACCTAGAAATAAAAGCAACTAACCTAGATGGTGAGTACCTGCACATAAAGGCGATCGCCCCTGCGTGGGTTGGGGAACTGGCTAGTAAAAAATGGGGCGGCGCGTCAGGCTCGAAGCACCCAGCGAACTACATAGACTGGTAAGGACCGGGACCGGGACCGGGGCGGCGCAGCCGCCCAAGTGGGGACTAGAAGTGATGCAAGGAAACCACGCCCAAAGCAGAAAGAAAAAACTGAAAAGGACTAGACAAAAAGACACGGGCGGCACACACTCACTCACTAGGCTAGGGAGTTTGAGGGAGCGCCAATGAGCGTCCCTCAATCAATTAAACAAATCAGCTTCGCTGTCCGACGAGTGAGCCACACAACAAGCTATCAAGCAGACCTGTCAAGTCCCAGAATAAAATTTTTGTCAATAGAATCGGACTTGACAGGTCTGCTAGCTTAGCAGTAGTGGCTCACTCGCTGAGGGGTTTGGGGAAACTTCCCCAATCAGTTAAACAAAAGTTTAGTCAATATGCGATCGAGGGGTTTGGGGAAACTTCCCCAATTAAACATCGGCATTTTGCCCGATCGCATAAAAGTTTAGTCCGTTGTTTCTGGAGGCTTTGAAAATCAAAAAATTATGCTCAGCCCTTCAAGATTTTTTGATTTTCAATGCCGATCTTCTGTGCCTTTTTTGCGGTGCGATCGCAGGGACTAAATATATTCACCAGAAATCAGCGATCGCACTGCAAAAGCACATTCTGGACACGAAGTATCAATATTTATTTGGAACCTAAAACCGTAGAAGACAAACTTGTGCCGAGTGTGAATCGAAGATTCACACAGGCTAGTGAACTACGAAGCAAGTAACTAGTAAACCGAGAGACAACTCACCAACGGGGCGCGGACAGGGACAGAACCTAAAACCGTAGAAGACAAACTTGTGCCGAGTCTGGAGTCGGGGCGATCGCAATTCTTTCGACAGAACATCAATTGCGATCGCCCTGACGATCTTCTGTGCCTTTGTCATGGTGCAATTTGGAAAAATCCTACTCAGTCCTTCAAGATTTTTTCAAATTGCACGATGACAGCACATTCTAAATCGACCAACGGGAGACAATATTCTTTATGGAAGCGATCGCAATAATTACAACTTTTGCCCAGGCGATCATCCATTTTTCCCCTAGAACTACGATCGCCTATAAATTCAATCTTCCACTAGAACCATTATGGAAACTCTAAAATCTGCTGTTCCTAAGTCTCGCCTAAGATATCTTCGACTATTATTTATCCCTGTGGCGATCGCATCATTGGGTGTGATGGCATATTGCATCTGGCAGATATTTCCTTGGTTTGTCGCAATGGCGATCGCTGGTCCACTCGCAGGTTATTCAATTTTGCAAATCATTCCATTATTTGTTAAATAAAAAAGCGATCGCATTGCGGGGCGATCGCTTAAAACTATGTGGGAATAAGCTTCTAATTTCTCAGTAAAGCCTCTACATCAATATCGCCTATATTCAATTCACTAAGCAAGCCCGAAACAACAGCTTTATCAATCCGATCGATTGCACCATCGGCGACCATCTTCCCTGCGATCGCTCCGCCTAATTTCTCTGGTAACTGTGAGTAGCGCCCTTCATTAATTGTATAAGCAGTAGTCTGCTGACCTGTTCTAGGAGAATCGGTTCTAGTGGATAAATCATATTGATTAGGATTAACAGCGATCGCCTCAGACTGTGGCTCATCTAATTCACTGCGATCAATTGCGATCGCTTCAGCAGTTCTTCGAGCCAATGCGCCTGCCCGAAAATTCTTAGCTTCTTCAGTTTGAGCAAACTCAGAAAGTTTATTTAAGCCTTCCTCAGTCCAGACCGTCTCATTGTCAGGATTATTGTTATCCCAAAGTCCTTTTAATTCTTCAGCATGGCGTTGCTTCATTACCCTAATTGATGCAGGTTTCAATCCAAGAATCTCGGCAACCTCACGATTAGAGTAAAACTTAGGCATAGTAATAATTTCAGACATTTGGATCGCACTCCGTAACGCAATTAATCGACTTAGGATCGCATAACGTTACAGGCTAAGCAATAGATGGATCACTGTGCGTTACTTAGATTTATTAGCCTTTCGATATTCCCAAGGCTTTTGATAATCCCCCGACCATACGCCCAACTTTTTATCCTTAGCGATCGCCTCAGCACTGACAATCCTCTCTTTATTCGGGCAATTATTAGAGTATTGAGCATAGTGATAAGCCAAGCCTTTGGCAACCATTTCACCATTAACAAAAATAATTTCTGATTTACCATTGGGCATCTTGTGATCGCCTTTTACTTCAACCTCGGCAACCGTGCGACCATAACGATCTTTCTCAATTGGACGAATAAAAACCTGCTTGTCATCAACTAACTTCGCCATCAAAGCCTTGGACTCTTGCCCTAATGGTTGTGATTTCTCAGGTGCATCAATTCCGCAAAAACGAAGCTTTAATTTTTCTCCATCACAATCAACTGCGATCGTGTCCCCATCAGAAACTTTGGTAGTTTGACAAATTTTATAAGCAGTATCAGCAAGCTTTATTGGACGTGCGATCGCTGCCTCATTCCCCTCATAACTTGGACGTGCTGCCATTTCACGTTGGTGATTTTGATATATAAAAAATCCTGCTACCCCTAGAACAGCGATCGCACTAATGACACCCTCAACTATTTCCTTACGCATACTTTCCTAGCCAAATCAATATAGATATTATTGGTTAAATTTATGGAGCAACAATTATGAAATTATTTCCTTTGTTATCAATTGCAGCGATCGCATCAGGTACTTTCGTTATCAATCCGATTCATGCTCAAGGGTTGCCAGTAAATCCCACAAGTGAACAGATTGACTTTAAAGATTCTGAGCAAATCAATGTGAAGGATCTTGATCAACAAAATGAAGACAATAATTCTGATGATATAAAGCAAGAAGAAATTGAGGTAGCTTCTAGGTAATTCTTGCAAATAAAAATAGCCCTATCCCTTGCATAGATTGCTGATAGAGCTATTATTAACTTATTCAAATGTTTCTCTTCATGTACTTATATATAAACTTGGAGAGGCTAAGCAATGATTTTTCGTAAATTAATTTCGGCATTGGCATTGACTTCAGTTGTATCGGGAGCGATCGCAATGGGGGCAAATGCTCAGAGTGTATACAAAGATCCCAATGGTGCGATTTATGCAACGGGGTTAACTCCTTCAACTTCCACAGAATTCGTATTTTCTTCAATCAATCAATCTAGATCTGTTGTTGCTAACTCCTGCGGGGCAATTTCATTGCGTGGTACATCCACATCGCCATTGCCAGCCACAATTATCGTGGCTGGTACATCGATCAATGTTTCTAGCTTACCCGTACAATTGCTACCAACTTGTACGGCTGGATCATGGAATGTCACCCCATCTGAAAATTTCAGAACATCAACGGGGCAGGTGGTAATCATCGGACAAACGCCAAATACAGCTTTATCCGTTTCCTATTATGGCTCAGCAATTCGTCGCGCTAATGCAAATCTTTGCGGTAGT
>JADBWH010000139.1 GCA_020404105.1 Pseudanabaena sp. M53BS1SP1A06MG | reverse complement strand
TAAGCACAACGATGTTTCAAAACTTGAGCAACATTATTTCTATGCCACTGAGCGCCAGAAATCTTGACCCGACGACCAATCTGCTTAATAGTTGATTCCACAGAGCCAGAGCCAATGGTAAGTCCCTGTTTCTGTAAATAACCATACATACTCAGGAATACGATGACGATGATTGCGTAAATAAGCCAGAAAATTGATAAATCGTTTGGGGGGGTAGTTGCAACAGTCATTGGTATTTCCCCAATGGTTTTGCTTAGACTCATTATCACCGATCGCATCGATAAGTTGTTGTCTTCAAAATGGTATGTTGATGAACATGACTCTTTTAATTTTTAAATGCGTGTAACCCTCCAAAATTTTTTTCCAGACATGAGGCATCATGACTGATCAAAATCATCAAGTTTATATCGCTCGCGAAATTGTTCATTACTATAGCCAATTACGCCAATTACAACCTGCTGAACAAACCATTCTCGATCTGCTTCGTGATGAATGGTCAAGTATGAAAATGCTGGACATAGGTGTCGGTGGCGGACGTACTACTCAATATTTTTCTGGAGTTGTGCAGGAATATATAGGCATTGATTATTCAGAAGAGATGATTGCAGCTTGTCAGCAACGTTTTCGTAGTCAATCACAAATGTTTGAAGTGGTTGATGCTAGAGATATGAGTCAATTTTCAGATAATTCCTTCGACTTTATTCTGTTTAGCTTTAATGGTATTGATGTTGTCTCCCATCGCGATCGCTTACAAGTGCTGCGAGAAATTAGCCGCATTGGGAAGTCAGGAGGATATTTTTTCTTCTCCAGCCATAGTCTCCAAGGGCTAGAGAGGGAATTTAACTGGAAAACTCACGTTAGCTTTAATCCCTTCAAAACCTATGTCAATATGATCATGTTTACATTGTTACGCTTCTTCAATCGTTCAATTTCACTGCATCAGGTCAAATTATCTGACTATGCAATTATTCAAGATGAATCGCATAACTTCCGTTTAAAGCAGTATTACGTGAGACCACAAGCACAACTCTATCAATTACAAGCAAATTTCGATAACATTAGAATTTATTCTTGGAAAAGTGGCTTAGAACTACTTACGCAACAAGAAGTGAGTGCGAGCACTGATATGTGGCTATACTATCTCTGCCAGATTAAATGAACGTTAGTGGCGAATGGCTACCCCAAAAGAGTAGTAGCACTTGATGATGCTACTACTCTTTTTGAGGCTAGCGAAATGAAATGATCTCGGCACTGACACCTGACTGAGCTAATTTCTGGACTAACTGATTCGCCGCAGGGCGATCACTATAGGCTCCTACTTGTAACATCATGCGACCGCTACGCGATAGGCGAAATGCGTCAGGCACGATCGCTTTCACCTTTTGCGTAACTAATGTAGAAGTGTTCGGTACAATCACACGGTATTGAAAAGGTTTACCAGTCGTAGGATCAAGCATTACAGGTGGTAATGTGGCGACACGAGGAGTAGTTGGGCTATATTCGCGCTCAATGGTGATCGTGGTGGGAGAAGTATTACTTGTATTTGTAATACTTGGACTAGGCTTAGGCGCAATCACAGGACTGGGTAAGGTCTGATTAGAGCTAGGTGGCTTGGCAGGTACAAATATTGAGGAAGGAGTGGTGGTTGTTTTGGGTTCGATCGGAAGTGCAACCGTTGGTGATGTGGATATTGATGACGTAGTTTTAGGAACAGTAGCAACAGGAGTAGAGGGAATTAGCAGAATTGCAGGGCTGGTCACTGTGGGATTAGTAACAGGCGATCGCGAAGCAGTGAGATTGAGTAAACCCTTCACCTTAGAGAGATTGATTTGATTACCCACAGCCGAGATGGGGATAGTGGTGGCATTGTTAATATCAAATTCGCGATTGTTAAAAAAGGTATTATTCCCTTGTGAAGCTGTTGTTCCCAAATCAGGACGAGGAGAACTACTGGCATTACTGAGAATGACAACGCCATTGCGTTGATTTTCGGCGATCGCATTACCGCGTAAATTTGGCTGAGCCATATTAGAAATGACGATGCCATCAACGTTACGTGCAATTTGGTTATTAATCAGAGCAACTTGAGAGGATTGTCCAATTGATAGCCCAAATCCAGTATTCTCAAAGCGATTATTCCGAATCTCGCCTGTACTTGTGCCCAAAGCCGAGATCCCACTGCCTGTATTACCTGTGAACAGGTTATTACTAATTAAGGCGTTAGCACTACCTGTGAGGAAGATGCCATCGTGGGTATTGCGAACAAAGTTACTATTACTAACCACGACATTACGGCTGGATTCTAGCCATAGTCCATAGCCGCGAGGATTGCTATTGGTAACGGTGATGCCTTCGATGCGGGAGTTATTGGCGGCGGCGATCGCAATATTTTGACTGGCAAAGGTTGGACTGACAAAGCGACCACCACCGTTAATAATCACATTATTGCCATTGGTATTGGGATTACCGCGCAAAATGGCTCCTCTGGGCAAGCGAATCGGGAAATTTTCACCTGTGGCTTCGCTATAAGTACCTGCACCTAATTGAAAGATCGTGCCTTCTTGAGGATTGGCAGCGATCGCGGCGGTGAGGGTACGAAAAGCTTGATTTTCTGTACCTGCGCCAACGTTGTCAGTGCCTTGGGGTGAGACAAAAACTATTTTTTGAGGAGCATTCTGGGCAAAGGTAATCGATGGTGCGCCTAGGGCGATCGCCAAGGAGATACTAGAAGTGAGAGTAATAAGACAGGGAAACTTATTCATGGATCGATATCCTCAAGACATCTTGCAAACATGCACCCTTAGACTAGCAGGAAGTTGGTTTTGTTTCTAGAATTCAATAGAATGTGAGGCTCACCCATCTGGATGAGCCTCACATTCTGAGAATTAAATTGCTGTACCCAGTAAATACAACAAACTCATTCGAATTGCTACGCCATTTGTGACCTGTCTATCGATCAGGCTCAAGCGTGGATCGTCCATTAAGTCAGAACTGATTTCTACACCACGATTGACAGGTCCAGGGTGCAGGACTTGGACATTGGGCGCACATTTGGCAAGGCGATCGCGAGTGATGCCGTACTTCGCATGGTATTCGCGTAAACTGGGAATCAGGAATTGTCCCATCCGTTCCATTTGTAAACGCAAAGTCATCACAAAATCAGCATCCTCAAGAGCTGGCTCTAAGGAATAATGAATTTTTGCGCCATATTCGGCGAATTCTGGTGGTAGTAAGGTCGGTGGTGCGGCAAGGTGGACATCTGCACCATTGGTGAGCAGACTCCAGAGATTTGATCGCGCTACCCGTGAATGTAAGATATCACCGATGATCGCTACTTTTTTGCCCTTGAGATCCTTTGCTGTGGGAGTTGTTGGATTGAGATACATGCAGAAGGTCAGCAAATCGAGCAAGGCTTGCGATGGATGTTCATGCTTGCCATCCCCTGCGTTAAGAATTGCGACTTTACCACTGAGGGTATCCATATCTTGGGCGATCGCTAAGGGCACACCTGCTGCTTGATGTCGAATCACCATGATATCTGTTCCCATCGCCAAAAAGGTTCGCGCCGTATCGAGAATCGTTTCTCCTTTAGAAAGAGAGGAAGTTCCGGGGGCAAAGTTTAATGTGTCCGCAGAGAGACGCTTAGCTGCAAGCTCAAAACTATTGCGTGTGCGCGTGGAGGACTCAAAGAATAAGTTAGCAACAACTTTGCTCTGCAAGGTTGGTACTTTTTTGTTGCGGCGCGACAGAACTTCTAAGAAGCTAACGGCTGTCTGCAAGACTGTTTCGTAATCGTTCGGCGTAAAATCAGACAGCGAGATCACATGTCGTCGCTGCCAAGTAAGTTCAGTCATGGTGCGTTGCAGCTAGGAAATAAAGCGATGAGATAACATTGCACCGACAGGGGCAGGAGCAACCATATCGTTAGGCAAAAAGGCACGGGAGCTAACTAGTACTAGCGTAAACAGAAAGATTGCGAAAATTATCAAGGGTGCAATATATTGGCGAAAGAAGGGCACGGCTGTAGCTATGTAAATGACTACTACATTGTAGTCTGCGATTTTGCACTTGATAAGTAGCTAGAAGTAATAAAATAAGGCTTACGCAATGCTAACGAATTTACTGGGTTTTGAGTGGATGTGGTGCGCGCCACATCCACTCGATGCGTAAGTCCTATAAAAATTAAATCCGCATTTTCTAATGCATCTAAATCAGCACAATTACATTGCATGACTACCGAAATGGGAACTTAGTATAAAGTTGTTTCCGAAAATGCAACCGTATGAACTCTCAATTATTTGAGTGATATCGTGAGGATAGTAGAAATGAAAATATCAAAAAATACAAAAAATAAAAGAGGGTTAATCCTATGCGTCACTTAACGACATTGGTTTTGAGTCTTGCCTTGTGCGTTCCCTCGATCGCAGCAATCGCCCCTTCCGTAAAAGCTCAAGAAAGTTCAACAAGCATTCAAGCTCTTAAAAATGAACGTGTTATCACCGTCACAGGTCGAGGTGAAAGATCCGTCAAAACTACCAAAGCGAGAATTCAACTAGGAGTAACTGCTGAAGGTAAAACGGCGATCGCTGTGCAAGAGGAAATTGGTCGCCAAGCAAATAGCATTGTTTCGCGACTGCAACAACTAGGAGTTGAGAAGCTCCAAACTACGAGCATTCAACTTAATCCTAAATATGTCTATGAAAATAATCGCCAACGGCAAGATGGATTTACAGGACAAACTAGTGTCAGCTTTGTCATAGAAATTGATAAAGCGGGGACGACTCTTGATGCGGCAGTTAACTCAGGTGCAAATCAAATTGAGCAAATCTCCTTTATTGCTACGGATGCAGAGTTAAATGCTGCTAAACAACTCGCGCTTCAGGATGCGGTGAAAGATGCTCAAACAGTATCGAATACGGTTTTGGGGGCTTTAGGGTTTACCGCCAAAACTATTAAGACAATTAATGTTGGAGAATCAGCGATCGCTTATCCAGTTTCACAACCACGTCTAGCGGCTTTTGCCAAGGATGCTAACTCCGTACCGATTTTAGGTGGTGAACAGAAAGTTGATGCTTCCGTCACCTTACAAATTACCTACTAAGTAGCTTGACATAGGTAAACTAAAAACCGAGAGTTTTGTTACTCCCGCGTAGCGGGCGTAACAAAACTCTGGTTTGGGTTTTAATTAAGTTGAGCTACTTAAAAGGAAAAAGTGTTGCTTAGCAATACTTTTTCCTTTTTTAGTGATTAGTTTAGAAATTCCTAAGCCGACTTGTCTGTTCTCGGTAGTGAATAAAAATTTCGTGATGTTCAAAATTATATTGCTATCAGAGTTGAAAAATTTTAGAAGCTATATTTTAAAAGCCCTTTACAATTTTATTTGTTTTTTTGCTAGAGCGCAAAGCGCTATAAACTAATTAGATATAAGCAATCAATCAATAAATTGCTGCATCCTGAGTCAACATCTGTATATGAGAAAGCTACTAAAGGGTTTACATAAGTTTCAATCGTCCTATTTCCCTGCCAACCAAGAAATTTTTGAACAACTCGCCGAAGGACAAAAACCGCGAGTATTGTTTATTACTTGCTCCGACTCGCGGATTGTGCCACATCTGATCACCCAGTCTGGTGTCGGTGAACTATTTGTGATCCGCAATGCAGGAAACTTAGTACCACCCTTTGGTGCTGCTAATGGCGGCGAAGGTGCAGCGATCGAATATGCCATTCATGCCCTTGGCATTGAACAGGTCATTATTTGTGGACATTCTAACTGCGGCGCGATGAAGGGCTTATTGAAGCTAGAAAAACTGAGAACTGAGATGCCTCTAGTCTATGAATGGCTACAACATGCTGAGTCAACCCGTCGGCTAATTCAGGAAAATTATGCTGATACCAAGGGTGAAGAATTGCTGGCAATCACAATGGCGGAGAATGTTGTCACTCAGATTGAGAATCTAAAAACCTATCCCGTCATTCGCTCAAAACTGCATCAAAACAAGATGGCAATTTATGGCTGGATCTATGATATTGAAACAGGCGAAGTCCTTGCCTACAATCCTCAAACTGACGAATTTGAAGTACCGCAAACTCTGCTAGCAGAGTTTGGTGGTGAGAGCAATGGTAATTTTGTGCATACTGATGCGCCACCAATTCCATCGGCTTACCAAAATACTACACCCAAAAGCCAAACTAAAAATCCTGGAGATTTACCTTCATGGATGCCCCGTGAGCAAGCCGATCGCATCTATCGTGGTTCCGCCAGATAAATTAACAGCAGTGCTTAGCACTGCTGTTAATTTATGCCATTCAACACAGCATCTAATAAATTAGGAAAACGCGCATCTAAATCTTCGCGACGGAGAGAATTGTAATGCTGGGTTCCTTCTAGGCGAGTATACATAATGCCCATATCGCGCAACACCTTGAAATGATGGGACTGCGTAGATTTACTCATTTCCAAACAGAATTCTCCACAGGTAATCTCTTGCTGTGTTGCTAGCATTTTCACAATTTGGAGGCGTGTGGGATCGCTAAGGGCATAGAGTACTCCAGTGAGAGAGATATTTTCGCGATCGGGATGTTGATATTGACGCATCACAAACAACTTTAAACAAATCTAGCAAAATCATTTTGATGATGAACTAAGCTCGTGTAGCACATCATTCTAAGTATCTCAAAAGATATAAATCCTAGAAAGGAAAACATTGCATTATTGCATGAATTTCTATTGTTCGCCTATAATCGAACAATAGAAATCTAAACCCTCCTATATAACAAATAAACCCATGAGCGCACCTCTACTCTCTTCAGTTAAGCTAGGTCGTTATACATTGCCTAATCGGATCGTAATGGCTCCCTTGACGCGTAATCGGGCTGCTGCTGGTAACGTGCCAACGGTATTAAATGCATTACATTATGAACAACGTGCGTCAGCAGGATTATTAATTACCGAAGCGACACAGATTTGTCCCGAAGGCTTAGGCTACCCCAATACTCCAGGTATTCATTCGCCTGAGCAGGTTGCAGGTTGGAAACTAGTTACAGAGGCTGTCCATGCAAAGGGGGGCAAAATCTTCTTACAACTTTTGCACGTAGGCAGAATCTCGCATCCAGATTTACAACCTGATGGCAAATTGCCCGTTGCACCATCTGCGATCGCCCCAGAAGGTGAAGTTGCTACCTATACAGGGATGAAGCCCTATGTCACACCTCGCGCCTTGGAACTAGAGGAAATTCCCCAAATCATCGAGCAATATCGGATTGGGGCAAAAAACTCTCTAGAAGCAGGATTTGATGGTGTAGAGATTCACAGTGCTAATGGCTATCTCCTCGATCAATTCTTGCAAGACAACACCAATCATCGTACTGATATCTATGGCGGCTCAGTAGAGAATCGCGCTCGTCTATTGTTGGAAGTCACTGAGGCAGTAGTAGATGTATGGGGTAGCGATCGCGTTGGGTTGAGACTATCTCCTAGTGGCACATTCAACAGTATGTATGATTCCAATCGTGCCGCGATCTTTGGCTATGCTGTGAAGGAACTAAATCGCTTTAATCTTGCCTATTTGCATTTGGTTGCCCCTAGAGTCGAAGGCTTTGGCTCTGCTGAAGATCAACCCGATCTCGGTGCAGAGTTCTTCAGACCTATCTATAACGGCACGATTATTACCGCAGGTGGTTATAGCTTTGAAACTGGTAATCAAGCGATCGCCTCAGGTTCTGCTGATCTCGTTGCCTTTGGTCGTCTCTATATTGCTAATCCTGATCTCGTAGAACGTTTTGCAGCAAATGCACCATTGAATAAGCCCGATCGCAATACCTTCTACGGTGGCGATGAAAAAGGCTATACCGACTATCCCACTTGGCAAGCTGCCTAAAAAAAGCAGTGCGAAGCACTGCTTTTTTTAGGGATGAACTAACCATGCTCTTTGAATTTGATGTGTGATCGCTTGCACTAATGGCGAAAGTCGAGCAATATCCTGCAAGCCCTGTTCCGTTTGAATGTTAATCCCTTGGCGGTAAATGCTATAACCCTTAGTCCGCGATACACGGATACCACAATAGTATTTTGGATCTAGTCCCTGAGATTGCAATTTTGCGTACCACGTATCCAATTGTTCCTGCTGCTGAACATCATCGAGGTGCGAGATTTCCTTAGCGTGAAAGAGATCCCGATTAAGAAAGCGTCGACATAAATCCGCGAGAATTGCATCCTCACTATCGCGCCAGCGCTGGATGTGATAAGCAAAAACAATATCATCGGAGGCGAGATATTCCTCACAGGTAAGGGTTTGTGGATCTTGGGTGAGCCAAGCGGTAATAGTGCGATCAGCAAATATTTGATTTGGAGCGAGATTTGCAGTAATTAAGGCTTTAGCTCTATGAAAAATCTTTTCTAAAACAAATCTGGCTGCTAAGTTTTTCGCATGGTTATAAACCTGCAAATACATAAAATAGCGCACTGTTAAATAATGCTCGATCGCGACAATTCCTTTGCGCCCAATCACTAAACTTTGAGAAATTGGATCAAATCTTAAGGCTAATAAAATTCGATCTAAATCTAGCTGCCCATACTTTGCCCCTGTGAAATAACTATCACGCTCTAAATAATCAAGGCGATCGCAATCGATTTGACTAGAAATTAATTGATAAACAAATGGGACTGGATACTTTTTCGTGAATAATTTTGCTAAATCATCTACTAAATTCGGAGAAAACCTATTGAGAACCTCGGCAATTTTGCCAAACTTAATTAATCGCAAAGTCCAGATTTCATGGTTACTTCCAAAAACTTCTTCAGACGCATGACTATAAGCGCCATGTCCAAGATCATGTAGTAGGGCGGCTACTAAAACTACAGTGCGATGGATTTCCAGATAGGGATATTTGATGGTGATCGCCTCAAAAGCGCGTCGAGTTAACGCCATGACTCCTAGAGAATGCGTAAACCTCGAACCTTCTGCTCCATGAAAGGTAAAGTAAGCAATATCTAATTGATGAATGCGTCTTAAGCGTTGAAACTCAGGTGTATCAATTAGTTTAATTAATAATGCCTCAGTGCGATCGCTTCCATTCAGGGTAATTGCTCCATGAATTGGGTCATGGTAAGTACGAGACTTGTCTAAAAGCATTATGTTTATAGCTTTTTGCTAGATTTTAATTAGCTTTTGATCAGTTATAAGCAGCTAGACATAAGTAAACTAAAACCGAGAGTTTTGTTCCGCCCGCGTAGCGGGCGGAACAAAACTCTGGTTTGGGTTTTAATTAAGTTAAGCTACTTAGCAATCCTCAATGAGAAGTAAAGAAGTAAGTTGCTTCGACTTCGTTCTGCTACCCATAAGCCGATTGCTGAGCGAAGTCAAAGCCAAAGATCTCTACAACTGATTTAGGATTGCTATACAGTGTTTTCCAGTAGTAAAGTACGGGTTTATTTTTCTGCCTTCGGCGGAGAAATAAACCTATGCGCCTCGCTTTCTTAAAAAGCGCTAGATTGTGATACAAATCACAGCGTATTGGTTACAGCCATCATAAGTTAATAGACAGATTTAAGCTTTTTGACAATATTTCTATAAACATTTATTAAGCTCAAATTAGCACAGAATTCTACCATTCAACGGGCTGAGTGGTTGTTATTTTTCTATCATTAAAAAACCGAAATCATCGAAACATATAGTTGTTTATTTATACAGGTATAGGTAGTATGAAAGGCGTAATCAATTACGGTAGTTTTGTCTCCATTGCACAGTTAACTGATATCCATCTATTTGCGGATATTAATCGCTCTTTAGTGGGTATTAAGACTGATTTCTCTTTTCAAGAAGTTCTCAAACAAGTAAAAAGAACTTTACCTCAGGTTGATTTACTCTTATTGACAGGTGACCTCACCCAAGATGGCAGCATCGAATCCTATGGACGATTGCGTCAATCTCTAAATGATTTTGGAATTCATGCCTACTGCTTAGCAGGGAATCATGATGATATTCCCCTGATGAAAGCCCATTTACCTAGTGAATATGTGCATCTTAGCCGCTCTATCGACGTGGGGAAGTGGAGGATTTTGTTACTTAGCTCCGTTGTCGTTGATGCTGTCCATGGTTACCTCTCAGATGAGGAATTATTATATCTAGAGAAAAATCTCAGTGCCTATCCTGATCGCCCTACTCTGATCGCCTTTCATCATCCTGCTGTCCCTCTCGGTTCGCAATGGATCGATAGGATTTGTCTAGAAAATCAAGATGAATTTTGGGCAATATGCGATCACCACCCTCAGATCGAAATAGTTTTAAATGGTCATGCCCATCAAGCCTTTGATCAAATACATGAAACCCCTCATAACTCCATTCGCTGCCTTGTGACTCCATCGACCTGTATTCAATTTGAACCTCAAAATGATAAATTCCAAATTGATCATCAGCCCCCTGGATTTCGGCATTTGCGCCTTTATCCAAATGGTGTAATGGAAACGGATGTACATCGCCTCAAAGTAGATAGTTTCCAGCCTGATCTGGCGGCAGTAGGGTATTAATCGGGTATTAAAGTGATACGATAAAAAATCGCTTAGCGATTTTTTATCTCCATCTTTTAGAGCAAATGCAACTGCAAATTCCACCACTGATCGTTGTCATCAAAATTGGTACTTCTAGCCTCAGTCATCCTGAATCAGGGTATCTCCAACTAGCAACGATCGCCAAACTCGTAGAAGCGATTGTACATTTGCGGCGCGAAGGTCACAGTGTAGTTTTAGTCTCTTCGGGTGCAGTGGGAATTGGTTGTGGCAGACTAGGACTGAAACAACGTCCACGTAAAATCTCAAAAAAACAAGCGATCGCGGCTGTTGGTCAAGGGCGTTTAATTAGGATTTATGATGACTTTTTTGGTTCACTTCAACAACCTGTTGCTCAAGTTTTATTAACACGGGGCAATCTCATTCAACGTCAGCATTATATGAATGTTCATGCTACTTTCCATGAGTTGTTAGAACTAGGCGTTGTGCCAATTGTGAATGAGAATGATACAGTCGCGGTCGATGAATTGAAATTTGGCGATAACGATACACTATCGGCGCTAGTAGCTAGTTTAATCGAAGCAGATTGGCTATTCCTTTTAACTGATGTTGATCGCCTATATTCTGATGATCCACGACAAAATCCCGATGCTCAGCCCATTGAGTTTGTGGAACATGAACAATTGCAGGAACTCCGTCAAACGATCTGTGAGAAGCAAGCCTTAGGGACTGGTGGTACACAATGGGGAACAGGTGGCATGACCACCAAACTGGATGCTGCAAGAATCGCTTCGGCTGCAGGAGTAAAGACAGTGATTACGCGAGGAGATTTACCTGAGCGCATTGCCGCAATTCTCAATGGGGAGAAATTTGGGACACAGTTTGCCGCTCAACCAAAAACCGTCAATGCTCGTAAACGCTGGATTGCCTATGGCATGGTTCCATTAGGGAAACTCTTTCTCGATGATGGAGCAGTGAATGCAGTGGTCAATAAAGGTCGATCGCTTTTACCTGCGGGAATTACGCAAGTGGAAGGAAAATTTGAAGCCAACGAATCAGTGAGTCTATGCGATCGTGATGGTAAGGAAGTCGCTAGAGGTATCTCCAATTACAGTAGCAGTGATATTGTGCGTATCCTCGGTTCTCAATCGGAAGACATTCCCAAATTACTGGGCTTTGATGGCGAAGAGACTGTAATTCATCGCGATAATTTGGTGAGCTTATGACTGATGTTATGTAAGTAGCTAGGCATAATTATAATTAATTCCAACCAAAACCCGTAAAGTTGCACCCCGCAGGGGTGCAACTTTACGGGTTTTGGTAATTTATTTTGCACACGTACTTATAGCGTTTTTCAAATGAGTACACACTCATTTGAAAACAAAAAATCAGTCCCATTAAGAGTTTTGAGTTTTCATTTTGCCGTAGGCAAAATGAAAACCACTATATCCTAGCCTTGGATAGGCTTAGCCCTAAGTTGAAGTTTTGGGTAGGGGGCAATCCCCTCGTAATTGCTCTAATCGCATAGTATCAAAAAATTCATACCATGATTTTCAAGATACATCAATACTTAATATGAATTTATACTGATGATATGTTGCAACTAAGGAAAACCAGATAAAATATATTGAGTTTTTTCAAGTGCTCGAAGCAAGGTTTTATTACCCTGTCCAAGGTGGGTTAACAAAACCTTACTCTACTAGAATGAGAAACCCGATACATTTATAAACTTCTTTTGATAACTGTGATACTTGTCCTATGACCCTAAATAAAGTTCATCTAGTGGGACACGCAGGTCGTGATCCTGAAGTCAAATATTTTGAATCTGGTAAAGTAGTCTGCAACTTTACATTAGCTGTCAATCGCAATACTAGTAACCGTGATGAACCACCCGATTGGTTTGACTTAGAGGTATGGGACAAAACTGCCGAAATAGCAGCAAATTACGTCAAAAAAGGTAGTTTAATTGGTGTATCAGGAGCATTGAAGTTTGATCGCTGGACTGATCGCAACACAGGTGACGAACGCCAAAAGCCAGTAATTCGAGTTGATCGCCTCGAATTACTGGGTTCCCGCAGAGATAATGAAGCGGCAGGTGGTAGTAGCAATAACTATGATGATGACTTTTAAATTTAAAGACTTTGCTTGGTAAGGTACATCGTTTTGCACTAACTTAAAACCCAGAAGATTTTTGGCTCTTCTGGGTTTGAGGGGGAAATGGTATAAACCCGATACAATTGCTGGCGACATGATACACCTATAACTCTTGCTCAGAAAGGCTTTTGGATACTAGTAGCTTTGCTTATCCCCATGAACCCAGAAGAGCCAGATTTTTTGAAAGCGTCACGAAGTTCCGCTTTCAAAAAATCTTCTGTGATACTTCAAGTCTTAATGGGCTGTAAGTAGCTAGACATAAATAAACTAAAAACCGAGAGTTTTGTTCCGCCCGCTACGCGGGCGGAACAAAACTCTGGTTTGGGTTTTAATTAAGTTGAGCTACTTATTTAAATTTTTATACGGTTAAATACGGTTTTCCTACTCGAAAATTTTGGATTACATCAGTAAAAATATATTTAGAGAATTACAGATGTAAGGAATCTGATTATGTTTAACATAGGTGAAATTAACTCTAGCAACAACCTTTTGCTTGATTACCTCAAAAATCAATCGCCAGAAATATTAGCCACAGTTGCTCAGTCTGTCAGTCCCGAAGCTCAACAAATTATTAGCCAAAATATTCAAAATTTGTTAGGTATTCTGCCACCATCAAATTTCAATGTCAGCATTACCACCGATCGCGAAAACCTAGCAGGATTAATTGGCTCAGCGATGATGACTGGTTACTTCATCCGTCAAATGGAAACAAGAATGCAGCTAGATCAATCACTAGCATCTATCGAATAAAAAAGCGGCGCATCGCGCCGCTTTTTTATTAATGATTGGTTGTTTATTTGTGCTTGTGGTGAAAACGAATACCTAAGAAGATGTCGTAGATAAAACCAGCTAAATCAGGCATCTTGAACAATCCGAGAGTTTGCGGAGAACCATTAGCATCGAGTAATGGTTTCATTTGGTAATAGGCACTCTCGTAGTAATACCAAGGTACATTTGGCCAGAGGTGATGTATGAGGTGATAGTTCTGACCTAGCAAAAGAATATTGAGAAATCTACCAGGGTAAACTCTGGCATTTTTCCAGCGTGATCGCTCTACAAAAGGACGATGGGGAAGATAATCGAAAAATAAACCTAGCAATAGTCCCATTACTGCGGCAGGAACAAACCAGAAGTTCATCATATAGCCCAAAAATCCATGATAATAGCCAAAGATGATCATTGCTACAACGATTGAGCGACTTATAGCCCATTCCAACAATTCGTAATTACGCCAGAGACGACGCTGAAAAAAGAAAACTTCATGATAGAAAAAACGAGCAGCAATTAACCATAGGGGACCACCTGTAGAAACGAAATGGTCAGGATCATCCTCTTCATCATTCACATGAGCATGGTGTTGCATGTGAACACGGGTAAATACAGGAAACACAAAGCCTTGTAATATCGCCGAAATATGTCCGATCGCTGCATTCACAATCCGATTTGGATGAGCCACTCCATGACAGGCATCATGAATCACCGTCCCCAATACATAGAGAGACGAAAAATTACAAACAAATACTAGCCAGTGATCCCAGCCCCATACCCAATACCCTGTTGTCGATGCGGTTGCTAAAACGATCGAGCCGAGTAGCAGTAGTACTGTTGGATTAAATCCCTGCGCTGCACCCATCAGACCGATTGGAACAGTTAGGGCGTTGCCCTGCTGCTGCATTGATGTCACTCCTTCCTCAATTTTCTGTCTTTAATTTAGATGTATACAGTTTGGTTTTGCTTAGAACCCAGCCTTAAATATATTCAAAAAATATATTTTATTGTTGCGTTTTATTACAGATTTTATTATTACCTATGCTACCGACAATAGAGCGAGATTGCAACTAGCGAAAAATCGTCACCATGACCGCAATATTGTTAAGTATTATGAAGTTGGTACATTTTACGCTAAATCACTATGCAACTTGTTTCTATGCAACGGACTAGGCTTGATAACTCTGATGATGCCTTATTTTACGAATATCCACGGTTTGTTACCCATGTAGACGATCGCTTTATTGAGCAGCTTACCGATCTATATCGTCAAAGGTTAAAACCCCATACGTGCATTCTTGACTTGATGAGTAGCTGGGTATCCCATTTGCCACCAGAAATAGAATTTGCCCATGTAGAGGGGCATGGGATGAATGCCGAGGAGTTAGCCCGTAACCCACGATTAGATCACTATTTTGTCCAAAATTTAAACAAGCAACAACTATTGCCTTTCGCAGATCGATCCTTTGATGCTGTACTAAATACTGTCTCGGTGCAATATTTGCAATATCCTGAAGCAGTATTTGCTGAGATCTATCGCATTCTGAAGGTTGGGGGCATTGCGATTATTAGCTTCTCAAATCGGATGTTTTATCAAAAGGCAATTCAAGCATGGCGTGATGGCTCTGAAAGCGATCGCACCAAGCTGATTTACAAATACTTTGCCTCTGTTCCCAAGGGCTTTACCAAACCTGAATTAGTAGCAAATATTCCCCCTAGCTCACCGTTTTTGGCAATGCTAGGGATGGCAAGCAGCGATCCGTTTTATGCTGTAGTAACAACTCGTTGTAGTTGATATACATCGCAAGCTTCATACTTTTGTGAATTGGTATAAAAGGATGAAATGGAATGACTGACGTTTTAATAATTGGTGGTGGCATTATTGGCTTGTCAACAGCAATCGCTCTTTCGCAAAAAGGAGCCAGTGTCACTGTTGTTGAGCGTGATATCTGTGGGCAAGGCGCAACATGGGCGGCGGCGGGAATGCTTGCTCCTGAAGCCGAACGCCTTGAAGGATCACTCTTAGGATTTGGGATTCGTAGCCGGGATATGTATCCGCAATGGATTGCTAATCTAATGCGCTTATCAGGGCTAGATTGTGGCTATTGGTGCTGTGGCATGATTGCCCCCAGTATCGAAGAAAGCGATCATCAAATAATTGCTAAATATCCTCAATACATCAGTCGAGAAGAATCCCATAAACGTCAATCAGGCTTAGGTGAAGTGGTTTTAGGTTCTCTCTGGCTCCCAGAAGATGGACAGGTGAACAATCGCAAACTCACGCAGGCTTTATTAACTGCGGCGCGATCTCTATCGATCAAAATTCTCGAAGGTGTTAACGTATATCAAATTGTCCGTGATCATCAACGAGTTACTCATCTTGATACTAGTGTTGGCAAATTGCAAAGCGATCGCTATGTTTTGGCAACGGGCGCATGGACGCGATCGCTGCTGCCTTTACCAGTTAAACCAATTAAGGGACAGATGCTATCGGTATTTGATCGCGATCGGCAATTGCAACGTGTCATCTATGCACCGAGTTGTTATATAGTGCCGCGCCAAGATGGCACAATCGTTATCGGTGCAACAGTTGAGGATAAAGGCTTTGAGCAGGGTATTACTGCCGTAGGTATCACACAATTATTAAATAGAGCGATCTCTGTCTATCCTGCGATCGCGAATATGCCCATCACGGAAACATGGTGGGGATTCCGTCCCTACGCCCCCGATGAAATTCCTATTTTAGGAGCTAGTGATTACGAAAACCTAGTTTTAGCCACAGGACATTATCGCAATGGCATTCTCTTTGCCCCGATCACAGCCAAGCTAATTTCCGACTTCATTATCGATGGCATCACCAATCCTATTTTTCAATAACCTCGTCATTACTGTGAGATTCCTTACCCACATTGACTATAAAACTGAATACATACCATCAAATATGAATTGATGAGGGGCTAACTCGTTTAGCTGACAAGTCATCGCAAGCAATCTTTCATCTTAAGCAAGCGATGGGAGGAGGAAAAACCCATTTGTTGGTTAGTTTTGATTTATTGGCAAGGCATCTGGAATTACGACAAATATACTGTGCAGGGATGTCCTATACATCAGCCTTTGAGAGTGCAGATATTGCTGCTTTTAATGGATTTAATAGTCCAGAGCATTTTTGGAGGGGGGAGATTGCTGAGCAGTTAGGTAAAGGTGAGCAATTTAGTGCTTTTTGGGCAAGTGGGGCAAAGGCTCCCGATGAGCAAGATTGGTTACAGCGAAATCGGCTCACGCTCAGGTGATTGATTTGCAAACTGGTAAAGAATCAGCAACGCAGGTTGACTCCTTGCTCTTAACCGCCAGTCTATCGACATCCGTAAATGCTGTAAAAGGGTTAACTCGTGAAGAGATGGTTGAATGTCTGGTTTCACCTTTGCGGGATCGTTCAGACTTTTTGACAGCCTTTGATGAATTAAAAAAGGTAGCTTGGTATTTACCCCACACTCCAGAGGAGCGCTACTATTTTGATCGCCAAGAGAATCTCATCAAGTTACTGCAAAGTCTTGCCCATGATGCGCCGCCTAACAAAGTAGATGATCTGATTCGCAATCGTCTTAAAGAAATGTTTAAGGGGACTCGTAATACCTGCTATGAAGATGTTTTGCCATTACCAAAACTGGAAGAAGTTGCTGAACAGGTGCGGCGCGGTCGGGTGTTACTAATTGTTAATCCCGACTCAAAAATTCCGCCAGAGGAAGTACAGAAATTTTTGGATGCTCCGAGTCAGAAGCTGCGCTTGCACTGCAGGGCTAGCTCTAGATTTATCCAAATCCTAAATTTTGCAAAACGGTTGCTTGGGCTTCTGGTTGCTGACTGTAGGCAAATCCCCAAGGAATATTGGCTGAAAAAATTTGCAGAAATGGATCGAGGGCATAGGGACTACCATAGACCACCATTGCTTCTAACTTTTCACTGGCAAGGAGGGTATTGACTAAGGCTTGAGTTTTGGCGTTTAAATCTGTATTGCCACGAAACGGATTTCCACGGCTAAACATTTGAATAATTACATCGGTAAATTGCTTCAGTTGCAGATGATCTAATGTCATCCCGTCAGCAATAATTCTCTGATAGCCACGATTTTTGGGTAATAACACTGCAGGCGATCGTGCGTTGAGAAATTCGCCACAGGTAAGCGGATCATCAACAATGATTAGATTGAGATAATTGGCTTTAACTTGTTTAGAGCTATCACCATATTGCAAATGAGGAATTACCGAATAGACACTTATAGATTTAGTGGCAATCTCTTTGGCAATTTCCAGATTTTCAGGCTTACCGAGTTGCGTTAAATCCGTGGGTAACCCACAGACCTTTTGTTTTGCTTGCCAAATTCTTTGCACTGATTGCTTAATGCGATCGCGACTAATTTCACCAGACTCCACGGCTTTACATACAGCATGAATCGTGGTGATCGGATCAACGGGCATTAATAAAATATCAGCTCCTGCCTTCACCGCCTGCACCGCGATCGCTTCAGGGCTATCTAAATTCGCTACTCCCGACATAATCAGGGCATCGGTAGTAATCAGTCCCTCAAAGCCCAATTGGTCGCGCAAAATTTCTGTGAGAATATGCGGCGATAGAGTCGCAATATTTTGTGGATCTAAATTTGGCGCAAAGATATGGGCGCTCATAATTGCATCTACGCCTGCAGAGATCGCATTGCAAAAGGGCAGAAATTCGAGATTCTCAAATCTGGAGCGATCATGAGTCAATGTCGGGGTTTGTAAATGCGAATCTACAGCCGTGTCACCATGCCCAGGGAAATGTTTTGCAGTGGTCAATACAGGATATTGCTTTGCGCCTGCAATAAAACCTTGTGTTGCCCGCATCACCTCACCCACTGTAATACCAAACGATCGCACATTGATGACAGGATTTTTGGGATTGTTATTAATATCAACAATCGGAGCCAGTACCCAATTTAACCCGATCGCTAAAGCCTCTTCAGCAGTAACTCGCCCCATTGCTTCGGCATAGTCAATCCCGACATCCTGCAACGCCATCGGTGGTGGGAACCATGTCGCGCCACTAAATCTCTGTCCCACGCCTTCTTCGATATCGGCGGCTATTAACAGAGGTATTTTTGCCCATGACTGCATCTGCTGGGTTTTGAGCGAAATTTCCGCCGCACTACCACCTAGCAAAATTACGCCACCTACACCATATTCATCAATCAGGGTTTGTAGTTGTTTACTTGTTAATTCCCACTGTGGATATTGAATTTGATGGTCATATAGCATTCCACAGGTGCGGACAACCAACATTTGCGAGACTTGCTCAACAAGGCTCAACGTATCAATATCAGGCAAATGGATCGGCATAGTTAACTACGAAATAAACAATGACATGCGGCGGTAAGCACCGCACATTCCTAAAACTCTAGCGCAAAATCTTTGCGTGTCATCGGTTGTGGCACTTCTAAACCTTCCCCGCCGATATATTTTAATGCTTTACCTTCAACGGATAAATAGACTTTTGCTTCAGGTTCTAAGCTAGTTGCTGTATACAGTACCTGAATAATCCGACCCTGCATTGATGCTGCGCCACCACCCTTGGTAAAGTCCTTAGATAAGTCAATCCGAATTTCTTTGCCCTTAGCCTGTACCTTTAAAATTTTTGTATTGGCGGGAATGGCGCTATAGAGACTCGATTCCGATGGTTTCTCAGCTATCAAAGTATTTAAACTAGTGGCGATCGCCTCGTCATTACTTTTGGCTTTGATGGCAATCGGGACAGCCTTTAATTTATTTTTGCTAGCCTCAATCCAATAAACTGCCAATTCACCATCGATGGCTCGCTGTGCAGGTGGTGACTGGCTAATTTGATTGACTGAAACAGGAGTAGAGATTTGAGGATTGGGTTGATTTGGTTGATTAAAATGCCCATTGAGCAAAACAGCCGTGGCTGAACCACCAACTAGCGCTGCTCCCACTAGCCCTAACCAAGTACCTTTACTTAAAACTGGTATTTTCATAATTTTGATCCTCAACGCTGTTGATTAAGTTTGCCGCGATCGATGGGACTATGTGACGCAAACAAATATGAATTAGCTCCTTAATCTATCTTAATTATAAATAAAGTTAATCAACGATGGCTTTGACTGCGCTCAGCCATCGTTGATTAACCGAAATCTCAGCTATTTCTAGATGAAATAAGTTGAAGCTATCAATGGCTGAGTAAAGATGGCTGAGTTGAGTAAAGATGGCTGAGCGAAGCCTAAGCCATTGTTATAAACTAACATCCATTGTTCGCTGAGCAAAGCCGAAACTATCGTTGACATTTATATTGAAAAATAGCAAGTCTGTAAAAAATCCTGAACTTTAGCTAAATCCTTGTCGCCTGCAGAACGCTCCACCCCACTCGATACATCTAAACCACTGGGATATACAAGTGCGATCGCCTGTTCAACATTTTCTGGGGATAGACCTCCCGCTAGCCACCAGTCACAATGGGGACGGAAATCGCGCAACATTTGCCAATCGATGGTTTTGCCAGTGCCTCCTGCTATTTGTGGATCGTAGGCATCGAGTAAGATCACATCAACCACATCACTATAACGTTGAGCTTGTGCTAATCCAGATTGATCTTTAACTCGGAGAGCTTTGATGAGTTTAATGTTTGGTTTCAATTGAGCGAGATGCGATCGCACCTCATCACAAAACTCTGGAGACTCATCACCATGTAGTTGTACGCCATTAAGCCCCCCATTCTTTACGGTTTGGCAAATTGTTTCAGTGCTAGCATTGAGAAATACGCCAATCAAATCGAGATTAGGAAAATTTGGGATTAGGCTAGTTGTAACTTGGGCGATCGCAGAGGTGGTGATATATCTTGGTGATGACGATACACATATGAAACCAATTGCGTTAACTCCCATTTGAGCGATCGATTGGGCTTGATCGATTTTCGTAAGCCCACAAATTTTGATATACATAACAAGCATAATCTTTCATGACCAAGTACTCATCCTATCCAAATTCCATGCAGTCCTCTCAGAATTTAGTCTCAAAGTTTATGAAGAAATTCTCTACTGGTTCGGCAATGATGATGGCGATCGCGATCACTTTTTGCACACCGGCCATGCCTGTTCGTGCTGCGCTCTTTGATGGTCCTGTTGATCGCTTGCCTGCAACTGAGCGTGATTCTCTGCGGAAGGGGCAAACAGTGGTAACGGGTGAGAAGGGCAAGTATGTGGCTAGGGTGTTAGTCACGGCTTCTCCTGATGCAGTGTGGCGAGTTTTGACTGACTATGCCAATCTTTACAAATTCATCCCAAATATGACCTCTAGCAAAGTCCTTGAGAGCTATGGCAATCGCAAGGTAATTGAGCAGGTTGATACGCGCCAAGTCTTTATTGTTTCGATCATTTCGCGCACTAAGTTAGCAATCGAGGAGACTGATCGTAAACAGATAGATTTCCATCTCATTGATGGTGACCTTGCCAAAATGGAAGGTTATTGGAAAATAGAACCTGTCGCTGCGATCCCTAATCGTCCTACTAATCAGGTTTTGATCACTTATACTGTTAATGCTCAGCCAAGTAATGCGACACCTGCGGATGCTTTTTATGGAATTTTTAAGGACGCTTTGAATGATACTTTGCAGGCGATCAAAAACGAAATCAAAAGCAGAGGCTAGTGATCCTATAACAACTCACTGCAAGTTTCTGGCTCTCATAGCTGTAGAATCTTTCGCAATCCATCGGCGATCTCTTGGACGGGGACAAGTAACTTCGCGGCTTTGCTAACAACTTTGATAATTTTTTTGTCAATTATAGTGCCAAGCATGTCGTGATCTTCCTAGTTGTTAGCAAACTTGCCAATCGTATCGATATATTAAATCTCTTGCACAAACTTTCACATTTAGAGTTTACAAGTCTGGTGAAGTACAGGTTTATTTCCCCGCCTTTGGCGGGGAAGTAAACCTATGTACCTCGTTTGCTTGAAAAACGATATAAAGAGATTACTTTATAACCTTGATACCTTGCTCGTGTTTCGGTAAGCATTCGCGATAGGATAAAAGACGAAGACTGAGAGAATTGTATGGTGCATCAACTACCGACTGGCGCAAAAGACTTACTTCCCCTAGATGTTGCTCAAAAGTGTTGGATCGAGAGCCGCATTCAAAAAGTTTTTCAGTCATGGGGCTATCAACGCATCATTACCCCAACAGTAGAACATTTGCGATCTCTCACCGCAGGCGGAGCCGTCGATCCTAAATCCGTAATCCAACTACATAGCAACAGTATCGACATTTTAGGATTACGTCCCGAATTTACAGCCTCGATCGCTCGTGCCTATGCCGCCCGTTTGGCTAGTCATGTGGCTACCTGTCCGCAACGACTTTATTACAACGCCAATGTCTTTCGACGCAGAGCTAACAGCACCTCCGAAGAATCCTTTCAAGCTGGCGTAGAGCTGCTGGGAGCTTCAGGGCTATTAGCTGATGGCGAAATTTTGCTGCTTTTAGCCGAGAGCCTTGATCACGTAGAGCTACCCGATTGGCAGATTATCCTCGGCGATGCAAGACTTACAGTAGAACTACTCGCTCTCCTGCCAGAGCAATATCGTGCCAAAGTCCGCCAAAGCCTAGCCAAACTTGATCGCATTGCCATTACTGAAATGGACTTACCCGAAGATGTCAAAGGCTATGCTCTCGAACTAGTTGATCTACGTGGCAAGCCCAAGGATATCTTGAGTCGTCTTTCTGCAAGCAAATGGACATCAGGATTAACGGGTGAGATCAATTACCTCAAGTCATTAATTGATCTCTGGGAAAGTACTAATCAAAAGGCTAGCGATCGCCTCATCCTCGATCTTAGCTTTATGCAAACCTTTGACTACTATACGGGGATCGTGTTCGAGCTTGTCTGTAATAACTATGTTGTGGCTCAAGGTGGACGCTACGATCATCTGTTGGGAGTCTATCATCCCCAAAATATCAGCTATCCCAGTATCGGCTTTTGCATTAATCTTGAAGATCTGCAACAGGCTCTTCATAAGCAATTACCCCAAACCCTCTCTACCTCAAACTGCCTAGTTGTCGCTAAGACTCCAGAAGCACTGCAATCCGCCTTTTCCTATGCCGCTAAATTACGTCAAGAACCGCAAATATCAGCGATCGAGTTAGAGCTAGAGTTTCGTAATGCTGATGTAGTTCGTGACCATGCGCGATCGCGTGGGATTCCTGAGATTGCATGGGTCAGTAGCAACGGTGCAATCGAGACAGAAACAATCTCTATCTAAAGCACTTTACACTGAAATCCATTTCCCAAGATAAAAAGCATAGCTCTGCAATGCTTTTTATCTTGGTGTTTCTGGTCATGTATCAGAAAAATTTCAATTGAATGTGTCAAATTTGGAGAACTTAAGGTAATCTATTCAACCAATCATCAAATTTGCATGGATAGAGATTTAGTAAATATTAATTACTCAGTAATTATTGTTTGCTAAATCTCTCATCAATTTTGCTATTAATTTTTGATAGAGAATAGGTGAGACTGAATGAGATTTCCCGAAACCGCAAAATCGAGTACAAGTTTAGCTTTTAGTCTAGGGATAATTGTGGCGATCGTGGCGACAGGATGGTATTACGTCATTTTGCCGTTTCAGAAACATCCTCAAAGACCTGTATTTTCTAATGATCTCAAGTCGGTTCCCGCCCCTGTCCCACCGATCATGGCTATTAAAGCTCCACCGATGCCCCAACCAACAGTCAAGGCAAAGCCAAAAGCAAATGATGCAAAATATCAAGGCAAGGTTAACGCTAGCATTGGGCTAGTATTTCGTTCGGAACCAAGCCAAGGTTCTAAAAGTATTGGTGGTGCTGACTTTAATACTAAAGTTTCTGTAATTCGGGAAACTCCCGATCGCGAATGGGTATATGTTCGCAATGAAAGTACTAAAGAGGAAGGCTGGGTCAGATCTGGCAATATCACCAAAGAATGAAAAATGGCATAGCCATTTTTTATTCTTTGGCAAACGCGAGTCCCTAAATCCAAGCTGCTAAGATCAATCAAAGCTCAACCTCTAAAAGCTATGGTTATTGCCAAATCTCCATCACCACTCACCATTCTTGAAAATGGCGATCGCCGCAATCGAGAATAATTTGAGCGACGTTTTACAGTATCTAATGTCGAAAAAGCAGAACTTATCGAAGGTCTCGTCCACGTGGCCTCTCCGCTTCGTTTTATTCCCCATGGCAAACCCCACAGCAATATCATCACTTGGCTTGGAACTTATCAATCAATGGTCAATGGTCTAGAAGAAGGAATACATTGTCTGGCGCACATTAGACCGTCAAATCTAATGGTTTATTCTCGTCAATGGCAAATATGAGCAATTAGAACCTGATGCATCAGGAATTATACGTAGCCAAGAGTTTGCAGGGTTATAGCTAAATGTCAATGCAATTTTGAGTAATGATATGGCAGCAGTTCTCAAAACTTTATACAAGGATTATTCGAGATGCTCGCTGACTTAAAACCGAGAAGATTTTTTGAAAGCGAAGCGTCGCTTTCAAAAAATCTTCTGTACTACTTAAAGCCTGAAGGGGCTGTAGGATAATAGATATAAAACTGAATCAAGATAACGCTGCAAGTAAAGTGCGTTATCTCATATAGCGTTTTGTTCTACTTACACCCCGAGGAAACTTTAGAAAGACTTGCAAAGTAAGTCTTTCTAAAGTTTTCGTGAACTCCTTAAAGCAATTAATCGGATTAGCAATGCATTTTATTGATCGCGCCACAATACAAGTAAAGTCTGGAAATGGAGGTGATGGACTCGTTGCCTTTCGCCGAGAAAAATATGTACCTGCGGGGGGACCTGCGGGCGGCAATGGCGGCAATGGCGGCTCGGTGATTTTACAGGCAACTACTGATCTCCAAACTCTTCTAGACTTTCGCTTCGAGAATATTTTTAAAGCAGAAGATGGTGGGCGTGGCGGTCCTAGCAACATGACGGGCAAGCGTGGCAGCGATCGCATTATCAAAGTACCATTGGGTACTGTGGTCATGAATGACGAAACAGGTGAGTTTTTGGGCGATCTCACTGAAGTGAATCAAACTTTGGTAGTAGCTAAGGGTGGTAAAGGCGGCTTAGGTAATCGACATTTCTTGAGCAATCAAAATCGTGCCCCTGACTATGCTTTACCAGGATTACCAGGGGAAGAACTGACATTGTATTTAGAACTAAAACTTATTGCCGAAGTGGGAATTATTGGCTTACCTAATGCAGGTAAATCAACTCTGATCTCAGTTGTCTCCGCAGCACGCCCCAAAATTGCGGATTACCCTTTTACGACCCTAGTACCAAATCTAGGAGTCGTCTCCAAACCATCAGGCGATGGCGTAGTCTTTGCTGATATTCCTGGATTAATCGAAGGTGCTTCTGATGGTATTGGCTTAGGGCATGATTTTTTGCGTCATGTTGAACGCACCAAACTTTTAATTCATTTAATAGATGTTACCCAAGAGGAGCCTTTAGAGGCCTATCACACAATTCAAGAAGAGTTAGCTGCTTATGGTCATGGCTTAGACGAAAAGCCTCAGATTCTCGCCTTAAATAAAATTGATGCGATGTTGCCTGAAGATGTTGATGCGATCGCTTCACATTTCGATCAGCCGATTCTCCAAATTTCAGCCGCCTCGAAAAAGGGTTTAGATAAACTCTTGCAAACAGTCTGGAAACTATTGGATCAATTTGAGCAAGACAATCCATAAAAGAAGCGGTGCAATGCACCGCTTCTTTTATTTGAGCATATGAAAATTACCAAAGGCAGCGATAGTCGTTACTTTTTTATTCGGTAGATCCGTTTCGTAAAGACTAAACAAAATAAAGTTTTGCTGTTTAGTCGAGTTGTTAACAATTCTCTTGATTACCCCTTTACCCTGAGAGATCACAAATTTACAGGATTGTTGAGCAGCGATCGGTATATTTTCACCAGCACAAATTGAGGTTTTACCTGTTTCCGAAAACTGCTCTGTTGCATATTCGATGTAGCGATCTTTGCTGGGATTAGTGATTGCCATACCGACAGCAACTACTACAATCCCAATTAAAATTATTTGCAATTTCATACTCTCTCCTCAATTAAAGAATTATTGGAGCGCGGCTAAGCCACGCTCTAATAATTCTTTCACTTATTGATTGGCGCGATCGCATCTTGGCTAATTTGACAAATCTGATCATGACAATGCCCATTACTAGCTACGATAGTTCCCCATTGCCTTAATTCAAGGTTGTTGTAAGAAAGTGGTGACAGATCTGCGTGCGTAAGTTGTCCCCCCGCCTCAGTCAAAATAATCTCAGGAGCGCAATAGTCCCAATCCTTGGGGGCAGATTTGCCAGATACGGAAATATAGACATCTGCCTTACCTGAAGCGATCGCTGCAAACTTACCACCGATACTACCCACTGCAATTTCAGCCGCCTTGGGCAATTGGCGGAGAATACTCTCTAATTGGTAATTGCGATGACTACGGCTAGCAACTACCACCATTTTGTCGAGATTAACCTTATCAGAAACATGGATAAGTTGCTTTGCACCATCTCTCGTTTCCATAAATGCTCCATTCCCCAGAACGCCCTGAAATAAGCGATCTTGAGCAGGAGTTGCCACTAATCCAAGTACAGGACGTTGACGATAGCTCAGCCCAATATGTACAGCAAACTCGTTAGTCCGCCGAATAAAGTCACTCGTACCATCCATCGGATCGATAATCCATACCCATTCATGATCAAGTCGATCAATACTATCCTCTGTTTCTTCACTAAGATAGGCAAAATTTTCGGTTCCAAAAGTTTGCTTTAACTGACTCAGAATAAAATCATTAGCAGCTAAATCTGCGGATGTGACATTACCATCCTCTTCACCCTTGAACTTAATTTCTAAATCTTGAGGCTCTTGATAGTACTTCATCAGAATGTCACCTGCGCCCCAAGCGATCGGGCGGACAAGTGACATAATTTCGTTTAAATTCAGCATCTTGAATTTTGGTGAAGCTAATGATCTGTACTATACCGTAACCAAAAGCCAAAAAGAAGAAGGCAAGAAATACTCACCTTTTTCTTACTTCTCATGAACCAGTTGTGTGGGGCAAAGACCCACATAACTAACGCAAGTTCGGGATAATTTGAAACGGGCTTTGAGAGAGGGTTTGCTACGCAAACCCTCTCTCAAAGCCCAAAAGTAAAAGCC
>JADBWH010000138.1 GCA_020404105.1 Pseudanabaena sp. M53BS1SP1A06MG | reverse complement strand
CGACACACTGCTCACCGTGATTCATAATCTTCGCCACGATATTTCCCCCGCAAGGGGACGGAAACGAAATAAACAAAGATTGACCATACTTACCAGCCTTAAAGAACTTCGCCACGATATTTACCCCGCAAGGGGACGGAAACCGTTGTAAACGCGACTTGTCAAAATACCTTCGATTACAACTTCGCCACGATATTTACCCCGCAAGGGGACGGAAACCAAAACTTTCGCACCGTTAGGGGTTTCACGAAATGCACTTCGCCACGATATTTACCCCGCAAGGGGACGGAAACAAGCGCTTCTAGAGCGTCATAGTCGCAGTTATTTGCGAGTTCAACTTCGCCACGATATTTACCCCGCAAGGGGACGGAAACCAAACCACCACCCGCAATTTTGTATAGCAGTCAGGTAAGTCTTCGCCACGATATTTACCCCGCAAGGGGACGGAAACTTGTGGTTTTAAAAAGGGTGGTGATGTTTCAGAATTGCTTCGCCACGATATTTACCCCGCAAGGGGACGGAAACTTCGATAGTCTTAGGGATAGCATCGCGCCAAATTACACGCTTCGCCACGATATTTACCCCGCAAGGGGACGGAAACGACGCGCTTTGGAACCTACGGTTATGGAGTCTATTGAGGGTAACTTCGCCACGATATTTACCCCGCAAGGGGACGGAAACCATCCCTATAAGCGAACTCGCCAATGACAACTAGGTACTTCGCCACGATATTTACCCCGCAAGGGGACGGAAACTCGCTAGGATGTAGACGCAATACGATAGGGTTTGTGCTTCGCCACGATATTTACCCCGCAAGGGGACGGAAACTATGCTCTTTTTCAGTCCTCAACTTTTCAACAAAACTTCGCCACGATATTTACCCCGCACGGGGACGGAAACGTGTGAGTTCGCAAAGTAGTAGTGCGAACTCTTTGTTTTTTTCCTTCGCCACGATATTTACCCCGCAAGGGGACGGAAACCTAAATTCTATTGTCATTATCTTATCTCCTATATGTTTAGCTTCGCCACGATATTTACCCCGCAAGGGGACGGAAACCTTACCCAAAACTCATCAAGAGATTCAGCAGAAAAGAATGTTTCTTCGCCACGATATTTACCCCGCAAGGGGACGGAAACATTGGGAGAAAAATCTTACTGGGTGAGTGTATTGGAGTTGCTTCGCCACGATATTTACCCCGCAAGGGGACGGAAACTTCTGGGTCGATAACTAGGCATGACCATATACCTCCGCTTCGCCACGATATTTACCCCGCAAGGGGACGGAAACTATACCAGCACCTTTTACACGAGAACGCGCACTAGATAGCCTTCGCCACGCTATTTACCCCGCAAGGGGACGGAAACTCTTCAAGCGAGTCAAGATCGCTGTAAATCGCATTTGCGACTTCGCCACGATATTTACCCCGCAAGGGGACGGAAACAAAAATACGTGAGGTTTTTTAACATTGATGGCGGTTCTTCGCCACAATATTTACCCCGCAAGGGGACGGAAACATGAACCGCTAAAAATTGTTGCATTTACTCCCGATCTTCTTCGCCACGATATTTACCCCGCAAGGGGACGGAAACCTCTATAGTTGGTGATCTAGCATTACAAGCTGTAGCACAACTTCGCCACGATATTTACCCCGCAAGGGGACGGAAACTCATGCTAGCCTCCTATATCATATCTTCCACCCTAACTTCGCCACGATATTTACCCCGCAAGGGGACGGAAACTAGTCACTTCATTTATTTTATGAATTTACTAACTAACAAACATTCGCCACGATATTTACCCCGCAAGGGGACAAAAATGCTAAAATTGAAGACCGATAAGAAGGTTTCAAGAAAGAAATTCACCATGATATTTACCCCACAAGAGGGCGTAAACAAAATCGGCTCTTCTGGGTTTGAGGGGGAAATGGTATATATTCGATACAATTGCTGGCGACATGATACGCCTATAACTCTTGCTCAGAAAGGCTTTTGGATACTATTAGCTTTGCTTATCCCCATGAACCCAGAAGAGCCAGATAACTTTATTTTTGGATATGTGGAGACAGGCGAAACCCCAATCAATACAGTGATTAAAGCAACTCAAGAAGAAGCTGGAGTTGAAATTAATAACATTGTTCAAATGGGTTACATTCTAGCCGAAAAAAAAGTAGAAACTTCCTCAAACAAAAAACACCCAAAAGTTTCTACAATTAACACTGCAATTAACATTTATCATTCATTTGTGACATCTGTCTCCTCAAATTGGAACAAACAGGAAACACAACATCGACAAGTGTTAAATTCCAAAAATACCAAAAAAATATTATCTAAAAGAAACGATAACAATCAGTTAGTTCAAATCCTAGACTATGTTGCAGAATATGTAAAAAAATTAATCCTTAAAATTGAATTTGAGTTTAAGAAAAAAGCCTACAATCCTACCCTACCTTCAAGCCAAGTTTTTAACTTTACAAAAAACAAAGAAGGAATGTATTGCATCGTCCGAGATTTTAACGAACAACATTTTAGTTTGCCAGGCGGAGGTTGCGATCTCGGAGAGAGTTGGGAGAATTGCTCAATTCGGGAAACACTCGAAGAGACCCAAATGGAAACTAGTAACACAAAAATTATTGGAGTTTATGTTTTAAGCTATATGGCACAAACAGGTGCATTGCATCAAGTACAGCACATCCGAACTTTATCCAATTGCGATGAAACAATAGAATTTATTCCCAGATAAAGATGGTTTTGAAACTATAGAAAGAAACTTTGTGTCTAAAGAAGACTTAATTAAAAAAATTGAATGGCTAAAATATGATGGAGGCGATTACTTACTAGCAGAATTAGGATAGGCGGGGGAAAGTAAAGTTATAGTTGTTTTAAATAATTTGCAGAGGGGCTTCGACTCCGCTCAGCCATCGGTGTAAGCTAGCTGAGCGAAGTCGAAGCTGTAGTTCTTATTTGAATTATCTATATAGCGGTTTTCAGACGAGTGCATACTCATTTAAAACCCAAAATCAATCACAGTAAGTTTTTGGATTTTCGTTTTGCCGTAGGCAAAACAAAACCAGAAAGGGGGCGCAATGCCCCCTCTTTCTGGTTAATTTCTAATAGCAAATCTGGGGGCAGGGTTGCGGAAGAGATATTGCAAATCCCTCTGCCGATCGCTAACTGATTCAGGACCGTAGCCCCAGAGACTCTTGTAATAAAAGAAGGAGATGCCTAAACTACGCTCTTGAGTGGCGATCACCTGTGAATAAATCTGTGACATGGGGATATTGTTGTTACGGAGTCCAGATAGAATCCCGATACCTGTGGAAATTTTATTTTTGACTTCCGCAATTTCAGGACGACTAATTTGAGCACGAAAATCCTCTAAATCATTGCGATAGACCTGCACAATTAACTCATTGACAATCCCTTGTCGTACCCAGCCTAGCCAATCTTGCAATTGTTGCTTATAGGCAAATTCATAGTAGTTAGGAGACACCGAGAAAATAAGATTAGGCTTTCTTTGCTTCACCGCTTTATTCAAGTTTGTCATGAATGCGGTAATTTTATTAGCTCGCCAACGCACCCAGTCAGGATTATCGGGATTAGCAGGAGCCTCGCGTTTAGTTTCTTGACGATATAGATTGAGCGTATAGCGATCATAGCCAAAGGTTTTAGGCAGGCTGGTATGGTCGTCAAACTGAATTCCATCAAGATCGTAATTAGAAACGGCTTCTAAGACTAACTCCGTCATAAATTTCTGGACTTCGGGATGAAATGGATTGAGCCATGCAACTTGCCCTGCGGCAGTTATAGAAGTATTATCGCCATCGCGTTCTTGGGTGAGCCAATCAGGATGGTTAGTAGCAAGTTCTGATGTAGGAGGAGCCATGAATCCAAATTCAAACCAAGGCATCACCAATAAATTATGCTGATGAGCCTGCTTAATGATATCAGCGACAATATCTTGCCCCTCAGCACCTCGATACACAAAGGGCTGAATTCCTGTGTTTTGAGCAACTGTGCTCGGAAACATCACATAGCCCGAAGCCCAAACAACGGGATAAATGGTATTGAAGTTTAGTCGCTTGAGTTGTTGGAGTGCTTGACTTAACTGTTTGCGATCGCTAAACATTGTGAAGTCATTGCTAGTCAACCAAACACCACGAATTTCCTGTCTTGGCAGCATAGGTGCTGAATTGGGTAGATTTGGCTTCTTGATCTGCGCGATCGCTTGGTGGGTCGTTGCCAAAGCAGGAATCAGGCTAGGTAAGATCAGAGTAGTAACAAAAGCGATTATAAAAAGAAATGTCAAAAAATACTTACGCGATCGCCAAATTTGCCAGAGGATAGGTCGCCATAGAGCATTCCCGAAACTATATTCATGGCAAATTTTAGATATAAAATTCTGCACTAGTTTCATGGGAGGCTTTAGTCGCATAGATATAAATTATTGAATTACCTTGATTCTGTGATGGAACCCGATTGAACATCAAGCGTCTTTTTGCCGAATTACATTAATATAAATTTTTGTAAGCCATTGAGGATTGCGCTGTCATGCTTAAGCAAAACCATCGAGCATGGGTGGAGGTCGATTTATCTGCAGTTCAGCATAATGTGCGCCAACTCAAATCTTTGCTAACTGCGCCAACCGAGTTAATGGCAATTGTTAAAGCCGATGCTTATGGACATGGAGCGATCGATGTCAGTCAAGCAGCGATCAAAGCGGGGGCAACTTGGTTGGGGGTTGCGACGATTCCTGAGGGGATTCAATTGCGCTGTGCGGGGATCACAGTGCCGATTGTGGTACTGGGGGCGACTAATGGCATTGATGAGATTAAAGCGATCGCTGAGTATCGTCTCCAACCAACAATTTCTAATTCTAAACAAGCCCTGATCTATCACGAAGTTCTCTCTCAAAGCAAGGAACAGGTTCCTGTACATTTAAAAATTGATACGGGCATGTCACGCCTTGGTGTGAACTGGCAAGAAGCGATTACCTTTGTGCAGTTAGTGCAGCATTTACCAAATTTAGAGATCAAGAGTGTGTATTCACACTTTGCCACTGCTGATGACCGCGATCAGAGCTTTATGCAGTTGCAAACCCAAAGATTTCAGCAGGTCATTGCATCCCTCAAGGCTGAAGGAATTAATCCACCACGCATTCACATCTGTAATACTGCCGCCATGCTAAGCGATCGCCACATTCATTACGATATCGTGCGAACAGGCTTAGGTATTTACGGACTCTATCCCGCCCCCCATCTCCAAAATCTGGTAGATTTATATCCTGCCCTTACTGTCAAAGCTCGGATCACGCAAGTCAAAACCATCACCGCAGGTACAAGTGTCAGCTATGGGAGATCTTTTATTGCCTCCCAAGATATGACCATCGCCACTGTCGCGATCGGCTATGCTGATGGCATTCCCCGTGGTCTCTCCAACCGCATTCATGTATCAGTAAATGGTCAAAAAGTTGCTCAGATTGGCACAATTACCATGGATCAATGTGCGATCGATGTGACTCATGTGCCCAATATAAATGTTGGCGATGTCGTAACTTTCTTAGGCGGTGATTCCGAAAATACTGCCGATGACTGGGCAAATCTTCTCAGCACTATTTCATGGGAAATTCTCTGCGGCTTCAAACATCGCTTACCTCGTATTAACGTGATGAATGCGCTCAGTCTAAAATTCTTAACTAATCTTATTTAAATTCTGCTTATTCTAATCCTTGAAGTACAGTTAATGAAGTTCCCCACGTTTTAAAATCTTTTTATTGAGATAATCTTAGTACAGGACAAAAAGTTGCAAAAGTAGACAGGAAGCGGTTTTATAGAAGATAACTACACCATTCATCAAACCCCGATGGAAGAGATTAACCTATTTCTTAGCGAAAAATTGCAGCAACATCTGCACTGGCATGGAGCAAGAATAGCTTTTATGTCCATGTTCTTGATTGCGCTAATGCGAGTAAAGACAGTCAACCTAGCAGAAATCGCCACAGGATTTAGAGGTAAAGCCAAAGTCGAATCACAACTTTAAGCGGTTACAAAGATTTTTTCGAGAGTTTGAAGTGGACTATGAAAGCATTGCTTTCATGGTCGTCAAAGTGATGAAAATACCCGAACCATGGTTAATTTCCTTCAACACCCGTGAATGATGTGAATTGTGTAATCGATTCTAGAAATATTTGGAGACGGCAAAATAGACTTTTTGACCGCAGACCGTGAATTTGTGGGGAAGAATGGTTTGATTACTTGCTTTGTGACACATCTATCCGTTTTCGTATCCGCATTCGTAAAAATACCTTGATTGACGACGGGCATAAACAACTACGGGCTGACGTTTGTTTCCAATACCTCCAAATTGGGCCATCGAAAGTGTTGTCCAAACAGACATTAACCTTAAATCGCAGAGGAGTCGACTGTTCGCTAGCTATGCGGGCGACCCAAGATCTAGTTTTGGGTTTTAATTATGCTTAGCCACTAGAAACCCTCCGTCTTTCAATACAGAGGGCTTTAGCATCACATTTTGTAATAAATGATTTCTAGCGCTTTTTGATATCTTTTGCCATATTTAAGAAGATATCCATACTGGAATCTACACGAGCATTGCTTAGTTTCGGCTCAAACTTAGGTTGAGGAGTCGATTCAGAAGCTTTGCTGCTAGGAACTTCTAATTCAGAACCTTCAATTTTTTCAGTAGCAGAAACGATTTCTACAACCTTTGCTCCTTGAACACCATTAATGGTTGGGAATGTTTTCTTTACTGTTTTGGGAGTACGCATATAGTCAATATCACCAAAGGTTTTTGCGGAATCTGTATCTAAAAAATATGAATTTTCTGATTTTTCAGAATCATCACCTTGATCTTTTTTGCCAAACAATCCAAAAATTGCCATCTATTTACTCCTTTTGCCTAAAGTTAAAGGGAATCTGTATTTATATCGCTGTATGTAACATTTTAGCAATATAAATCTATAAAAATAAATAAACTGACAAATAAAACACGAAAACCCAGAAATTTAGGAAATCATTGCCATGCTTTCGTATAGCGTATCCACATTTAGCGTGGGTATCGCTATATTTTGTGATAAATTTCGGGAGTGGTTTCCCCTTGGACAAATATTTCTTGACCATGAATCACCGTATGTAATTGCCAAGTGGAAACTGTATCAGGATAATCGAGACGGAAATGTGCACCACGACTTTCCGTGCGAAATAGAGCAGATTTGACTAGTAAATAGGCAAAGTCAATCAGGTTATGGGTTTCTGCCCACAGGCGCGTTTTGCTCCGCAAGGTGGAAATTTCCTGTTGTAGGTTTTGGATCTGGACGATCGCTGTCTCCATTGCCTCCGCATTACGACAAATACCAGCAGATCGCCATGTTAATTCTCGCAATTCTTGGCGAATGGTGGCGATCCGATCTTGGGATGCGTCAGTAGCGTTAATATCTGGGAAATTCAAAGTATCAATACTGAAGTCAATCTGAGAATCACAAGTTTGCTCACTCTTGTGCTGCATCATATCTTGAGCGACCTTTTCGGCAAGACGTACTCCAAAGACAAAGCATTCTAAAAGGGAATTGCTCGCTAGGCGATTCGCACCATGCACGCCTGTGCTAGAGCTTTCACCCACTGCATATAAACCTGTGATCGAACTTGCGCCCCATGTGTCAGTGACGATTCCACCCATGCAGTAATGGGCAGCAGGTGTAACGGGGATCGGTTGGGAAAAGAGATCAACCTGCCATTTTTTACAAATTTTAATGATGTTGGGAAAACGATAGGCTATACGATCTCGAGCTATAGGTGATAAGTCTAAAAATACGGTTGGCTCGCCCGTTTTTTGTAAATGTTGAAAGATGGCTCGACTGACTACATCCCGAGGGGCGAGTTCGCCCTTTGGGTGATAGGCAAAGGCAAACTGATCGCCTCTATGGTCAATTAAGTGTGCTCCTTCACCACGCACTGCCTCGCTAATTAAAAATCTTGGTGCTCCTTCAATGGCTAGAGCAGTTGGATGAAACTGGACAAATTCGAGATCGCGCACCTTTGCACCAGCCCGCCATGCGATCGCTACCCCATCACCAGTGCTCGCAGGAGGATTGGTATTTTGGGAAAACACCTGAGCGCCGCCCCCAGTTGCCAAGACGGTTACAGGTGCTAATAAACTGATTAATTTGTCAGGATCTTGCTTTAACTCAATGCAGGTAACACCCCCACAGCGATCACCTGCTGAAGACTTTTCGAGCAATACATCTAGAACCAAAACTCCTTCTAAAACCTGAATATTCGGGCGATCAATTACTCTTCTTGCCAAGGTGCTTACTAATTCCCGTCCTGTGGCATCGGCAGCATGGAGTACCCGTCGCCGTGAATGCGCTGCCTCTAGGGTGAGGGCAAGAGATTTATCCTGTAGGCGATCAAAATCAACGCCAAATTCTAAAAGTTTATGGATTTGGGGCTTGGCTTTGCTCACTAAGACTTCGACTGCTTCACGCTCACATAGTCCAGCACCCGCGCGTAAAGTGTCCTCGATATGCAGTTGAATTGAGTCATTGCGATCAATTACGGCGGCAATTCCTCCCTGTGCCCAGTCACTCGCAGAAATGGTCAAGTTGTCCTTGGTAATTAGTGCAATTTTCCAGTCCTGTTTTTGAGATGCGGAGTGCTCGGCAAGCGAGTCAGACAGAGACAGAGCAGTATACAAACCTGCTGCGCCACCACCAATTACAATTGCATCAAATTTTCTAAATTCCACACTCGATTGCTCTTAATTGCGATCGCTACTATACAGCGCTTTGCGCTGAATTGAAAACAAGAAAAAAGGTTTGAAAGCTTTGCAAAGCAAAGCTTTCAAACCTTTTTTCTGAGCAAACTAAGACTTCGCAATGCTCTGAATAAGAATAAAAGCTTTGTTTAGCAAGGCTTTTATCCATTTAGTTTTACTTACAGTCTGTAGTTGGCATTATTAATCCGTTCACGAACCATCGACTCATCAGGTTTCTTGAGAGTGAATTTGTCAGCATTAGACTTGAGAATTTCTTTTTGGGTATCAGTCAATCCTGCAATGTTTAAAACCTCGTCAAAGGATTGGTAAGGAGCATTATCAATGATGATGCGCCCCAAAGTGGGATACATACCACGCACTTGGCGAAAAGTGTTGATATTTGCATTATTTAAGTCAATTTTGCTAAGGTCTTGCGTATAAAAATTAGTTGGAGGTAATTCATCGGCAAACGCAGCGTTACTACCCAAAGAACCTAAAAAGCCAGTTGTCCAAATTGACGCGATCGCCACTAATAAAACAGAAAAGCGTATCAGAGCTTTCATGCCTAAAATCTCTCTATTAAAAAAATAATTTATTCACTTTCGAGATTAGCAGAAAATTGCAAACCCCTAGCCACAGGTTATCCAAATCGATAATATGTAAACAATTATCTCTATTTGTTAATTTCTCTTTACAAATCTTCAAATAGACCCAAAGCTACTCAAGGTAGCCAAATATCTGATTCTATAATGATCCCAGTCTTAAAGTTTAAATTTATAGTGATCGCCTAGGTTTAAGTAACTATAAATAACTGCAAACTCTATAAGTGACCGTAGGTACAATGACTGTCTAGAAAATGGGTGGGTAATTACAACGGTTACTTTTGATTATGTTAAGTCTCGAAAACTTCCCTTGGCTCACGTTTATCATCGCCTTTCCCATACTGATGTCACTCTTAGTTGCCTTTGTGCCAGACAAAGGAGACGGTAAAACCATCCGTTGGTTTTCGCTAGTTGTGGGACTGATTGACTTCGCAGCGATCGCCTATGCCTTCTGCACGAAGTATGACTACAGCAACCCCAACCTCCAACTCGTTGAGAAATACGCATGGGTTCCCGACTTGGGTTTAAATTGGTCTGTGGGGGTTGATGGACTCTCGATGCCCTTGGTCATGCTGACTGGATTTATCACCACATTAGCAATCTTGGCATCCTGGCCCGTCACACTGAAGCCACGTTTATTTTATTTCTTGCTGTTATCCATGTATGGCGCACAGATTGCCGTCTTTGCTGTACAGGATATGCTGCTGTTTTTCCTGACATGGGAATTAGAACTAATCCCCGTTTACCTCTTGCTATCGATCTGGGGTGGCTACAAGCGTCTCTACGCTGCGACTAAGTTTATTCTCTACACAGCGATCGGTTCCCTGTTTATCCTTGTGGCAGGTTTAGCGATGGCATTCTATGGCGATACGGTTTCCTTTGATATGCAAACCCTCGCCAGCAAAAACTACCCTCTCACATTCCAGCTACTAGCCTATGGAGCATTCTTGATTTCCTATGGGGTCAAGTTACCGATTTTTCCTCTGCATACATGGCTACCTGACGCACATGGTGAGGCAACTGCACCAGTCCACATGCTCCTTGCTGGAATTCTCTTGAAAATGGGTGGTTATGCCCTGATGCGGATGAATGCGGGGATGTTACCTGAAGCCCATGCTTACTTTGCGCCAATCTTGGTAGTTTTGGGGATCGTCAATATTATTTATGCGGCTCTCACCTCCTTTGCCCAGCGCAGTCTCAAACGCAAAATTGCCTATTCGTCAATTTCACACATGGGCTTTGTGCTTATTGGGATCGCTTCCTTTACCGATCTAGGTACAAGTGGGGCAATGTTGCAAATGATTTCCCACGGACTCATTGGCGCAAGTTTATTCTTCCTTGTAGGCGCAACCTATGATCGCACCCATACCCTCATTCTTGATGAGATGGGGGGGGTCGGTAAAAAGATGCCGAAAATTTTTGCAATGTTTACAGCTTGCTCCCTTGCATCTCTTGCCCTTCCTGGGATGAGTGGATTTGTTGCCGAGGTGATGGTCTTTGTCGGATTTGCGACTAGCGATGCCTATAGCGGTACTTTTAAAGTCATTGCCCTATTACTCATGGCAGTGGGTGTGATTTTAACGCCTGTCTATCTACTGTCGATGTTACGTGAAATTTTCTATGGGAAGGAAAATGCTGAGCTTGTCTCTAACCAAGAATTAATCGATGCAGAACCTCGCGAAGTATTTATAATCGCATGTTTGTTAGTTCCCATCATCGGCATTGGTTTCTATCCCAAAATCGTTACCCAAATGTATGATGCGACCACAACTCAGTTAGCTAGTGTTCTCCGTAATGCTGTTCCTGTGTTAGCCAATAAACGTGATAACAAGCGTTTAGCCGCAATCCAAGCACAACCTGCACCAAGCCTGACTAAATAACATAAAGAATGTTCGCTCAGTGAACCTTCTTTATGTCAAGGATAGGTGATGTTTCACATTGCCCATCCTTATCAATAGAAATCAATAGAAAGGAATTCATACTTAACGTCAGTTCGGGTTAAGCTAGCAAATCTTAAAAGCCTGTTTCAACTTATCCTGAACTCGCGTTACCTACTGTCATGAAGTCTGAAGTAGAGACCAAATAACTCAATAATGAAAAAAGCGATCGCCTATTAATTTTTATTAATAGGCGATCGCTTTTTCTATTCAGAATAAGTTAGCAATTAAATCGAAGTAACGATGACGAAACCAAGAACACCGATAAAAATAACGAGTGCATAGAACTGCGCCTTGCCATTTTCAAAGTACTTCAAGCCTTCACCTGTAACGACTGTGACGAAACCTGCGAGGTTAACTAAGCCATCAACGATTTTGGCATCGACTTCTAGCACTTGACGCGCTAAGCGGCGGGAACCAATGACAAATATCGCTTCGTAAATTTCGTCTATGTACCACTTGTTCTTGGAGAGCTTGTATAGAGGTTCGATAGATTTGGCGATCGCACTGGGATCGATTTTCTTCTGTAAATACATCAAGATCGCAAAGGAAATGCCAATCAAGCCAATCCCAACTGAACTTCCACCCATTAAGAAAAATTCAGGAGTGAAACCTTCAACGGGTACTTCTGTAAGTTTTTCAGAGGGAGCATGGATAAAGTACTCGAAGTAGTTCCCCAAGGGCGTACCAACTAAACCAATCAGAATGGAAGGGATTGCCAAGACTATTAGAGGAAAGGTCATTGTAATTGGAGACTCGTGGGGCTTACTAGCATGATGATGTCCGTGACCGTCATCAACCTGAGATTCTTTGCCTACGGAGTTTTCTGCTTTGACGTTAGAAACCAGCTTCTTATCAGTACCGCGAAAATCACCTTCAAAGGTAGTGAAATACATACGGAACATATAGAATGCAGTAATCCCTGCGGTCAGAAAACCAATTCCCCAGAGAATAGGATTTGCTTTGAAGGTAGAAGCGAGAATCTCATCCTTTGACCAGAAACCAGCAAAGGGGGGAATGCCGCTAATGGCAAGAGTACCAATGAAGAAGGTGATCGCTGTGATGGGCATATACTTGCGTAGCCCCCCCATCACTCGCATATCTTGAGCGACATCGGGATCATGTCCGACGACTTCTTCCATACCATGAATCACGGAACCTGAACCAAGGAACATCATCGCTTTGAAGTAAGCATGGGTCATTAGGTGAAATAGCCCTGCACCGTAAGCACCCACACCCATACCCATAACCATGTAACCCAACTGAGAAACAGTGGAATAGGCTAAGCCTTTTTTAATGTCATTTTGGGTAATCGCGATACTTGCACCAAGGAACGCAGTAAAGGCTCCCGTCCAAGCGATCGTGTTCATTACCTCAGGAATTTCCTCAAATACAGGGAACATCCGAGCAATTAAAAATACACCAGCCGCCACCATCGTTGCTGCATGGATTAAGGCGGAAATTGGTGTAGGACCTTCCATAGCATCTGGCAGCCATACATGGAGGGGAAATTGGGCAGACTTCGCAGCAGGACCCATAAATACGAGGATCGCAAATAGGATTGCTAGTCCCACACTCAACCCACCTGACTCAACTAGTTGAGTCAGT
The DNA here is from genome assembly GCA_020404105.1 of Pseudanabaena sp. M53BS1SP1A06MG. GTDB lineage: Bacteria > Cyanobacteriota > Cyanobacteriia > Pseudanabaenales > Pseudanabaenaceae > Pseudanabaena > Pseudanabaena mucicola_A. The sequence continues at coordinate 15,063 of JADBWH010000138.1, read as the reverse complement.
TTTTCTCCCATTTCTGTGAATTCAAACGTACCTGTTGCCCAATACAAACCAAGTAAGCCTAGTAATAGCCCAAAGTCACCAACACGGTTAGTAACAAAAGCTTTCTGGCAAGCATCGGCTGCTCCTTTGCGATCGAACCAAAAGCCAATCAGCAAGTAGGAACACATCCCCACTAGTTCCCAGAAAATATAAATCTGTACCAAGTTGGGACTAACCACTAATCCCAACATGGATGAGGTGAATAAGCTCAGGTAAGCATAGAATCTGACATAGCTGGGATCATGTGCCATGTATCCATCGGTGTAAATTTGGACTAAGAAGGCAACAGTGGTGACTATGACAAGCATGAGTGAAGTGAGGTGATCGATCACAAATCCCATGTTCAAATGAAATAAGCCTGCTTGAGCCCACTCAAAGGTGTATGTATAAGGAGTATGTCCTTGAATCTGACTCCAGAGTAAGTTAAAGGCAATGACGGCTGCGCCGCCTGTGGCGGATACGCTGAGGACAGACCAGAGCGATCGCAGTTTGTTGGTTGATTCGTTAAAGGTGATCAGTCCTGTGCCGATAATCAATGCTGCGGCGAGTGGCAGCAAGGGAATCAGCCATGCGTATTGATATGCAAAGTCCATAGGTCGCGTTGAAACGCAAAAGTTTACTGTAGAGACGCTTTTAAATGATTAGTTTACTACAGTGCGATCAGGCGCGATGTGTTAACTATGAGCATTGTTACTTATGAAGCTAAAATTTTAGAAAAAGTTAATATTGAACTGTATTAGACTTTTAGACTCATAGATGACATTATTTACAGCAAATGCCAAACAAAATATAAATATTTAGCGTTTTTCAAGCAAGCGAGAAGTACAGGTTTGTTTCACCGCCTTTGGCGGTGAAACAAACCTGTACTTCTCCAAAGTAGTAGAGAAATATTTTTGGGTTTTAAGTAAGCTCAAAGCTCTGTAATAAAGTCTTAGATTTTTTTTGAGAATGAATATAATGGAGATGATTTTAGGTACATGTAGTATCTACTGGTATCTGCAAATCTTGCTATGATGTTGATATTACGAACATGCTATGGCTATAACTATGAAAACTAATTTCACTAATGTTTTAACTTTGGCTGCAATCGCAATTACCAGTGTATCTCTCTTGCCAAGCCCTAGTGAAGCGCAAAGAGGTCAAGGCTTTTATTGTGATTTTTCTGGTGTCAGTCCTGCCACGATGTATCAAAATTCACAGGGGGGGATTGAAAAATGGATTTCTTGGGATTCCGATTTTTTTTCGGATGCAGGTTGGACTCCAGCGGTGCGTTGCAATGAAGTTAGCAAACGTTTAGAGTCTTTTCGGAAGTCGAAACTCTTGAAATATGTCACTGTGGGAATTATGAACGGTGAACGGGTCATCTGCACTGCAAGTGAAAAGAATGGTCGCTGTAGTGGACTGATTTATACTCTCAAACCGAGTCAGGATGCGGTTATAACACTTTACAACTTCTTCGGATTGCGTGAAGGTCAAGCAGGTGTACCTGTTCTTAGTGAAAGCGGCGAAATTCCCTATATTGATGTCAGCAAGCGCTTAGGTAATGATGCTTCAGCTAATACTCCTAAAGTACAAACACCTGCTGTTAAAACTCCTTCCGTTAATCCCAAAACTTCTCCAGGAGTCCGTAAAGGTGATTTTGAATAGAACTAACTTCATTTAGTTCTTTGATAAATGCAAGGTCGATCGCTTCAACAGATAGTCTGTACATCTACTGAGTTACTGTTTGTCAGTATCTCTATGTTTTTGTGTGCAGATGCATTTATAAATGTTTCTTTTAATGCTAATGTTGAAGCTTTCCCTAAGCAGATTCAGTTAGATCAAAATAGCAAAAGTATATCTATTGATGGTCAAGCTGAACTGCAAAAACAAAGTGTACAGAAATTAGCAACTGCGGTTACTGTCAGAATTCTAAATTTGAATAGTTCTGGAAATGCAATTACTTCTGGCTCTGGGGTGATTATCCAGAAACAAGGAAATGTTTACACACTGCTTACAAATTTGCATGTTTTGCAATTTGCTGATCGCTACATGATCGTGACCCATGACGGTTTGCAATATAAACCACTGTTACTCTCACGCTCTGTGCAGTTTGGGTTTGGTAGTAATGATATGGCGATCGCCCAATTTCAAAGCTCTCAACAATATGAGATCGCTCAAATTAAGACAGAACCTTTGCAAATTGGCGATCGCGTTTTTGCGGCTGGATTTCCCATTTATCAAGCCCATAGTTTAATCTCGACACTCAATTTGGGTATGCAAGCCTTCCATTTTACCGAAGGACGCATATCAATGCTACCAGCTAAATCTTTGGTGCAAGGCTATCAAATTGGCTACAGCAACGATATTGTTGTTGGCATGAGTGGTGGTCCAATCTTTGATGTCTCAGGCTTTTTAATTGGAATCAATGGGCGTACCAAAAATCGCGATCCTGATTTTGGTGGTTATACCTTCTCTGATGGTACTGAACCTTCATCAATGCTTTTGCAGCAAATGCTAAATGCAAGTTGGGGTGTGCCTATTAGTACCTACTTGCACTTTACTTCTATCCGTTTAAACAATAGTTTCAGGAGCTAAAAATGCGTTTCGATTTACCAAGTTTTTTAAAGGGTTCAGTTACTAGTACAGCAATTATGGCGTCAATCGCGATTGCTCAGCCTATGCATGTATCAGCTAAAACAGCTAAAGAAGTTGCTCAGGTTGCTGTTCCCACTACAGTTCGTATTGACAATCCTCTTGGTTCTAATCTCGGTGGTTCGGGGGTGATTATTGCTAAGAATGGTAATACATATACAGTATTGACCTGTAACCATGTCGTTAAGAATCCTAATCTCGAATATAAAATCTATACTAGTAAAAAGAAAACCTATAAGGTGACTCAAGTTACCTATTTATCTAGTACTGCGGGTGATCTGGACTTAGCGATCGTTAAGTTTGATAGCCCTGAGGAGCAGGCAGTTGCACCAATTTCTGATTCTGATGAGGCAGGTATTGGTTCTGGTGTTTATATCTCAGGTTATCCTATGTCGATTGAGACAGAGGGAGAGAGAGAATATGAGTTTACCAATGGTCAGGTTTCCAGTCGTCCAGATAAACGGGCTGGTGGTTACACGATGCGTTACACTGCTGTTACTAGACGGGGTATGAGTGGTGGACCTGTGTTTGATGTGAGTGGTCGCGTGGTTGGAATTCATGGTCAGGGCGATCGTGAAAAGGAGTCATCATCAGCAGGGGTGGAAATCAAAACGGGTTTAAATGCGGCTATTCCTATTAATAGTTTTACAGCAGTTATGTCTTCACTCAATATGAATAAATCCGATCTAGCTTTTGATAATTCTAAGCCTGATGACAAACCCGCAGTTGCGGTGACTCGTCAAGAGGTAAAAAGTTGGGAACAAGATTTTGCGCTGGCTGTGGGCGTAGGAGTCCTAAGACAATTTATCCCTGTGCCATCGTTTATTCCTGGGTTCCCTTTTTAGGCTTGTGATATGACAAGTGGTTAATTTTATGATGCTTAACATATGGAGGAAAGTGATCGATTCAACATCATTCTGTTGCCGAAATCATTGTCTTTGATCAGCATAGTTAAGGAAGGGCAGTGCTTTGCACCGCCCTTCCTTAACAAAATACATCCTCTACTTTGTTTGACTGCAAAGTATGAGATAGTAATGATATCTTCACTGATCGCGGTTCTCATCAAGTTAGGGACTCAGGTTTTGCTGAATCTGCATTCCAAGATATTGAGACTGTAAACACAATTAACCAAATTATCCCCAGTTCAATTCCACTTCCTAAACTACCAATAATTATTCCAAGGCGACTTATTTATGGGATTCGTAATATCGTGATCGCCTATTGATTCTGAACAAGAAACAGCAGAATTACGAGCATCTTTTGCCAAAACTGAAAAGTTAGTTGTGCAAATCAATAAGCAGGATATTTAACTAGCCGATGGAGGGAATTTCTGGAAAACATGATCAAGCCTGCCGCCGTGAGAATTTTTAGAGAACAGGGAATAGATTTGCATTACACCGCAATACAAATAAAAGGTATGACGATCACGGATCGATGGAAATTGACATTTTGGTAGAAAATATTGAACTCGTAGGAGATTCTGTAATTATTTCCAATAGTCAGAATTTGCAACCAAGAGTCTGGTAATTTTGCGCGATGTAGAGATTAGTGCTTTTTTAGACTTGTTAATTAACTTGAAATTAATGTTATTTTAATGAACCTAAGCTATCTTGGTCAATTCATAATTTCTAGTCATGCTAATTGATATATTGGTAAAATAGCCTCCAGTAACCGATAAATCAACTTAAACATTAATTTAGAGATATTACCTTGACTATCGTTCCGCTATCACAACGCGCCCTGCAAACCAAAGAATCCCAAATTCGTGAAGCCTCTCGTTACTGCGAAAAATTTGGTGCGATTAATCTAGCCCAAGGTTTGCCTGACTTCCCTGCACCAGAAGCTCTGAAGGAATCAGCCAGAGCAGCGATCACCTTAAATTTTAATCAATATGCTGATAGCTGGGGCTGGGACAAATTGCGCGAGGCGATCGCCGAAAAAATGCAGCGAGATAATCAGATTAGCATTGATCCTGAAACTGAAGTTACTGTATGCTGTGGGGCAACCGAAGGCTTAAATATTGCGCTGATGTCACTAATCGATCAAGGCGATCGCGTTTTAATTTTTGAGCCATTCTACGAAAACTATATTCCCAATTTAGCAACGGTGGGCGGCATCCCTGAATTTGTTACCTTGCAACCACCACAATGGGAAATTACCCAAGAAATCCTTGAACCTGCTTTTAAAATAGGTATTAAGGCTGTAATCATCAACAGCCCTGCCAATCCAACAGGGAAGGTCTGGACAAGGACAGAATTGGAACTAATTGCAAAGCTTTGCCAGCAATACGATGTCTACGCCATTACCGATGAGATTTACGAATATATCATTTATGAACAAGAGCATATTAGCCTGATGAGCATTGAAGGAATGCGCGATCGCACAATTGTGGTGAATGGCTTCTCGAAAACCTTTTGTATAACTGGTTGGCGTTTGGGCTATACGGTCGCTAATCCTGTCCTCACTGCCGCCATGCGTCGCATCCATGACTTCATTACGATTTGTGCGCCTGCTCCTCTGCAACATGCGGCTCTTACAGCAATGCAGTTTGGACACGAGTACTTTACCAATATGGCACTAGATTACCAACGCAAGCGAGATCTGCTTTATCCAGCTTTAGTTGAACTTGGTTTATCGCCAGTACTTCCCAAAGGTGCATACTATATCTGGACTGATAGCTCAGCGATCGCTAAGGATGCTGAAAGCGCAGCCTTTCGTCTTGCCAAGGAAGCCTTAGTAGCGGCTGTCCCTGGAACTTGCTTTAGTCATCCTGAACGTAACCAAGTAAATGGATTAAGGTTCTGTTTTGCTAAGAAAGATAGTACGATTGCATTAGCAGTTGATAATTTGCGAAGACTAAAATTATAGACAACTATGAAGGTTTCCAAATTAGTGTAGATTCATTTGCAAATAGGCAGTCAGTTCCAGTTAAAACTTTCAGATTTTGGTTTGTTTTGAGCGAAATCTAAAAATTTTACAGCCCTTTGCATTTACTTAAAACCCAGAAATATTGTTGAAAGTATCGCTAAGCGACACTTTCAACAATATTTCTTTACTACTCAAAGTCTCAATAGGCTGCATAAGAAAAGCCTATTAGACTTGATCCTCTTTGCACGTTAACCGCTATGGATCAATACTATGTTTGAAAATATAGAGACTAGGGCGATTACAGATATATCAAATATATTGCAAAACTATCCAGAATTTGCCGATTTGCCTACTCTCAATATTGATACATTTCAGGGTTTACGCCAATTAATTGATGATGATATGGCATTCTCTGACCTAGTTACGAGTTATCTAAATTCTGCAAAAAACTTGATAGAGGAAATTCAAATAGGCTTTGCTAACCAAGATTCCAGTCAGTTTAGCTTATCAGCACATTCTCTCAAATCAACTAGTGCCAGTATTGGTGCTGTTAGGCTGTCACAAATATGTAAGTACTTGGAACAGATTGGTAAAACTGGAAAGATCAGTGTCTCCCATGATATTTTGCATTTACTAACTAATGAATATGAACAAGTGTTTCAGACTCTCCAAATCGCTGGCTATTAAGTTTATGGCAGAATGATTGAGAAGTTGACTTGGATTATCTCTATATGCAAGTTCCTGAGATCGCGATTACACCTTTTTCCCAGAAGCTCACAGCCCCACTTTTAAAATATGATATTTCGGTGTTACAGATCAATTTGGGCAAGATTTGCAACCTCGCTTGTAGCCATTGTCACGTAGAGGCAAGCCCCCATCGCACCGAGGAATTATCTCCAGAAATTTGCCAACAACTTATTGAAATAATTCAACGCTTTCCCCAAATTCAGACAGTAGATCTCACAGGGGGGGCTCCAGAGATGCTGTATGGATTCCGCGAACTAGTAAAAGCGGCAAGAGCATCTGGGAAAGAAGCGATCGCCCGTTCTAATTTGACGATTTATTTTGAGAAGGGCTACGAGGATATTCCTGAATTCTTTGCTCAGCATCAGGTGCGCGTGGTGGCTTCATTGCCCTGTTATCTTGAGGATAATGTGGACAAAATGCGTGGCAAAGGTGTTTTTGACAAATCAATTCAGGCTTTACAATGGCTTAATCGCTTAGGCTATGGAAGTGACTCTCAGTTAAATCTAGACTTGGTATACAATCCCCAACTTCCTACTGCTAATAAATTTTCCCTTGCACCCAATCAACAGAATTTACAAGCCGATTACAAATCCCATCTTCAAGAGCATTTCGGCATTATTTTTAATAACCTGTTTACAATTACCAATCTTCCTATTGGTAGAAGTAAGTTCCATTTGCAGCATCGTAAATTAGAAGAAGAATACACATCGTTCTTAGAAACCAACTTTAATCCGACTACACTCGGTCATGTCATGTGTCGCAATCAGATTTCAGTAGATTATCAAGGGAATATCTATGATTGCGATTTTAATCAGATGGAAAATCTACCAGCGCAATCGCCTAATGGTGAAATTCTGACTATCTCCAAAATTCTAGAACATGGAACGTTAGATGTTATCCAAGAAATTCAAACGGCTGACTACTGTTATGGCTGTACCGCAGGTAGTGGCTCTAGCTGCGGTGGAGCATTACTATGACGCTATAACCAACAAAACCAAAAAGAGAGTTGTGGTGCGAAGCACCGCAACTCTCTTTTTGGTTTTTATTTGAATGTTTAAGGAACAGTAACAGCATCCAGTAAGCGCTGGATAATATTCTTTGGCGATCGCCTACCTGCAGCAATAATGCGATGTCCTAACACGTAGGGTGCGAGAAACTTGACATCATCGGGTAGTACGTAGTTAGATTGTCGATTAGGATCGAGTGCTTGCTGGATTAAGGCATAGCTTTGAGCAGCCCGCAATAGTGCCGAAGTACCTCTAGGACTAACACCTAGGGTAATCTCTTCATCATTGCGTGTTGCCCGTACCACATTGACTATATATTCGCTAGTTGCATCACTTACAGGTAATTGGGTGGCAAGATTCCGAATCTCTAGAACTTCTTCAGGAGTAATACATGGTTCTAGGTTTGCTGAGCCAATTTCCCCCAATTGTAATCTTTTGAGCATTTCTAATTCTTCAACTTCACTTGGATAGCCTATGCTAAAAGATAAGGCAAAACGATCAAGTTGTGCTTCTGGCAGAGGAAAAGTACCTTGATATTCAATTGGGTTTTGGGTAGCGATCGTAAAAAATGGTGAAGGAACCTTGCGCGAGATGCCATCAACCGTTACTTGCGTTTCTTCCATGACCTCCAGCAATGCCGATTGAGTACGTGGAGTAGCCCGATTAATCTCATCTGCTAATAGGACATTCGCGAAGATCGGTCCTGGCAAAAACTGAAACTCCCCCTTTTGAGGATTCCAAATATTTGTACCTGTAATGTCTGTGGGTAATAGATCAGGTGTGCATTGCACCCGTTGGAATTTGCCAGAAATAGAAGCAGCGAGAGATTTTGCTAGTAAAGTTTTACCTACCCCTGGGACATCTTCGAGTAAGGCGTGTCCCCCCGAAAATAGTGCCACTAAAACTAGTTGAATCGCTTCATCTTTACCGACGATCGCTTTGGCTAGATTGTCAACTAACTGTTGTATTTTGAGATGCTTTTCCATATTTTGCTCTTAAAAACCTCTGTCGATCAATAAATAGCGCAAGCTGGACTAAATGTACTGATGATGGCTTGCTTTAGCGTAACACTATCATGCCTTTTCATAGCTTGCCCCTTTAGGATAAAACTTTCAACAGGGGGCTATAAATGTTCTAATTTCTCATTAAACGGGAAATACAAGATTAATATATTGAGGAGATGATCAATTAAATAATTGTGCTAAGGCTAAACATTTTTAGCTTATAGAAATAGTTTGGACTTACGCAAAATTATTTTATCGCAGGAAAAATTCATGATTTTTTCCTGCGATAAAATGAGATTTTCAATTCCTTTTGTGTAAGTCATATTTTCAGAGAGAAAGACCTTGATTAGCAAGGTCTTTCTCTCTGAAAATATTCAAATTTGCAAGTTTACCCCAAATCGAATTTTGAAGGGACGTATCACATTTGATTATCTCCCTTTATGATGGTCATAGGATCATTCACTCCTACTACTTGTCTGCTAAAATCTACAGCGTGAGGACTTAGGAGTTACATGGCTGGATATACGCTGATTTTAGCGATTTTGATCTTAGGTGGAATTATCGCGACCTTAGGTGATCGCATTGGCACTAAGGTCGGTAAGGCGCGACTTAGTATGTTCAACCTGAGACCGCGAGATACTGCGACCCTAGTCACGATCGCTACAGGTGGAATGATTTCTGCTTCAACCCTAGGTATTTTATTATTACTCAGTGGACAGCTAAGGGATGGCTTATTTCGCTTAGAGAGTATTCGTTCAGAGTTAGCAAGTAGTCAAGATCAAAAACAAAAAGTTGAATCTGAGCTCAGTGCTGCCAAGAATGAGCAGGAAAAGGCACAACAGCGCTTAGAACAAATTAATAAGTCTTTATCCCAAGCTGTGCGTAAACAGGCAGAAACTCAAGCATTACTACAAACGGTCGAAAATAAATACCAAAAGGCAGATGAAGATCTCAAAAAAGCTTCGCAGCAAGAAGCGGACTTACTCTCGCGTATTCAAAATTTAACCAAAGAGCAGGAAAATCTGCAAAATGAGAGTAGTCAATTACGACAGGAGAAAGAACGGATTTCTGGGGAGCTAGCTAGCATTTCCCGCGATCGCGAAACTCTCAAACAAAAAGTAGATGAATCAGAACAACGTTTAATTGCAATCGAGAAGCAGAGATCAAAACTGACTTCTGAAATCGCCTCCTTAGAAACCGCCCGTGAACAATTGATTGTAAGTCTTGAAGCCTTACGCAAAGGTAACGTAGCAATTTTTGCTGATCAGATTTTATCAATTGGAGTCGTGCGTCCAAACCTTAGTAGTGCCGAGTTACGTCAAGCTAGTATTCAACTTCTGCAACAAGCGGAACGCAATGCCCGTGAACTTCTAGATTTCCTTCCTGATCAAGCTCCAAAAGAACCAGTTATCAAAATTACTGAAGCGCAAATTGAAGGACTATTAAATCGGATTAAAGATGGACAGAGCTATGTGATTCGGATTCTCTCAGCAGGTAATTTTTTAAAACGCGAAACTAGAGTTTTAATCTCTGCCGATGTCACCCTCAACCGTCAAATATTTGCTCGAGGCGATGAAATTGCAACTTTACAATTCACTCCCAATCTTGCGCCACAGGCTTTAGCCTCAAGAATCGAACAGCTATTTCTATTAGTGAGCTTTCGGGCAAGACGTGAAGGAGTGTTAGCCAATCCGCTTACAGGTCAAGTTGGCAATTTCCCACCTGAAGCTTTGACAGAACTATTTAAGGCTGTCAGTGAGTTGAAAGCGCCGTATGAAATAAGAGCTGTGGCTAAAGAAGCAATTTTTCCTGCAAGTTCGCTTACTCTAGAGTTAGTGATCCGTCAAAATGGTGTTGAAATTGGGCGCTTTAGTTAACTAGGGCAAATGACTATGTCAAAAATATCTCTATGTGATCGCTGCGACTTTTACTCACACACTAGCTACTTAGTTTGTGCTTTACATCCCTATGGTCCCAAATGGGGAGTTTGTGCAGATTTCGTCTCAGCCGATTTATGGGAGCCAGATAATCCCAATAACTATGATCCTGCTATGGAATCAGAATATGGTTGGCATCCAATCTTTACTGGTAAATGTCCTGAATGCCGCACATCATTTTCACGACTGCGGCTACCACCAGAGCAATGGCGTTGTAAATGCTGTGGATGGGAAGATGATTTGTGATCAAAACTTGTCAAGCTAAATATGATTACTCTTTGCGATCGCTCCAGATATCACGCCCTTTAATATTTTCAATGGTGTTGAGTACTGCGGCAGCCGCAGCCATAATATCGCGCTCTTCACCACCAAGGTACAAACGACCAAAACTACCTACGGCGACAATTTCTAAAATATTAATTGAAGCAGCTTTTTCAGCTTCATTTGCCGCGAGCGCAGCATAGGCAGCAGGTTCAACCTCCATAATGTATAGCGTTTGTCCCGACAAAAGCATTTGTCCACGGCGAAAGCGATTGATTAATTGGGTTTGATGGGCATCGACATTACGGATAATTTGACTAGATAATAATCTTGGCTTAATTCGGTCTTCTTCAGTTGCGCCTAGCATTTGTAAGATCGCTCTACCTGCGGCTTGGGCTTCACCTTGACTAGCAGAGTGGATTTCTAGCAGTCCATACAAACGCTCAACAATTTGAACACCTGGTCTAACTGAAGTAGATTTGAGAGCCACATCAGTAATACGATTAATTTCAATGCCAGGAGAAATCTCAATCCAAATAGATGTGTCACCTGGTAAGGGTAAAAAGCCTTGTGCAACTGTTCCTAAATAAGCAGCATGTTGTCTCTGTAAATTGTCCAAGTAGACATAGCTGCGTAAATCAATACCCAAAAAATTGTTCTCCCACTAGGCTGTTAATTGAGTTGCCTGACTTAGCCAGATCATCCATAGCTTGGCAGATCACTCAAGATGTAATTTTATAGCAAGAAGTATCTCTGTATAATTAAAACCTATAGGTGTAGGTTACTCTTATAGCAAACGAATCACTTTATAAAGATTGTTTCCCGCCGAAGTCGGGAAACAATCGAAACTGGTTATAAGCCTGCTTGCGCTTTAGCCACTACTTGACCATCTTTAAATTCGATAATGGCATTACTACCCTGTGGATTTTTCCAAGAGTAAACCTTGCCCACGCTATTATTCGCTGTATTTTCAGCTATTACTTTGCCTGATACACCAAAGATTTGTTCTACCTGCTCAACCGTCATTCCTTTCTGCACGCGATTAAATTTCTCTAAGGTAATTAGGTTCTCCTTTTCCTGTGAACTATTGGTTGATGAATTCGGTGTTACAGAAACAGTTTCTGAAGCCGTAGAGTTTTCTGTTGCAGCTATATTAGGTGAATTTGTACTTGTTGTGGGGGAAGATGTCGATGTTGCAATAGGATCACTAATTTGACCTGCAAGATTTGGCGAAGTAGTAGGCTTGGGGTTTGATAGCTTGTCATCGGATGAAGTGGTGGAAGAGATTGCGGTAAGTGGTTCAGTAACTCTCTTCGTAGTCAGTGCTCTTGCAAATGCGCCAATACCTAACCCTAGGAGCATAATTGATGAACCTACAAGTACCAATTGCCAGTAATCATTGGAGGATGAGAGCTTTTTCTCTTCTTGTTTCTGAATTTTAGCTAATACACCATTTCTATTAACAGATGTAGAGGCTTCTTGATGATCAATTAGGTGAGCATTTACCTGTAGAGATTTTTCCTCTGTTGAATATTTTTTAGAAAGGGTACTAATTGCCTTTTGTAATACGGAATCCTTAGAAAGCTGAGTTTCAGGGGTGCGTCCTTCAGAAACATCTTGCTCAGACTCCATCTCTGATGCTTGAGATAAAGTTGATTGTAGTGGCTCTAGCATAACTTTCTCCTTCCACAATAGACGCTGCTCATGCATTTCGCCATCATTACGCCAACATTGCACTTTGAACTTCGCCACTGATTCTATATGCAAATTTTGGAGGTTGCTAGAGATTAATGTCAGTAGTTTCTCTTTATCAATAGCAGAATCTGTCCTTATTTGTAGTTCTAAATTGCTATCAACAATAGTGACCTCAATATGAAGATTTTGATAGTTAAGGGATTGTAATTCCTGACGGATAATTTCGGTGATCGCCTGTGGATCTCGTTGATGGGCAAGTTCGGCAATCGAAAGCATACTTTTGACTAATCATCCTAGTCTAATTAGTGAATAGCTTTTGGCTAATCTTGTTTGTCATATCTCAATACATTACACCTGCCTAGGAAAGGCTGCGATCCGCTAAATTGCGTGAGTGTGTGATTTATTTTAAATCTGATTGACCTAGTTACGAATATCTACTGAAACGATTAAGCTTGAAAAACGCTATATGTGTTGCTGCATACATAGAGGTTAATAAATTTCGGTCTTGCACATCACAAATCGGTAAAATCCTGATAGGGTTAATTTGGAAACTGTAACTCAAAATAGTTGTAACCCACAGAATTCATGAAAGTACTGGTAATTGGTGGTGACGGTTATTGCGGATGGGCGACAGCGTTACATCTTGTCAATAAAGGCTATGAAGTTGGTGTTTTAGATAATTTAATTCGCCGACATTGGGACAATGAGTTAGGTGTGACGACGCTAACCCCGATCGCATCGATTCAAGAGCGTGTCCATAAGTGGAAAGCTGTTTCAGGTCAAGATATTCAGCTATTTATCGGTGACATTACCAAATATGATTTTTTACAGAAAATCTTTCGTGATTTTGAGCCTGATGCAGTTGTGCACTTTGGAGAACAGCGCTCGGCTCCCTTCTCAATGATTGATCGTGAACATGCTGTACTCACGCAAGTGAATAATGTGGTGGGGACATTGAATTTGCTATACGCCATCAAAGAGAATAATCCCGAATGTCATTTGGTTAAACTAGGCACGATGGGTGAATATGGCACGCCTAATATTGATATCGAAGAAGGCTATATCACCATTGAGCATAACGGTCGCCAAGATACTCTCCCTTATCCCAAGCAACCAGGTAGCTTTTATCACCTTAGTAAGGTACATGACAGCCACAATATTCATTTTGCCTGCCGAGCTTGGGGCTTGCGGGCAACTGACCTAAACCAAGGTGTAGTTTATGGTGTCTTGACTGAGGAGACGGGTACTGATGAGTTACTGATCAATCGCCTTGACTATGATGGAGTGTTTGGTACAGCACTGAACCGTTTTTGTATCCAAGCAGCGATTGGGCATCCTTTGACGGTTTATGGCAAGGGTGGACAGACCAGAGGTTTTCTGGATATTCGTGACACTGTGCGCTGTATTGAACTGGCGATCGCTAATCCTGCGGAAACTGGCAAAATGCGTGTATTTAACCAATTTACCGAGCTTTTCTCAATCCTTGATCTGGCGTTGATGGTACAAAAAGCTGGTCAAACCCTTGGTATAAAAGTTGAAGTTCAAAATATTGAGAATCCACGTGTTGAGCTAGAGGAGCATTATTTCAATGCCAAAAACACTAATCTGCTCGATCTCGGACTTCAGCCGCATTTTTTATCAGATGCTTTGCTCGATTCACTACTTAATTTTGCGATTAGATATCGCGATCGCATCGATGAAAAGCAAATTTTGCCGAAAGTAAAATGGCGTAGTTAATTGAAAAGACAAGTCATGCTTTGAATGACTTGTCTTTCTTTATTAGTCCCTGCGATAGAAGCTTTCACCACAAAAAAGAGGTATCTTAAGTTACATAAAAGCGTCATTGTAAAAATTTTTTCTACCGTACCTAATCATGACATCTTCTACAAAAACTTTGCGCGTTTTGGTGGTGGATGACCACGAGCTCACCCGATGTACTTTACAACTAGCACTTTCTTTACAAGCCTGTATCGCTTCTGTTGAGGTTGCCATCAATGGTAAAGAAGCGATCGCTAAAGTCAAAAAGCTTGAGCCTGATGTTGTGGTCATGGACTTACATATGCCCGTGATGGATGGCTGGGCAGCCTCCAGTGAAATTAAAAATCAGTATCCACATATAAAGATTGTGGCTTATTCTGCAGCCGAGGGTGGCAAAATGCAAGCAATTTCTAACGGAGCAAATATCGATGCTTTTTGTGATAAGGGCGCATGTACTCGCAGTTTACTCGAAGCTATTAAAAGTGTTTCTTAAAAAAAGGGAAGGGGCGTGACCAAAATCTGATGTTCAACTTAATGAGTATATTACCTACTCATAGTAGGGTTTAAAATTTAAATCAGCAATTAATGAAATTATTCCGATAAAAGTTCTTGGAAATTCCGAAAACCCTTAGTATCAAGGTTATAGCCGATATACATAAAATTTTGGTCACACCCCCCATCACGACTATAACAGTCTGGCTGTTGGAGTTCTTTAGACCAGACTCCTTCTACATCTGTTTGAGGTTGACCTACTACTATCGTTTGCCCTTGATTGCCCAGCCACGAACCAAATTGTTACCAACCAGATGGAGATATTCCGCAAAGCCAAGTAAACTAATTTGAAAGCAGCCTCATCGGAAGGAAAAATCTGTTGAGATTTAATCACTTTCCGCAAACTGCTATTCATCGACTCAATCGCATTAGTGGTATAAATCGCCCTACGAATCTCAGACGGGAAAGCAAAGAATGGGATAATATGCGCCCAATGACTGCGCCAAGACTTAGAGATCGACGGATATTGTTTGTCCCATTTTTCAGCAAAGAGTTCGAGATTAAACTCCGCTTCTGATTCGGTCGCAGCAGCATAAATTGCCTTGAGATCAGCACAAACTT
>JADBWH010000137.1 GCA_020404105.1 Pseudanabaena sp. M53BS1SP1A06MG | reverse complement strand
GTTTTGATTTCCTTGTCGATCGCTTCCGATGTGGCAGGGCTGACATTGCGAGCCATTTCCATACCACCGAGGAATTGATTTTGCTGCTTTTGGTAAGCTAGAGGTCCTAAAACTTCGCTCATGCCATAGCTAGTGACCATTTTATCAGCGAGTTCCGTAGCCCGTTGCAGATCGTTAGACGCGCCAGTGGTGATGCTACCAAAGATGATTTCTTCAGCAGAGCGCCCACCGAGGAGGGTGGCAATTTGTGCTTCGATTTCTTCTTTGCTCATCAAGAAGCGATCTTCCGTTGGTAATTGCAAGGTGTAACCGAGGGCTGCCATGCCGCGAGGGACAATCGAAATCTTCTCAACTCTACCACTTCCAGGGTTCAAGGCTCCCACAAGGGCATGACCAACTTCGTGATAGGCAACGATCCGTTTCTCATTCTCATTGAGAACGCGACTCTTCTTTTCGAGCCCAGCGACGACACGTTCCACAGCTTCGGCGAAGTCTTCTAATAAGACTGTTTCTCGTTCAGCACGGGCCGCTAGTAGCGCCGCTTCGTTTACGAGGTTAGCGAGGTCTGCACCTGCAAATCCTGAAGTACGGGTCGCGATCGTTTCCAGATCAATACTGCTATCAAGGGTGACTTTTGCAGCATGAATTTTGAGGATTTCTAAGCGTCCACTCTTGTCGGGGCGATCGACCAAGACTTGACGATCAAAACGTCCAGGACGGAGTAGCGCTTGGTCAAGGGTTTCGGGGCGGTTAGTTGCGGCAAGAACGATTACTGTCGTTCCATCTACGCCAAAACCATCCATTTCCGTAAGCAGTTGGTTGAGCGTTTGTTCGCGTTCATCATTACCGCCATACATGCCACCGCTAGAGCGAGCCTTACCGATCGCATCTAGTTCATCGATAAAGATGATACAAGGGGATTGTTTTTTCGCTTGTTCAAATAGGTCACGGACACGGGAGGAACCTACACCGACAAAGAGTTCGACAAATTCTGAACCAGAGATACTGAAGAAGGGAACACCTGCTTCGCCTGCCACTGCTTTAGCAAGGAGGGTTTTACCAGTTCCAGGAGGACCAACCAGCAGGACCCCTTTGGGAATCTTTGCACCAATTTTAGTGTATTTCTCAGGAGTCTTCAGAAACTGGACAATTTCTTGTAGTTCTTGCTTAGCTTCATCGACACCAGCCACATCAGCAAAAAGAGTCTTGGTGGATTCACCTTCGACATAGACCTTTGCCTTGCTCTTGCCAATTTGCAAACCTCCAGGAGCACCGCCACCACCGTTACGACTAAACAGTTGGAAGATACCGACAAAGATGAGCGGAGGAATCACCCAACTTAGTAATGTACCGAAGAAATTATCTTTCTTGACAGGAGCTGCCGCAAATTCTACGCCATTCTTTTCAAGGCGTTCGGGTAAATTCAAGTCAAAAATAGGGGTTGTAGAAATGACATCCCCAGGAATGTCAGGGCTAACCCCTCTGAGTTGATAGGTGATTTGGTCTTGTCCAATATAGACTCTTGCCACATTACCTTCTTCGACCTCATGGACGAATAGGCTATAGGGAACACGAGGCAAAGCAGGTGCAAATAAATTTGGGAGAAAAATGTTTATTATGAGCAATGCTGAGCCGATCAATAATAGGACATTGCCAATCAGACGAGCACGCGATCGCTTGGGATCTTCTTTTTTAACAGCCATTTTTTTATACTTTAAGATTTGTTGCTAAAGCCATTATAGAAATGTTATTTTACTAATGCTAGGCTGCAAACGTAGGGATAGCCGTCTGTATCGCTAGGAAGACAAGCTAAAAATTACCACTAACAGAAAAATACATCCCTGAGTCTTGAAGGTTAGTATAAGGATTTCCCGCATTAATCAAAGGGATTCCATAATCTAGGCGAAAAGTGAAATTACGAGATGGTTGGTAAATTGCACCCAATCCAATACCCAAAAGAGACTGGTTGCCAAAGTTATTATTCCGAGCATTCCAGATTGCTCCTGCTTCCATAAAAGGTAAAACCTTGACAATCGGAATACCGTCAAAATCACGCACAGCTGGTATCTGAATCTCTAACGAACTTTGAATGCCATTATCACCAACTAATTGACTCTGACGATACCCACGAACAGACTGAGGTCCACCAATACTAAAGCGATTAGAAGAAAGGAGAGAATCGCCAGCTAACTGAAGATTAAAACGAAAGGTAGCAAGAGTATCCTTATCTTCACCCAATCTTTGTACTCTTAAAAGTTGACCTACCCAATAAAAAAACCTTCCATCTGGGGAGTTGTCATTGCGGATAGTAGCTCCCAACATGCCTAACCCAAAATTGAAAGAGGAGCGTAAAGCCCAAGCCCCAGAATTATCGCGCCTGATATATTCTTGGTTAAGATTCAGAACACGAGTTTGAGAATTTCCATCATCAAAGAGTAAATTCTGAAAATTAAAAGACTCGCCATTTAGAAAAGAAGAACTATTCCCAAAGGTAAAACCAACTCCAAGAGTAAACTCTTCAGTTAAAGAACGCACTATTGGCTGACGATATGCTAATTCAAATGTCTGGGTATTAGTAGAAATATTGAGCGTATTGAAGGGTGGCTCTGTAACAGGACTTTGCCCCGTGGAAAAGTTAAATCCTAGTGTTCCACCCATAGGATTAATGGGATAGAAGTATCCTAAACTATAGTTGTCCGAACTGCCTGATCGCGTGTAGCTAAGATAAATAGAGTCACCATTACCAGTCAGGTTTGCCTCTTGAACAGTAGCTCCAACACGAAAGATTCCTGACGATGTGTTTCCATAATTGTCAATGAATGTATTTACAGAGAAGGTTTTCGCCTCGCTCAAAGTAACGTTTACAATATTTTGATCTGGAGTGCTGCCTGAGATGAGATTGGCTTTGATATCAGCAACTAAGGGATCGGCACGCAATAGCTGAAGTTTTTCTTCTATATTTGTAAAGTTGAGAGGATGCGTTGCACCTAGAGCAATGCGATCGCGTATATAGTTATCATTTAACCTACCATCTACTTTCCCTGCTCGTCCAATATCTATACGTTCGATTTTACCTTCCAAAACTTGGATTTTAACAACTCCATCTTTAATATCTTGGGGCGGAAGAAAAGCCCTTGAAGTAATAAAATTATTTTCTTGATATATTTTGGTGATTTTATCTGCAATCTCGCTGATTTGAGAGATTGTGGCGGATTTACCGATTAAAGGAGATGTAAGTTGATCAATTTGGTTCGGAGTGAGAATAGTACTGCCAACAATATCAATACGCTTGATCGAAATTGGAACTTCAACAGGTGCAGCATTTTGAGTATTATCTGTAGGAGGCTTAGTTTGTGCGATCGCCTGATTTTGAGGAGTTGTAGCAATTAGAGAATTGAATTCGGCAGATGCAGGAGCATCAAATTTCAATACCAATAGCTGACAGACAGATAGACTAGCCAATAGGCAAAAGCAGTGTTTGGGGAGAAATAGATGGATACAACTCACAACTTTACCTCATACCTTTGTTAGGTTGACTCTAAGCTAATCACAATCTACGCAATTTATCTAGCGTTAAATTTACGAATAGGACTTACGCATTGGGTAGATATGTTGCGGGCTTCGCCCGTAACATATCTACCTCAAGCCTAATAAATTTATTCGGTTTGCGTAAGTCCTACATCAATTAAATTATATTGCAATATATAGGACTTTTAAAACAAGATAAGTACGGAGAAAGCTATATAGCGTTTACCAGTTGGTGAAATACAGGTTTGTTTACCAGCCTTTGGCGGGGAAACAAATTATGGGTAGTGATCAAGAGGGAATGATAAGAATCTTAGATTGGATGAGAGTATTGTAGTGATGAACAAAAAGCCAAATCATGGCAATGTGATTATCCAACTTTTTAGAGAAAGATAAAGTTTCTCTAACCAAACGAGCAACCCGTTGACACAAAGTGCAATTAAACCTTTCCATGTGATTAGTTTGTCCAGACTCTTTGCCGACAGCCCGATGACGCTTTTGTGGTAGTACACAACAGTAAGCTTGCCAAAAGTCGGTATAGCAAACGGCACACTGGCAATAGACACTGGGCAAGGATAGCCATAATTCCCTAGCAGCATCTTGATCTCGATTGCCGATATACACCCCGACAATTTCTCTAGTGTCACGGTCAATAGCTAAGCATACCCACACCTTATATTTTTTATTGCCAACAAAAGACCATAGTTCATCACATTCAATAGTGAGACGAACTTTTTTTTTAAGAAATTACTTTAACT